>JAJRVS010000230.1 GCA_024277195.1 Verrucomicrobiota bacterium | reverse complement strand
CCCCGGTATCCACCGTGCCGTAAAAGCCCAAATACTCCAGACCAGACACTTCAGTAAAACCTCCCGCGCCTCCGCCCGCTCCTCTATTCTCAATCGCCCCCTGGAAATCCATTAGCCTATCCGCCCACAAAACCACTCTGCCGCCAGCTCCCGCGCCCGTCGCATTAGCCAAAATCAGCGCGCCCTCCGCCACACTGGTATTCTGCGCATTGGGCTTAGTCGCATCGCGTCCCCGATCCCCGCCACCAATATACACCTGCCCGCCACCACGATAACCACCGGCATCAATCAACGCCGTGCCGCTCAAACTCACATTCCCGCCAAAAGCCATCACCTGTCCGCCCACTCCCGCATCACTGCTCGCGCTGATCTGCCCGCCCAACATCACCTCGCCATCCCGCGCTGCGTTGATCAACACCATGCCGCCATCACCACTCACCCCATTCGCCGAAATCCGCGAACCTGGCGCAAGCACGATCTGCGAACTCTGCATCTGACCCGAACCGTCCTCGGGATCCGCTCCCAATAATACAAACCCTCCGCCATTACCACCGTTGGCACTGATCACTCCATTCGCTCCCAAGCCGATAAAAGATCCGGTCACATGAATGAACCCTCCGTCCCAACTGCTGCCGTCAGCTACCAGCGCCCCGTCAATCATCGTGCCTTCGTCCCCCGCGCTGTGCAGCGCAATTTGTCCGCCGTCCACCTTGCCCGAAGCATCAATGCGCGCTCCAGGCAATACATGAATCCCCGGCCCAGTGACCAGCACCATACCACCACTGCCCACATCGCCCTTCACGTCCACCCGCCCACCAATATCCACCCCGGCCCCTGCCTCTTCCCCCGCATGGGTGATCTGCACCAAGCCCCCGCTGTTGTCTGCCATCCGAGCTTTCAAAGTCCCCGTATTAACAATGCGCCCTTTACCACCCCCAGCAGAAAGATAAATCCGCCCACCACGATTCTCAAAACCCTTCGCCCGCACCAATCCGGTATTGTTCACTGCCAGCGCATACTCATTGCCACCAGCCGCCTTCAGCTCTGCCGTCATCGCCGCGATCGTGCCGCTATTAGTCACCGAGCCCTCCTGCCCCTCGGGCAAAATTGCCACCCGCTCTTCACCCTGCGCAGAAATCACAATCTGCTGACCCGCCGCCAGTCCAACGGTTCCCTCGTGCGCATTCAAAGTGCCCGCATTGACCACCTCACGAGCGATGAGAAATATATCACCGCCATCGATCGCATTGATCGTTCCCAAGTTAACCACCTTCGCCAGCGAGTCCCCCTGAAATCGCAAATCACCGCCAGCCAAAAAATCCGCATCACTGACATCCAGCGTCGAAGCAATAAAACCCGCCGTATCAATCCGTCCGCCTGCACCGATCAACACCCCGTTGGGATTGATCAACAACAAGCGCCCATTGGCCCGCAACTGCCCCATGATCGAACTTGGCAAGGCCCCCGTCACCCGGTTCAAAGCCGCACTGCCGCTACCCGGCTGAATAAACTGAGTCAGCTCCCCCGCGCTGATACTGAATTCCCCCCAATCTACGATCAACTTGTCGCTACCCTGCTGAATCAGCAGCTGACCCGGATTATCAAGGTTAAACTCCGCCGCCCCCGAGCGAATCACCGGAGCCGCCGGATTGGCAAAAGCCATCGGCTGAACTGCCATGGCCACAATGAGTATGCTTGCCAACAAACGCCAATGTAATGAGATCGATGGAGATAAGCGCATAGGGAGAACAGTTTTGATATAAAATAAAAAGACCTTTCGCGCCGAGGCAAGAAAGGTAGGACTTGGCAAACTTAGTTTAATAGCAGCAGATTTCAATGCTTAATGTTAAACGGCATTCCTCTATATTAGCTTATAGAAAATTGATGCATTCAACCCGAAATCCAGTATCCGGCAGGAGTTCATAATGATTAATTAAGAACCGATAACTAACCATTAACAATTATTCCCCCTCCTCCTCCTCCTCCAGCTCAAAGCTTCCCAGGGTATACATCGAAGCATTGGGCAGAAAATCTACAAACCCACCAATACGATACTCTGGCCATTGCCACCACGAATCTCTTTCAAACACCACCGGTCGGATCAAACGAATGTCCTGCGGAAAGGAAGCCGCAGACAAGTCCTTCCCAATAGCAGGTAAAACTACCGCGTCTGGCAAGTTGTTGCCTCCTGTGATCCTAGCGATTGGTGTTACAGGAGCGATACCTAGTGTATAAAAAGCAAAATTGCCAGGATCCACTAAACTATAGGGCCCCAATCCAAAGGTATACAGTCCTTGTGCGTTGGGGGTAATCCCCGGCCCTGAGGCGAGGGTTCCGTTTAAAGAAGCCCCGGCGGCAATCTGGTTATTCAAAACACCAGGGATGTAAAAACGAAGTTGTCCCGTAGGCGCACTGAAAAAACCACTGTTGGCATCTGCTGTGAGCAGTTCGGAACCACCGATGCTCCCTACCCCGATGAAGGTATTACCACTGGTATAACTTCCATCCGGATCGATAAGATTACCAATGAAAGCGTTGTTAACTAGCGTCGCACTCCCACCCGTGCGCACCCTCACGTCACCGCTCACCGCATTAACTGCGTCCACGTCACCCAGTTCATCCCCGTTGCCGATCAGGGCATATTGATTTGTAGTGTTGAGGCTTGAAAGCAATAAGTTTCCGCTATGGGTCACGTTGATGTTTCCGCTATGGTTGCCCTCGGCAAAAATCCCACCCTGTCCCAACTGCGCGTAACCCCTGAGAGGCCCATTCGCAACCTGGAAGCTAATATCATTCGCCTGGCTGATCGTCGTAGTCCCACTATGGTCGCCAAAAGCACCCGCCCCCCCTTGACCCAACTGCGCGTATGCATTCAGCCCTCTCCCCGCCGTAAATATCACGTCATTGACTTGTGTCAGTGTTGTAGTCCCACTGTGATTACCATTGGCATTCACCCCGCCCTGACCCAATTGCACGTAGGCATTTTGCCCGGTGAACACCACGTCATTGGCCTGGGTGATCGTTGTGTTTCCACTGTGATTACCAATGGCACCGCTTCCTCCCTGACCCAACTGGGCGTAAGAGTCAGGCCCTCTCCCTGCCAAAAAGGTCACGTCATTGGCCTGCGTGATCACCGTCGTGCCACTTTGATTACCATTGGCAAAAATGCCCCCCTGACCCAGCTGCGCGTAAGTGCCGGCGCCTCTCCCTCCCGAAAAAGTCACATCATTGACCTGCACCAGAGTTATGGTTCCGCTGTGGTTGCCAATGGCAACACGCCCTCCTTGCCCCAGTTGTGCGTAGGATCGTAATCCCAAACCACCCGAAAAGCTCACATCATTGACCTGAACCAGAGTCGTGATACCACTCTGGTTACCACGAGCACCGAGCCCCCCTTGACCCAACTGCGCGTAAGATCTAAGTCCTGCACCTCCAGAAAAGCTCACGTTATTAGCTTGGGTCAAGGTTGTGGTTCCACTGTGGTCACCACTAGCAGACACTCCTCCCTGACCCAGTTGCGCGTAAGAAAGACTGCCAGCCCCCCCCGCAAAAACCACGTCGTTCCCAACGGACAATTCTATCACGGAGCTAGCACTCGCTTCGATTGTTCCGCTCAGGTTTTGATCCGCCCCCACATGGCCAATCTGTGCGTAGTTGAATTGACTGGTGTCGCCACCCGTTGCGCTCACATCATTAAGCGCATGCACGGTGATACCACCCTCTACTATGTAAGCCACTCCCTGATCACTCACCTGGAAACCCAACTGCGCAAAACGCCCGTCCGCTCCGGCCCCCGTGCCCCCTTGCAGACTGACATCATAGCCAAACACATTGGTATTTCCTGATCGACTGCCCACCGCCACTCCTGCACTCTGCGTTCCATCGCCAATTACTACACTCCCCATACTACCTCCAAACAGCGTCGTCGCCGTCACATCCTCCACCACAAAAGCTGCCGTGTTGTAAGGCGTCGTCCCGTCCCACCCCGCCACGATATTGATATCCCCACCCGTCGCATTGCGGTTCTGCACGCTGGAGTTGAAGTTGGCATCGCCCATCGCCATAAAAGTCAGATCAAAAGTCGAATCGTAGAGAATGGCTGAGTTCACCGTGATGTCGCCAGGATCCGTATTCACCCCGGACGACCCGTAGCTCGCCACGTCCATCGTCGTATCAATGATCACGTTATTCAGTCCCAAGGCCGTCACGATATTCCCCGCCTCCGCCGCTCCGATGATGTAACTATACGGGTCGAGCAACAGATTCCCCCCCCCAGTATCCACCGTGCCATTGAAGCCCAAATACTCCATACCCGACACTTCGGCAAATCCACCCGCTCCTCCACCTGCTCCTCTATTCTCAATCGATCCCTGGAAATCCATCAATCGATCCGCCCACAAAACCACTCTGCCGCCGGCTCCCGCGCCCGTCGCATTAGCCAAAATCAGCGCACCCTCTGCCACACTGGTATTCTGCGTATTGGGCTTAATCGCGTCGCGTCCCCGATCTCCACCACCAATATAGACCTGCCCACCGCCACGATAACCACCGGCATCAATCAACGCCGTGCCGCCCAAAGTGACATCACCGCCAAAAGCCATCACCTGTCCACCCACTCCCGATTGACTACTCGCGCTGATTTCCCCTCCCAGCATCACATCACCATCCCGCGCGCCGTTGATCAATACCATACCACCGTCACCACTCACCCCATTTGCCGAAATCCGCGAACCGGGCGCGAGCACGATCTGCGAGCTCTGCACCTGACCCGAACCATCCTCGGGATCAGCTCCCAGTAAAACAAAACCACCGCCATTGCCACCCTTGGCGCTGATCAAGCCATTCGCTCCCAAGCCGATAAAAGATCCGGTCACATGGATAAATCCTCCGTCCCCGCTGCTGCCGTCAGCCACCAACGAACCATCGATCATGGTGCCCTCGTTCCCCGCACTGTACAGCGCGATCTGGCCGCCATTCACTTTACCCGACGCATCAATACTCGCACCCTCCAGCACATGGATGCCGGGCGCAGTGACCAATACCATGCCGCCACTACCAACATCACCCTTCACGTCAATGCTTCCGCCAATATCCACCCCGGCCCCAGCCTCTTCCCCCGCATGAGTGATCTGCACCAGACCACCACTGTTGTCTGCCATCCGCGTTTTCAAAGTCCCGGTATTGACGATGCGCCCTTTGCCGCCTCCGACGGAGAGATAAATCCTGCCGCCGCGGTTCTCGAAACCCTTGGCCCGCACCAGTCCGGTATTGTTCACTGCTAACGCATATTCATTACCACCAGACGCCTTGAGTTCCGCCGTCGCCGCCGCGATCGTCCCACTATTAGTAACCGAACCCTCCTGTCCCTCGGGTAAAATCGCCACCCGCTCTTCCCCCTGCGCCGCAATCACAATCTGCTGCCCGGCAGCCAAACCAACCGTCCCCTCAGGCGCATTCAAAGTTCCCGCATTCACCACTTCACGCGCGATGAGGAAAATATCACCGCCGCCAATGGCATTGATCGTTCCCAAGTTAACCACCTTAGCCAGCGAGTTCCCCTGAAACCGCAAATCACCTCCCGCCAAAAAATCCGCATCACTGACATCCAAAGTTGAAGCGATGAACCCCGCCGTATCCACCCGCCCACCGGGACCAATCAACACCCCGTTGGGATTGATCAACAACACCCGCCCATTAGCCTGCAACTGACCCTGAATCGAACTCGGCAACGCCCCCATCACCCGGTTCAAAGCCGCACTGCCACTTCCCGGCTGAATGAACTGCGTCAGCTCCCCCGCACTGATACTGAACTCCCCCCAATCCACGATCAGCTTGTCGCTGCCCTGTTGAATCAGCAAGTGAGCCGGATTATCAAAGTTAAACTCCGCCGCCCCCGAGCGAATCACCGGCGCCGTCGGATTACCATAAACCCCCGGCTGAACTGCCATAGCAACAATAAGAACACTCGCCAGCAAACGCCAGCGTAAAGGCATGAATGAGGGAGCAGCGTTCATTGGAAGAATGACTTAGATATGAATAAAAATGCCTTTCGCGCAGAGGCAGGAAAGACAGGAATAGATAAACCTAGTTTAATAACAGTTAAACTCAACGCCTAACCGACAATAGCAATCAATCATATTCTCATACGGAAATATTCAGAAGATTCCTGAAAAATTATTATATCAATTCAACCAATCCGATCCTTCTTCTGCCAACGAAACAGACGGAAAAATCGCTTCACCCACTGACGGGCATAACAAATCCACAAGCCCGAATCATTCGCGATCAAAGTCGCATCAAAACGCACCAAACCGCGCGACACCTGCAGACGGCGCATCTGTTTCGCCGTCACTTCTTTGGCAAAAATCTCAATCGCTCGCTGTTCACCTGCCATCCCCATTTTAATCGCCCGAGCTTTATCTGCTAACACATCCTGCATCGCCTTGGCAAAATCCTCCACCTGACGTTCCTCCACCAGCCTTCCGGTCTGCCCATCGATCACCATCTCGGGCACCCCTGCCAGAATGGTAGAAACACACGGCACCCGCGCGCCCATCGCTTCCATGATCACTGTCGGCAGGTTATCTTTGCCGCCATCTTTTTCGGTCACACAAGGCAGGGCAAAAATAGCTGCCCGTTCAAGGTAAGCGATGATCTCAGCTTGTGATTTCGGACCCGCCAGCTCCACGCAATCCTCGACCTCACAAGTCCGGATCAATTCCCGCAACTCAGCCTCCAGTGGACCATCTCCCACAATCACACATGAAAAATCCTTAACCCCATCCTTTTTCATCAACGCGCAGGCTTTGATCAAATCATCAAAACCTTTTTTCTCAATCAAACGCCCAACGGTGAAGATAAGCCGCTCACCACTCCACACCGCATCATCATCCCGCCGCTGACCCGCTTCCCGAAAAGGTTCGAGATTCAACCCATTATACACCCGCTTGACCTTGCTCGACGATTCAGGAAAACGCCCCTGCAAATCCCGCACGGTGTAATCACTCACTGTCACCACCAAGGCAGCATCACGCATTAGCTTCGCCAGCGTGATTTCAAAATCTGTTTTGCAAAAAAGATCATTGGCGTGACCGGTAAAGCTATAAGTGATGTCGTAGAAAAACTTCAACCACCAACAAGTCCTCGCTCCAATCCCAGCAAAATGGGAATGCGCATGCTGCACCCCCGCCTCCTGTAACATCACCCCAATATAAGCCGCCTCATGCACCCGCCTCTTATCCGCCCGATCTCCGTTGTCGCTCCAATGACGCAAGGTCAGCACCACCGACTGTGGCAATTTCCCCTCAGCCTTCAACTTTTTTACCGCCTCGACCAGCTCATCGCCTTGAGGCAAAAAATGCACCCGCTCGTAAAGGTCAGCAGGGAAATGTTTCTGCTCTTCCTCCTCAAGTCGCGTATCACGAATCGAAAAAATCAACGGCTTCATGCCCTGTCGCTCCAACTCCAAAACTTCCCGCACACAGAAAGTCTGAGTAAAAGAAGGAAAACGCTCAAAAACGTAAGCAAGGTGATTCATGGGATAGGCGGTAGGTGGATTAGGCTATAGGCTGTAGGTAGCTGCAACGCAAGTCCACAGATAATATGAAAGGCTGCAGGCAAATTAACCTACAGCCTAAATTCCTACAGCCTAAAAAGCTATAGCCTATAGCCTTCTTCAAATCATCGTCGCGATCACCAAGGCAACCACCGACATCAGCTTGAGTAAGATGTTCAACGACGGGCCAGAGGTATCCTTAAAGGGATCCCCCACCGTATCACCCACCACCGATGCCTTGTGCGCTTCAGTGCCTTTGCTCAACTTAACTCCGTCGATCTCGACGCCCTCCTCGATCATCTTCTTGGCATTATCCCAAGCTCCACCAGCATTAGACTGAAACAGCGCCATCAGCACCCCAGTCACCGTCACTCCGACAAGCATGCCTCCCAACATCTCTGCTCCACCAATGAAACCCACCGCCACCGGAGCTACCACTGCCAACAGACCAGGTTTGATCATCTGTTGAATCGCAGATTTGGTCGAAATTTCCACACATTTACCATACTCAGCTTTGCCATCTGCAGCATCGAAAATATCGCGATCCCCCTGTGACCAATCTTCTTTTTCCTTGTCTTCATTCTTTTTCATCACGTCCAAAGCCGCACGCAATTCGGGAATCTCACGAAACTGACGACGAACTTCGTCAATCATTGCCATCGCCGCACGCCCCACAGCCACCATCGACAAAGCCGAAAATAGGAAAGGCAACATGCCACCAACAAACAACATCGCTACCACCTTCGGATCGGTGATCTCAATAGAAAGCTTAGCATCATTCGCCACTTCCCAAGAAGTCTTGAACGCTGCAAACAAAGCCAAAGCCGTCAGTGCCGCCGAGCCGATCGCAAAACCTTTGCCAATCGCCGCCGTGGTATTGCCAACTGCGTCGAGCTTGTCTGTGCGCTGACGAACTTCCTTCGGCAATTCGCTCATCTCAGCGATACCGCCCGCATTGTCTGAAATCGGTCCATAAGCATCCACCGCCAATTGAATCCCCAGATTAGAAAGCATGCCCACCGCAGCAATCGCGATACCATAAAGACCTGCAAAATGATGCGCTGCCAAAATTGCAATCGCCAAAATAATAATTGGCAACGCCGTTGACATCATGCCCACTCCAAGACCTGCAATGATATTAGTCGCCGAACCCGTCATCGATTGTTTGACGATATCCAAAACCGGTTTTTTTCCCGTTCCGGTGTAATACTCCGTGATCATTCCAATCAACAAACCCGAACCCAGACCAAATAAGATCGCCACAAAAACTCCCATCGAAGTGTATTCTTTCTCATCAATGGTCCACTGCGCCGGCAGCACCTGTTTGACGATCACAAAAGCAGCGATCAATAAAATCACCGCAGCGATGATCTCCCCTCGATTGAGCGCTTTGTGCGGACTGCCTCCGTCTTTCACTTTAACAAAAAAGGTACCAATGATGGATGACACGATACCCGCCCCGGCTAACAGCAAGGGCAGCATCACCGCACCAAGCCCGTCCATCGAATTGGCAAACTCTGGCAACATCACAAACACCCCACCCAGCACCATCGTCGCGATGATCGATCCCACATAGGACTCAAACAAATCCGCGCCCATGCCAGCCACGTCGCCGACATTGTCACCCACGTTATCTGCAATCGTTGCCGGATTGAGCGGATGATCTTCAGGAATGCCCGCTTCCACCTTACCCACCAAATCTGCGCCCACATCAGCCGCTTTAGTATAAATACCACCGCCCACACGTGCAAACAGCGCAATCGATGAAGCTCCAAAGGAAAAACCGGTGATAATCGTCATCACCGAACTCAACTTTTCAGGATCATCAATACCAATCGTTTTGCTGTAGATCAAAAACAAACCACCCAAACCGAGCAAACCCAATCCAACCACGCCCATGCCCATCACCGAGCCACCGCCAAAAGCCACTTCCAAAGCTTTGCCGAGACTGGTTCTCGCCGCATTGGTGGTTCTCACATTGGCCTTGGTCGCCACTTTCATGCCGATGTATCCGGCCAATGCCGAGCAAAATGCCCCGACAATGAAGGACAAAGCCACCAGCCGTTCAGCCCCTTGGTTCATAAAAGCGAGCAATACCGCCACACACACCACAAAAATAGCCAAAACCTTGTATTCGGCTCTTAAAAAAGCCATCGCCCCGGTGGCAATATGCTTGGAGATCCCCACCATCTTTTCAGTGCCAGGATCCTGCTTCGCCACCCAGGTGGACTTCCAGAAGGTATAGACTAAAGCAAGTATGCCAAAGATGGGGATAAGGAGAATGAGGGTTGATGTCATGATTATTTTTGAGTTATTGAGGTTTTAAATTTTCGCCTTTCCACAGATAAAACACCTTCCCGAAACTAAGCAACGTCCGCTTACCGGATGGGTTTCCGATCAGCGAACGTGCGACGTCTCTAAATTTTACTCGTGAAAGCGGATCATTTTATACAAATTCCCACACGTGGCAATAACGAAAATGATTCTTTTTTTAAAACGCTGGGTCAAAAAGCTAAATCCGCCCCTCAGAGTCCTTCCCCGCCTCCAAAGTCCCTGTTCTAAAGCCCTTCAAAAATAGCTCAAAAATCTTATTTATTGTTTTATAGTTGCCAACTCTATTGTAAATTCCATAACTTCATAAAACGCAATTGAGCTGCATCTTTTGCAATACCACTCCGAATGACTGTCATAATTCAAGCAACCCAGCGACCAGCTTTCATGCGGCTCAGCCTGTTTCTGGTAATATTAATTCTTCTTTTCAGCCTGCCTCACCCAGCAATCGCCAAAAACTTTTCCACGGTGATCATCGACCCCGGTCATGGAGGCAATGACAAAGGTAGCAATTGGTATGGTATCTACGAAAAAAATCTCACTCTGGATCTCGCCAAACGGGTGCAACGCCTATTAAAAAGCAAAGGGGTGCGCACTGTGATGACTCGCAGCACCGACACCTATGTGGCACTCGACAAACGCGCAGCGATCGCCAACCGCAACAGTCATTTTGTATTTGTCAGCATCCATTTCAACGGCCACAAAAACACCTCCTATAGAGGGATCGAGACTTTTTATTATCCCGGCTCAAGCAAAGGCAAAAAACTCGCGGGAAAAATCCAACACGAACTGGGTACTCGTATCAAAACCAAAAACCGAGGTATTAAACCTGCACGTCTGAAAGTGCTGCGTCTCACCAAAGGTCCCGCAGTATTGATTGAATGTGGCTTTCTCTCCAATCGTTGGGAAAACAAGCGCTGCAACGCTTCCTGGTTGCGCGAAATTATCGCCGAGGAAATTGTTCAAGGCATCATGGCCTATCGCTAGTTTTGGGTAGCGACCTGCTACCCAAAACTAGCAAACTCGCAACACCGTGCCTCGCCGCCACAATACGATCACCATCGCCGTCAGCGCAAGGTCCATCAATACGGATACAAACAAAGAGCCTCGATTCAGCGCTTCGCCAAAGCACCCGCAGTCAATATCCAATCCTCGCGACCAAGCTGACAACAGACCAAATAAAAACACCAGCAGCATAAAAAACAGCCCCAGCAAAGCCCCCCGCTGCAAACGCCCGACCAACAGGCTGATAGCACACACGATTTCCAGCCAAGGCAGCAACAAAGCTGTCACCGCCACCCAAGGGTCCGCCAACAAATCATAACCGCGGATTTTGATCGCAAACAAAATAGGATCCTGTAATTTGATCCAACCGGCATAGAAAAACACTCCTGCCAAAATCAAGCGCAAGGCCCAAAACATCCCGCCACGCCACCTCTGTTGTTTTTTTTCCATCAACCACCAATATTCAGCTATCTTGTGAATCTTTCCACCCTTATCCTTGTTTTCCCACTACCACACCTGCCCTGAAACGACCAACAGAGTAAAACAAATTTCCATATTTGTTATCAGCAGAACACCACATCCAACCACACTGCCGCATCTATGCCAGATCTCTCCAGTTTAAACCCCGACCTGCTGCATAGCCTGTTGCTCACGCTCTGTTACATCCTGGTAGCTTTAGGCGTATTAAAAATCGCCCTTTACCTGCTGATGACCTTCGTGCCAGGAATCTGGGAAAAATTGATCGAAAAAGAAAACGCCTTTTACGTGCGCACCGGGCTGCTCAGTAAAAAAGGAGCGGAAACCTACAAAAAAGTAGAACGCAGTGTTTGGGCCAAAGCCTTTTTCGGCTGCGGCGGCCTAGCCACCATATTGGCTGCCCTGATCGTCATAGCCATTGCACATTGGATGCAGACTCTAACCGCTACTCTTTTTCAATGACTCCAGCGTCTTCGATAAGTTTCGAAAACACAAACTCACTTCGCCAGCTTGACTCTCAGAGTTGGAGCCATCGCCGTAGGATGCTCACGACTGGCGAAGGCATGAACCAGACCATTGCCAGCGGTTTGTTCAGTTTCTCTCACGACGATCAAAGTGGCCAAACCATTGCTGTCGCTGTTCAAAAAATCTGCCAAAGCTTCCCCTGTTACCGAACGAAAACCAGAGGCGACTCCTTGTTTGATCTCAAAACGTCCCACTTCAATGACTTTGTTTTCATCCAAACGGGAACCGTCAGTGATCACATTGGCAGGCGCACCATTCCAAGTCAGATGATGCTCATCCCAGTCGTCCAGATCTTCATCGGTCAAACCATACACCGTAAATTTGGCATCCGGCACCACCGATGCGTAACCCAGACCGCTGGAGCGTATTTCCAGCACCAACTCCGCCTCAAGGATCCCTACACTGTTGAGCCTCCTTAAATCAAAACCCAGATATATTTTACGCTGATTGGTTTCGCGATCAGGGCTGCGTTTAGCCATCACCAAGGGACGGCGACCAAAAGGCCCCCCAGTATCTCCTTGTCTAATATAAACATCCTTACCTTTACCTTCAGTTGTCGCAATGGCTTTCCATCCGTCGCTCTGTTTTTTTACCGACAAACCTGCCTTGCCGGAGTTCCTATTAGCTTCGGCGGCGCTATTTTTTTTGCCCGGTAAAAAAGACGCAGCATCAAAACGAGCGGCCTCCCCCATCTTCAAACGTTTTTCCCCTTCCACCTTACTGTGCGTCACTCCGACCTCCCCCTCCAATACCACCACTTCAGAGCGACCGGACTCCCCAACGGTGACGCCGAAACGCGTGCCGTAGTCGGTCACCAGTGCGTCAGCAGTTTCAACCTGGAAGCCCTCCGCGCCCTTTTTGACAAAACCGACCAAACCTCCACTGATCAAACGGCACTTCCCCGCCGATACCACTTCGATCACTGCAGGAGCCTCCATCGTCACCTGGGCTCCACCATCAAAAACGACCGTAGCCAGCCCCTCTAATAAATGCAATTTTCCCACACCCAATCGAGCACCGTCAGCTGTTGGCAAGGAACTGCCAGCCCACTTGCATTCACGAGTATCTGCCAATGTCGCCACAGTGACCACTTTGAGAGGTTCACTTGCTTTAGCTTCAGGGGATTTTTCACTCGTCCCCCTTTTTACCACAATAGGAAGCTCCGCCTGATTCGATCCTGCCCCGGAAAAACTGCCGCGCAACAGCCACACACAGCCTAATAAAAAAGTCACTGCCGCCGCATAACGCATTGTCAGCAACCACCTCGCGGATGCCGGAAACTCAATCACCCGTGACTTGTTTTCAGCCAGCAAGCTTTCGCCATCTACTTGTAACAAAGCATGCAGCTGCAAATACTCGACAAAAAGGGCTTTTGCTGCCGCATCCTGATCCAGGCGTGATTCCAAATCATCGATCTGCTGCTGGCTCAAGCGCCCCTCGACATAACGATCAAACTCATCTTGAAGTTCCTTTTTTTCCATTACAGTCCCACCTTTCCCATTTCTTTAATCACACAATCCTGCAGCATCATTCGAATCCGGCTGAGCAAACGGTAAACCGCCCCCTCGGAACGTCCCACTTCCCGGCCAATCTCTTCCACTTCCATATCGCGCGTATAACGCATCAATAAAATCTGGCGATGGGGACGGGAAAGTTTGGTTACACAGCTTTTCAGTGCATCGCTGCGACGATCATAGCTGCCTTCATTCTTCGAGATCTCCAGTGCCACACTTTCCAGAAAAGCCTCGCTCAGTTCCGCCCGCTTTTTATGTTTGCGCCGGTAGGTCAGTATTTGATGAAAAGCAATTTTTCTACCCCAGGCGAGAAAATTACTGCCCAACTCAAATTTGTGAAAATGCCGCCACATCACCAGTTTACTTTCTTGCAGGATATCTTCCGCATCCCCACGATCCCGAACCAGATTCATCACATACAACGTGATCTTTTTCTCGTGTTGATTGAGCAAACGCAGGAAGTCCTCGCCGCTTTCACGACCCTCCTGCTCATTGTGGACATTTTTTTGTTCTGACTCGGACATCTTCTGTATATAAAGAATGAGGCTATATTTCTATTTTTTTGGACACTTTTTTTTAATTTACGATATTTTTTCAAAAAAACTGTCCAAAAAAAGAATTAAACTGCCTTCTTCTATCAGAGACAGGTATAACCCCTGTCTGAATAAGCTTTTTATCATTCAAAACCACCCGATTAAAAACAAACGATGTCTGTTATCAAAATCTACCTCAGCCTGCTTGCCGTCCTCTTTATCGGATTAGGCACTGCTCACGCCGACAAAGCTGCCCGCTTGAAACGCATCGATGACAAAGAACGTGCTTACTGGTTTTTCCAAAAACTAGCCGACCCGGCCACTCCAAAAACCAACAACAGCAAATGGCCAAAAAACGAAATCGATCACTTCATCCTGGCCAAACTGGAAACACAAAACATCCAACCTGCCAAGGAAGCCGATGCCCGCACCTTGATCCGTCGTGCGTCCTTTGATCTGATCGGCATGCCTCCCAGCCATCAGGAAATCCTGGATTTCGAAAAAGCCTACGCCGCCAACGCCGACACCGCGATGGAAAAACTGGTCGATCGTCTGTTACAATCCCCCCATTATGGCGAACGCTGGGGACGGCACTGGCTGGATCTCGTGCGTTATGGCGAATCCAACGGCTACAAAGCCGACGAATACCGCCCGCACATGTGGCGTTACCGCGACTGGGTGATCGATGCTTTCAACGCCGACATGCCCTACGACCAATTCACCCGCTATCAAATCGCCGGAGACGAACTAGCACCCAACGACCCCGCAGCTATCACCGCCACCGGTTACCTGCGGCTGTGGCCATACGAATCCAATCAACGTGATGTGGTCAAACAATGGAATGGCATCACCGACGAAGTCACCGACATCACCGGCGCGGTTTTCATGGGGCTCAGTGTCGGCTGCGCCAAATGCCACGATCACAAATTTGATCCTATTCTCCATGATGACTACTACCGGATGAAATCCTTTTTTGCCGGCATCTACCCCGATGACAGCATCGTAGCTACCACCCCACAACAAAAAAAGGCTTACGCAGAAGCAATGAAACCATGGCTGAAAGCCACCGCAGGAATCCGTAAAGACATCGACAAATTGCTCGCTTCCCGCAAAGCCGGTGAAACTAAAGCGGCAGTAAAAATGTTTCACCCCGACCTCCAAAAAATCTATCACAAAGCGGACAAACATTGCAGTCCTTGGGAGCTGCAACAAAAACTTTTCATCCAACGTCAAGTGGATGTGAAACACAAGTCCACAGCTACCAAACTCAAAGGTGCCGAGAAAAAACGTTATGCCGAGTTAGCCAAAAAGCTGGCTCAATTCGACAATATCAAACCGGCCGAACTGATCGCCGTGGATGCCATCCGGGACACCGCTCAAGAGTCCCCTACCGTTCTCATTGCCGACAGTGACAACAAAGAACCGATGCTGCCTGGCTTTCTCACCCTGCTCGACCCCGATGACGCCAAGCTCAGCCCGCCTCAAAACTTGGACCACCCTTCGTCCGGACGGCGCAGCGCATTAGCCAAATGGCTCACCCGCCCCGACAACCAACTGTCCACTCGCGTGATCGTCAACCGTCTGTGGTATTATCACTTCGGACAAGGCATCGTCAGTTCTACCAATGAGTTTGGCAAACAAGGCTTACCGCCCACCCACCCTCTACTGCTCGACTGGATGGCACGCAATTTCACCGAGAATGGTTGGAGTTTGAAAAAGATGCACAAACTGATCCTGACCTCGGCCACCTGGCGCCAAGCTTCTCTAGTAGAACCCTCAATGGCAGCAGCACAAAACGATCCAGGCAATCTACTTTGGTGGCGTCAAAACATCCGTCGTTTAGAAGGCGAATCCATTCACGATGCCATGCTCGCCAGCAGTCAGGAACTCGACCCTGAAATGGGAGGGGAAGGCGTGCCGGAAAGCAAATTGCGCCGTGCCGTTTACCAAAAACTGATGCGCAACCCGCGCACTCTATTTCTCAATACCTTCGATGGTCCCGACGGCTTCAGTTCCTGCTCTTCCCGCGACATCACCACCACCGCTCCCCAGGCGTTGATGATGCTCAACAACCGCTTTCCGATGCAACGGGCTCAAACCATAGCCAACCAGCTGACAAAATCCAAAAATAAAAACGTAGCTCCGCTGATTGACCAGGCTTTCGAGACCATATTAAAACGTCAACCCACTTCGGAGGAATCCAGCCAGGCTGCCGATTTTTTGAAACAACAAGCCCTGCTGGTCAAAACCTCGCCGCCAGTTAAAACAACAACAAGTAAAATGGTGCCAAAAATCAAAACCACTCCCTTCAAACCGTTTAAAGCAAAGGTGGCAGGGCTGAGCACCCAAGCGGTCAACATCCAGCCGGATTCCCTCTATCAAAAAATCGAACTGACAAAACTCAAACACCAGGAAAACGATACCTTCACCATTGAAGCCTACCTGCACCTCGACGCGCTCTACGACAATGCCGCCGTGCGCACCATTGCTTCACGCTGGAACGGCAATAGCAGCGGCACCGCTGAATCCTACGGATGGTCTTTTGGCATCACATCGAAAAAATCCGCTTACCAGCCCAACAACCTGATCATGCAATTCACCGCCGAAAACATTGCAGGCAATCCGCTTTACCAAGTGATCGCCTCCGATCTGCGCATCCCCACCCAGACCCCTTATTATGTGGCCGCAGTGATCCGCACCGGCAAAAACGGCGGCGACGTCACTTTTTACGCTCAAGATCTTAGTAAAAAAGACAGCCCCCTGCAGATAGTGGTCAAACCTCACAAACTGGTGGCTGGCATCAGCAATCCCAAACGAGCTTTAGTGCTCGGCGGCCGCGACCAGACACTTAGTTCGATGTTTGACGGCTCGATCGCTCGCTTCACCCTCACTGACCATGCGCTCAAAACCGAGCAATTACTGATCAAGGGAGCCAAAGCAAAAAACCCACTCAGCGACCTCTCTTTTGTCAAAGCAAGTTTGCCATCCAACCTGGTTCGCTTATTACCTTCTGGACCTAAGCCGACCAGCACGCCCGCCGATCCTTTTTATCAATCTGTGGTGGACCTCTGTCACTCTCTACTCAACTCCAACGAATTCCTCTACATAGATTAATCGATCAACCCAAATTGTGGGGCGACCACTCCGCTTGCCCACTCATAAAAATCTAAAACCCACTGCTGCATTATGAACCCATTCAATCCACATTACCGCCCCGCTGCTACTCGTCGGGAATTCCTCACCAAATCGGGAGCAGGATTCGGCGCACTTGCTTTGAGTCACCTGCTCGGCGCAGACAAAGCCCTCGCTTCGTCGCCGTCCAGCACTCCTCTTCCTAACTACTTCGGCAAAGCCAAGTCGGTGATTTTTCTCTTCATGGAAGGCGGCCCTTCCCACATCGACCTGTTTGACCCCAAGCCCGACCTCAACAAACTCGCAGGCAAACCCCTGCCTCCCAGCTTTCGTCGTCCCCTCACCGCCATGGGCGAGCAGGACTCCCCTATTCTCGGCAGCAAACGTTCTTGGAAACAGCACGGACAAGCAGGCACCTGGGTATCCGATTGGCTACCTCACACCTCGACCATCGTAGATGACATCGCAGTGGTACGCTCCTGCTGGGCAGACGGACTCAACCACGTCGGCTCGGTTTGCCAAATGAATACCGGATCCATCCTCGCGGGTCGGCCATCTCTTGGCGCCTGGAGTCTTTACGGATTAGGTTCAGCCAATCAAAATCTGCCCGCCTACGTGGTGCTCACCGACAGCGATGCCAAACCCTTTAACGGCACCCGTAACTGGGGCACTGGTTTCATGCCGTCCACCTATCAAGGCACACCGTTTAAATTTGGTGATAACCCGGTGGCCGACCTCACCACTCCATCGGGCATTAGCCAACAACGTCAGTTGGAGAAAATCAACTACATCAATCAACTCAATCGCAAACACGCCGCGCCGCGTGAATTCCAAAGCGATCTAGAGGCACGCATCAACTCTTACGAACTGGCCTTTAAAATGCAGTCGGAAATTCCTGAAGTCATCAATATTGACGAAGAACCCCAACACATCAAAGACCTCTACGGAGTCGGACAAAAACACACCGACCCAATTGCTAAAAACTGCATCCTTGCTCGACGCCTAGTTGAAAAAGGCGTGCGTTTTGTGCAACTCTTCTGTGGCACCGGCAGCAAATGGGATGCCCACAAAGGTATTGAAAAAAACCACACTGATCGCTGTGCAGAATCAGACCAACCCGTCACTGCCTTGATCAACGACCTCAAACAACGCGGCCTGCTCGATGAAACCCTCGTCGTATGGGGTGGAGAATTTGGTCGCACCCCGATGTCTGAAAAAGGCGACGGCCGCGATCACAATCCTTGGGGATTCACCATGTGGATGGCCGGTGGAGGCATCAAGGGAGGTCAAACCCTCGGCACCACTGACCAACTAGGCCTCTACGCCATTGATCAGAAACAACACGTGCACGACATCCACGCATCGATCCTACACGCCATGGGAGTTGACCACATGGCACTGACCTACATGCACAACGGCACCGAAGAAAAACCCACCATCAACCAAGGCAAACCCTTCGATAAATTGTTTATCTAAAGAGTTAAAGGAGGTTCAACTATCTTAATGGCGCCTGCGGGAAACCCGTCTTGACGTGCGACGGCTGGTGCGGCGGGCGGTATTATGCGTCGGAGTGCAACTCGAAAGCAAAGCCATCAGGCCACCGGCTGCAAGGAAAGGTAAGGATTTGATCACCCGACGACGAGCGATCGAGTGATTTTCTTCACTTGAGTTTTTTTCAATATTATTATTCATCTTCTCTATTTCACTGCTTTTTTCAAAGCCGTCAATCACAACGACTCGATATCCCTTCACTAATAAAGAATTTTAGTAAAACTGTCGATTATAATTTCTATAAAAGTAAAGAAATATTAGCGGTCTCCTAAACTCTATATACTGAGTAGCTCTCCCCCTTTCGCACACCCACAAATCCGCAAAGATTCGTTTGATTCGCTGTCAACGCACTCTAAGATCATCGCCTATGACGACGACACCCAAACAAGTTTGCCTGATCGGCGGCGGCATGATCAGCCGGATTCAAGTTCTGCCATCTCTTTACCAGATGCAACGCGAAGGCATGATCGGTGACATCACTGTGTGTGCCCGACGCAAGTCCACTCTCGCCCCTTTGCTTGATGATGCCGACTTAAAAGCCTCTTTCCCCGGCCACGCCTTCATCCCCTCACCGGGTGCTGATGACAGTGACGAGTCCCATCCCGATCTTTACAAAAAGGTGCTCGATAAACTGCCCGAGCAATCCGTGGTCTACATTGCCATCCCGGATCAGAACCACTACCAGGTCATCTGCGACACCTTGGACCGCAATCACCACATCGTCTGCGTCAAACCTCTTGTATTGACCCACCAACAAGCGCTCGACGTCCAGCAGCGTGCCAGCGAACGCGGGCTTTTTGTCGGAGTTGAATACCACAAACGTTACGACGATCGCAACTGGATCGCGCGCAAAAAATACCGCAACGGTGACTTCGGTGAGTTTAAACTCGGCCAAGCCCGCTTACACGAAAAATGGTGGTACCGTGATTCCAATTTTCAGAACTGGTGCACCACCGACCAGACCGATTTTTTCGTTTACATCGGCTGTCACTATGTTGATTTGGTTTCGTTCATCACCGGCCTCAAGCCGGTATCGGTTTCGGTTCACGGTATCGAAGATAAATTCCCCAACGGCAATGTCGGTTACCTTTACACCGACGCCCGGGTGGTATGGGAAAACGGCGCAGTGCTCAATGTGCAAAACGGCATCGCCTACCCCAACCAGGCAATCGGAGGCAACGACCAGGGCATGAAACTCTACACCAAAGACGAAGCTACCGGCATCGGCGGGTTCATCGAGCATGTCGATTATTTTCGCGGCGCTAGTTATTGCGCCATCGCCGACGGCAAAGACCCCGGTGATACCGCCCACCACCTCGTCAATCCTGACTACTTCCAAATGATCGAACGCAGCGACGGTTCCGGCCTGCGCCCAGTGGGTTATGGCTACCGCGCCGTCGAGCAACTCGTCAACACCGCCGCCCGCGTGGCCAACGCCGGAAATCTAGCCGCCAGAAAAACCTTGATCGCAGAAATCGATGCTGCGGAACTGCACGCCACCCCCGAAAACAGTTTTTTCAACGAGCTGGTCGTCGAAGCCGGACGTTTGTCTATTCTCAACAAAGCCAAAACGGTGAATATCACCTATGGGGAAAATCCAGGCGTGGCTTTTGAGGAATAAGAAGGCGATAGGAAATTAGGCTGTAGAAGTGATACGATGCCTCTCCTGCAGTTGTTGGCTCGAACCCCGTCCTGCCTCTGCCTTCGGCTCTCTACGCTACGCTACGGCTCAGGGCTGGTAATAAAATCGATTTAGCCCCAGCGCTTCGCACCGAGCTATCACATTTTGTCCTTACAGGACAGTATGCTTTCATCTCTTTTGCACCAACGGTGCTCAATGCTATAGCCCAGTGCGAAGCGCTGGGTAAAAAATCCAATTCTCCCAGCCCTGCAAGGGCGAAACTCATAATGGTCAGCAGCTTAACTATTTTGTCCTGCACCCTTTCCCTGCTCGTCATGACCGATTTCATTGACCTTTGTCAAAAGCCAGCGGATCTTTTTTCCGATCCCAGCGAACCACCCCCATCAGCTGATGGTCGGCGATGGAGTGAAGTTCTTCAATCATTGCAGGAATTTCCACGCTCAAGAATCTTTGCAAGATCAAGCGGCACTTCACCCCCGGAGTAAGCTTGACTAGATGAGACAAGATCAATCATATTTCATTACCAAACGGTAATAAAAAATGACTTCGCGCTTCCCTCATTCCAAACTCTCCCTCACCTTCTTCGTCAGCGAAGCAAAAACCAGGTCATACGAATGATCTATCAGCTCTTCGATCAGCGGCTTTGGCAGGGTTTGATCCAACACCAGAGTATTCCAGTGTTTTTTATTCATATGATAACCGGGAATAATCCCCTGGTGCCGATCACGCAAATCCAAGGCCCGCTCCGGATCGCATTTCAGATTCATCCGCACCGGCACTTCCTCTATGGTCAGTAAGGCAAACATCTTGCCACCCACCTTGTAAACCAAAACCTCCGGCCCAAAAGGTGTCTCTTCCGACACCTGCGCCTTCTTCAACAACACCTCTCTGGCTCTCTCAACATTCATTCTTTTACTCCTTGGCGATGCTTTGCGTCTTTGCGAGAAAATCAAATTTCACCACCACCCCGGGTCGCGTAAAAACCAAACAACAACAAATAGCCCCTTCCTGCAAACCCGTCAGTTTCCCTAGGGCTTCGCGGTAAGCCGTCATCTGTGTTCGATAGACCTCCGCTTCCGCAGCGATCTCTTCATCCCCCTCCACACGGCTGGTTTTGTAATCAATAATATCGGCAGACAACAAAACCCCACTTGCCGCATCCCGCCGCAAAACCACGCGGTCAAATATACCCGAAATCCATTCTCCCTCCAACAGCAACTCAAAAGCCTTCTCGCGCCAAAGCTCTACCTGGGCATCCCCTTTATCAAACAAAGCCGCAATGCTCTGCTGTTGCAAAGCCTGACTCACATGTGTCAGCACTTCTTCCCCGGCATCGATCTGCTGCAACACCGTCTCCACATTCTGATCCGGGCCAATCCAATCGATCTGCTCAAACACCGCATGCACTTCATTGCCAAAATCACGAGCTACAGCCCCGCCTACTGAAAACAGGGTTTCCGCGCCATAAGAGCTTTGTTTATGTTCCGAAGGGGTGCGATGCCGCTCTCGTTTGGATCCCAGAGCAAGCTCTATTGACAAATCAGTTGGTGGAGCTTCTCCCAAATCCTGTGTGACCGTTGAATCCCGGGAAATCAGCGCATGCCCTTCATACCACTGACGCTCACCGCAGGTGTAAGAGATCAGCGCCTCGCACGAACCCACACGGGTAGATCGACGTTCGTCACCTTGCCCCTCCTCCCTCAAAGTTGCCTCCAGCAGCGCCAGAAAATTCAATGCCGTCGACGAACCGTAAGACGGAGCCAACATATACAAACCTTGTTTGGCCCGTGTCATCGCCACATATAACACACACAAAGACTCAAAACCCGATGCCTCCTGCAAATCCTCCAAATGTCGCCTCAAAACTGGATCCAATTGTTGGAAAACCTTACTCGGCAAATCCAAAACCCAGGGTTTGTCCTCATCCCCCCCCTGACTCAAACCGCTCTCCACACTGATGAGATTTTTACTACCTCCGATCAACTCCGGCAGAATCACCACATCAAAACCGAGCCCCTTGGATCCATGAATCGTCATCACTTGGATGGCTTTACTCGAAACAACTGCCTTCACTTTTTTGCCTTTCACAAAATCAAGAAACAGATCTACTGAGCGCTCCCCGTCTTGATCAAAAAGTCTCGCCAAGTCTTGAAATTCTCCCATTCGCTGAAGAGCAAAATCATCCGTCAAATTTTCCGCCGCGGCAAAACGTTGCGCCCACAACTCAACTAAAGCTTCATAACCCGCCGCATGGATTAATCTCAAACTATCCAGCGCCAAACGCTTCATCGACACCCCTTCGCCCCGCATCCACTCACCGATCGGCGTCATCTGCAAATGCCCTGCAGCAAAACGATCCCCCGGGTGTCCCGCAAGCTTGATCAAAGACAACAAGGACAAGGTCACAGGATTGTCGTCAGCAATCGAGGTCTTGGCGCCTCCATCCACATCGTCGACACCCTCCTCCCTCAAACGATCCATCACCTTGTTCAGCATGGTGCCTCCCCGACACAAAATCGCACAGGAAAGCCCTCTTCCAATAGGGTCGATTTCCTTCACCGTCTCCACCATCAAATCCAGCACATCTTCCTCCTTGGCTTTGGCCACATCTGGATGCCACAGTGCGGCAAAAGCCGGCAGTTCAGACGTTTTGTCCGAGCAAGCATGATCCTGCCAATGAAAAGCTTCCACCGACTCGTCCGGCAGCCATTCTTTCAATACATCCCGCGATCCGAAGACCTGATTAACGGTATCAATCACCGCTGGCCCGGAACGATAGGAAACCGCCAGCGAACTGACTTTCACCCCATTGCGGTACTGCTCCAACACCTCACCAAATAATTTGGGATCCCCACCACGCCAACCATAAATCGACTGCTTGGTATCACCCACCTGAAAATAAGAACGCCGCCCTTCGCTGTCCTGCACCACCTCATCCACCAGCTCCTTAATCGCCCGCCACTGCACCCGACTGGTATCCTGAAATTCATCCAGCAGCCAATGATCAAACTGCGCATCCAGCCGGTAGGCCAACTCAAAGCTCACTCCGTTTTCAGCCCCTTGATACAGTCCGTTCTCCCCCCCCATCACCCGCGCCAAATCCTCGAATTGCAATTGTCCGCGCCGTCTCACGTTCTCATTATAACACTTTTCATAAGCGTCAATAACTTTCCACACTCCGTGGGTACGTTTCAGCTTGGCGACGATATTCATCGCCATCACCGCTTCGACAAAATCTACCGTCGCCTGGCAAGCAATCGCATCAAATTCTATTTTCTTGCGCTCGATAGTGATCCGTGTTTCACCGGCCTTGAGTTCGTCCCACTGATCCAAAAAATTATTGGTCAAATAACTCACGGTTTTAGGTAAAGCCATGCCGGGCACAATCTTTTTTGTGCCCTCAAAAAACGCCTGCCATCTATTTTGTTGTTTGTCCTCCGGACCTAATTGAGGCGCTAACAAAGCCAATTTAGCCACGGTAATATTTAATTCAGCCCGTCCGTCGCCTTGTAATGCCCATTCCCCTGCCTGCCAAATGGCTGCCGCATCCCCCCACTTCTGCTCGCTCGGCACATCCAGGTAAAGCTTCTGGTAATCCTCGACAAATTTATCAAGATTGCTAAAAAAACTATTCTCTTCAATACCAAAGGTCGCTTGCTTGAAAGCCGCCAAAAACTCATCCAGCCCCTGTTGATCCTTCACCACTTGACGAAAAACCTGCTCGGCCACCCGTGCCCGCACGGCTTCGATCTTTGCTTTTTTCACCATCATCGAAAACTCTCCGCCCAAACCAAATTCCAATGGGAAAGCCCCCACCACCCGGACAAAAAAACTGTCCAGGGTGCCTAGTGACAAACGGTGCAAACCACGGGTCAGGTCTTTCAACAGACGCAGGAAATCACTACTGGTAAAATCTGCTCGCTCCAGCTCTTTTGCCAATTGAGCCGCTGCCGCCTCGTCACCGGCAGCTTTGGCCAATTTCTCCAAGATCGCATCAAAAAACTCTCCCGCGGCTTTAACCGTAAAAGTCAGCGCCACGATTCGATCAGCAGGCACCCCAAACGCCATCAGCTTGATGAATCGATTGGTGAGCGCGTAAGTTTTACCCGAACCCGCAGACGCCTCAATGATCTCACTCGATATTTTTGTCATTTCAGCGCTCATTGATGCTCTCCTTTCCCCTCATTTAAAAAATCCGCATCCGCAAAAACTTTAGCAAAAGCATCCAGGTCCAGGCTGTCGATAAAGTTAGGGAAACCCAAACTCTTGAAGTCATCGTACTTCACCTTGTCCGCCGGCGGCCAGAAATGCCCTTTTTGCACCTGCTCGATCACCCCCACCGCACAAGCCCGGGCCGAACGCAGCAAAACAGAATCCATCCCTCCCGGCCAGCCATCGTAGCCCCCCTCGCTCAAGGCCTTGGGCAGATTCACATACGCACAATCCACCAAACCCTTGCCCGCTTCGGCGGCCAGATGCTGTTCCGCCCACAAAGCATACACCGGCAGTTGCAAATTAACCCAGCGATAAATTTTACCATTCTCAGGCAGTTCGTAGGTCAACCATTCGGGATAGTCCTGCTCCGTTTTTCCACGAGGCAAAGGCTGTAAATGAGCCTCAAAGGCGGAGCTGGCTTTGCTTGATGTTTTGTAATCAATCAAACGATAACAACCGGCTTCGTTTTTTTCAATCCGGTCAATCGTGCCGGTCACCGGCATGCCTGCCAGCAACCATCCTCCATCTTCCTTACCAAACACCTTCTCCGTAGCCACCACTTCCCAACCATCTTTTAATGCAGCAACGTGATGCCGCGCAGCTAACTGCAAGCGATTGCTCGCCACCTCAGCCTGCAACAAAATAGTCGCACTAGGCTGCTCTCCATAAAACGTCTTCACCTGCTGATGCAAGGAATCCACCAAAGCCTGATACACCAGGTCATAACTTGCTTCTTCAGCCAAACTTGACCCGGCAGACAAAACCTCCAGTGCCCGGTGACACAAATTGCCAAAATCCCGCGCATCCATTTCCATTTTTTTACAGTTCACCTCTTCCATCCGCAGCATACGCTTGAGAATAAAACGAAAAGGACAAGCTAAAAAACCACTAAAACTGGTTGCGGATATAGTTTTTGGCAAGTGTTGCAACAAATACTCACGGTCAAAAGGCGGCTGCAGTTTCCAGCTCAGATTCCAAGCTGAAACTGGTTTCTCAGCACCACTGGCATCAGCATCTCCGGCAAACAGGCGCAAGGCGCGCTGAGGCAAGTCCTCATCCACACACTGAAACAACAGACGCGAAGGCTTGAGCAAATCCCCGGTCGAAGTCACCTTGCCTACCACCACTTGCACCGAATGATCCCCCTGCAAACGCCAGCCCAACATCGATTCCAACAAATACAGATCGCGGGCAAAACGCTGCTCGTTGCTTTTCAGTGCCAACAGATTGCGCGCCGACTCTGGCAGGAACATATCCCCCACCACTGCAGCCGGAACCAGCCCATCATTAAACCCGCTGATCACCAAATCATCTGCACTCTCCCAAGGCAATTCCAACCACCCCTGCAGCTCCAAATCACTCGCATGACGATCACCCGGATAATAACGCAAGCTGGCCAGACTTTGTAAAATCAAATCAAACAAATCCGCAGGATCAAAATTCGTTTTGCCCCCCAGAACCTGACTCATTTCCTCAGCCAGATGACAGCTGCGTTCAGCGACTGCCGGCAACAACAACGCTTCCGCTTCATCCGCCCGCACTTGTCGACCTCCCAGCCATTCCTCAAGCAAAGCCCCGAAAGCCTGGGCAAAGGACTGTTTTTTGAAATTTTCAAGCAGCCCTGCGACCGCATCTCCCACTACCCACTGCCCAGCCAAAGGTCGGTGATAGGATTCATCGCGCTCACGGTCACGCCGAAGAGCCTGCATGGCTTCATCGAGACTGCCCGGCAAAACCCTTTCGTAAAGTGAATCAAAGGCTTGTAAAACTCCAGCCGGATCAAAATAACTCTTATCTTGACCTTCTCTTACCTCCAGCGACGGCATCGCTTCAAAACGTTTGGCCAGAGAATCCAGCCAAGTAGGATTTCTTAACAATTCGAGAAAGTCCTGATAGCGCCCATCACGTAACAATTTACAAAAGTTATCCAGAAAGTGATACAGCGAATGTTTGCGAAAAGGCTCACCGTCGGGATCAAACACCTGCACCCCCGCATCTAACAAAGCCTGTTTGAGCACCGGCACCACATCACTGTCCGCGCTGCCAACCGCCACCGCATGCTGCCCCATCCGCGTTTGATCTCTCCGTGAACGAAGGAAATTCAATACTGCTTGTGTTTGCCCTTCTGCGTCGGCTGCCAGGAAAATATGATCATCTTTGAGTCCGGTCAAAATACGCCGCTGCCAAAATTCCGCCTGCGGCCTCCCCCACTGATCAAACGCCTCTGCCATCGATGCCGGAGCATGAATGCAAACCTCCAGCTCTACCGCGCTTTTGCCCACCCCGGCCACCACCGCATCGATCGCCAGTTGCAACGGGTCCGGCAGCGCCATCAAAATAATTTTCTCCGCATCATCCGGAACCTGCCATGAGCGCGCAGTGATAATTTTCGCCGCTTCCGGCTCCTGCAAATCCGCCTGATCCAAAGCTTCGATCACCAAGCCTTCCAGTCTGGCAATCTCCAACCAGCGTTCGCGTTCGGGCAGCTCGTCGCCTTTTTCCCCATTCGGCAGATCCCTTGCCAACAAACCTCCCTCGGCCAGAGCCGAACGCGCATGCGCAAGCTCGCTGGCCACCTTGCTCGCCCAGGAAAAACTTTGCTCCGGTGGTTTCACTGGAAACAGCACTTCATAATCATCGAGGTCGATGGTTTTCAGTTGTTCGATCCATGCCAATTGCGCAGCAGTGGAACTCGCCACTCGGTTGCTCGCATTCTCTCCACTAAGAAAATCCTCAGGCACCCGCAACTGAGGTGGCAACAAGCCCGCCCCTCCGCCCGATTTTTCTACCGCCAGAGCCAAAGCTTCGCGCAAACGTCGCCCCGCATTGCGTGTCGGCACCACCACCAGTAAATTAGATAAATCGATCCAGCTCACTGCATCTGTTTTCACCTGTGACAGCAAATACTCCGCCGCCAAATCCACCACCGGACGTCGCCAATCGAGAAAAATTTGTTTAGGGTCAATGCTCGAGCTTACGGGAATCATAAATTTTGACTCTCAATATCAGTGAATCCAAAATGATGCAAGCTTTAGCGGACGCCCAAGCCCACGCATTTTTTGTCATGCCATGTAAACAGCTACAGCCTAAATCTGCTCCTTTATTCATTGACAAATCCCCGCTCCCACGCCCTTTTATAGCGTTACAATTTTCACCCACTACACGCACCCTTTTCCCACTCTATTTTTCACCTCATGAGCGAACTCAAAAAACTCATCAATGACCCCCTCAAAGTAGCCGACGAACTGGTCGAAGGTCTGATCGATGCCTACAACGGCGACTGCATCTCCGTTGGTCAGCGCTCTCTGGCTCTAAAAAACATTCCCGAGGGAAAAGTCGCGCTGCTGGTTGGCGGCGGCAGTGGTCACGAACCTATTTACCATGGACTGGTCGGAAAAAACCTCGCGGATGGCGCTGCCTGCGGCGACATCTTCGCCGCCCCGCCTCCAGGCATCGTCTTCGAAGCCACCGAAGCCGTCGATCAAGGCAAAGGTGTGCTATACCTCTACGGCAACTACGCCGGTGACGTAATGAACTTCGACATCGGAGCCGAACTGGCCGAGGATGAAGATATCGACGTGCGCACCGTGCTGATTTGCGACGACGTCGCTTCCGCCCCGCCTACGGAAAAACAAAACCGCCGCGGAGTCGCCGGACTGGTTCCCATCGTCAAACTGGTGGGCGCTGCGTCACAAACTGCGAACAGCTTGGAAGAACTCGAAACGGCTGCCAAAAAAGCCTGCCTGATGACCCGTTCGATCGGCGTATCAATGTCACCAGGGTCCATCCCTGCCACCGGCAAACCCACTTTTGACATCGATCCGGATAAAATCGGCCTCGGCATGGGCATCCACGGCGAACCCGGCGTAGGTGAAATTCCCATGACCACCACCGACGAACTGGTGCCACAAATGCTCGACTATCTGTTCAAAGATTTCGAAGCGGACGAAGACGTCGATGCTTTGGGCGAAGGAGATGAAATCATCCTTTTTGTCAACAGCCTCGGAGCCACCACCATGATGGAATGCCTCATCGCCCTGCGCAAAGCCAAACAGATCCTCAGTGAACGTGGCATCAAGGTTTATGATGTCATCGTCGGCCCACTGGTCACTTGTCAGGAAATGACCGGCATCTCCTTCAGCTTCACCAAACTCGACGACGAACTGAAAACCTACTGGAACCTATCCTGCCAATCCGTCTGTTACACCAAACTCGAAGGCCACCAAGGCGCTTAATTCCTCACCCATAAAAACTCTTATTAGTGTTCATGCCTGTCCATTCGTGGTTCCAATTTCCTAATTCCTCATTTTACTAACATGCCAAAAACACAACTCACTCCTACAGAAACCAAAAACATGATGCTTCAGGTGGCCGATGCCATTATCGAAGCTGAACCCATTCTCACCGATGCCGATCGGGCGCTCGGTGACGGCGATCACGGAGTCGGCATGGAACGCGGCATGAACGCGATCAAGGAAAAGCTGGGAGCCAGCGAATACACTTCCGTTGGCAAAGTTTTCATGGACGTCGGCATGGCGATGATGAGCTCCATGGGAGGTGCTTCTGGTGCGGTTTTCGGAACACTCTTTCGCGCTGGCGGAAAAAGTATCAAGGACAGCGAATCCCTTACAGCTAAAGATCTTGCAGAACTTATTACGTCCGGAACTCAAAGCGTAATGGATCGTGGCGGAGCCAAACCCGGCGACAAAACCATGATCGACGCGCTTGATCCAGCGGCCACCGCCGCCCAGGAAGCTGCCGATCAACCGCTGAATGAAGCCATCACCGCCGTAGCCGCTGCCGGCGAAGCGGGACGCGATGCTTCCAAAGCTATGATCGCCACCATGGGGCGAGCTAAAACACTCGGTGAAAAATCCATCGGCCACCCCGATGCCGGCGCGGTTTCCATCGCAATCATTTTGAACACCATGAAGAATTTCATAAACAACTGATTTTTAAACAATTACACTCAATTAACACACTTTAACTAAAATAATATTATGGCCGATCTAGACACATCCACCGCAGACAAACAGGACAAGGAATACTTCGCAAGCACTCCCCAGGAAACTCCTGGTTTTTTCCTCAAAGGTTCTCACCAATACGACTGGGGACTGAAAAACCGCCTGTCCAAAGTTTTCAATCCAAAAACCGGACGCACCATCATGCTGGCTTTTGACCATGGATATTTCATGGGACCCACCACCGGGCTGGAACGCGTCGATCAGACCATCCTGCCTCTCGAACCTCATTGTGACTGCCTGATGCTGACTCGCGGCATCCAACGCAGCATCATCCCGGCCAGCACCCAGAAAGCGATCGCATTGCGATCTTCCGGTGGCACCTCGATGATCAGCCCAATGGACGAATGGGAAGGCGAACTCGACGGCAAACCGCTCAAACTCGGCCGCCCTGGCTACGAACCTCTTTCTTACGAAGACACCGCCGTGGACATCGAAGAAGCGATCCGCCTCAACGCCTCGGTATTGGCCGTGCAGGTTTTCATCGGCAGTCACCATGAGCGCCGCTCTTTGCAGAACCTGACCAAAACCATCGACGCCGCTGCGCGTTATGGCATCGCCGTCATGGGCGTGACCGCTGTAGGACGCTCCATGGCTCGCACTCCGAAATACTTCCGCATGGCGACCCGCATCATGGCGGAACTCGGCTGCCACATCGTCAAATGTTACCACACCGACGAAGAATTCGAAACCGTCACCTCTTGTTGTCCGGTTCCGATCGTTATCGCCGGTGGCAAAAAACGCCCTGAGCTCGACGCTTTGCAAATGGCCTACGATGCCTGCGAACAAGGAGCCAGCGGAGTGGACATGGGACGCAACATCTTCCAAGCCGATGCACCCGTACCAATGATGAAAGCCGTTCGCGGCGTGGTTCACGAAGGCCTCAAACCCGCCGAAGCCTTCCAAATGTATAACGACCTCAAAAACGAAGCGTAATATTCTAAATTCTACCTCCTAAAAAGAATGAACTCACCCAAACTCCATAACGCGATGTGGCCCGGCCTCGTCGGCAAAGGCGGCGACGAAGAAGGCGCCGAACCACCGATCAGTCTCGACCGCATGCTCGAACTGACCGCCAATGCCGAAGTCGATGGACAAAAATACGACGGCGTTGATTTGTTCCTGTTCCACCCGCACACCGATCCGGACGCGAGCGAGGATGACTTGAAAGCGATGGCAGACAAAATCGCCGGTCACGGACTAGCGGTGGGCTCACTGGTAGCTCCAATTTGGCCAGGTACCGTAGGTGACTCTGCCATGGGGGACGAGGAAGCTCGCAAGAAATTTGTTCTTGCTGTTGAAAAAGCTTGCCGCATTGGCAAGATTCTCAACGAACACGGAGTGCGTCAATACGGAGTGATCCGCATTGACTCCGCCGACAGCCCGGAGAATTGGGGCAAAGACCCCGAAGCCAATACCAAGCTGATCGCCCAAACTTTCCGCGAAGCAGCTAAAGTCGCCGCCGATCACGGCGAACGCCTCGCCGCCGAAGGCGAAATTTGCTGGGCCGGCATGCACTCATGGAAAAACATGGTCAATCTGCTTGAAGAAGTAGGTCTACCAGAGACTGTCGGTTTTCAGGCCGACATGGCTCACAGCTACCTCTACCTGCTCGGTTACAACGCGCCCGAGGATGCTTTGCTACAGGAAGGCTACAGCGATGAAGAATTCCACACCGCTTACACCACCATGACCGACGCCCTACGCCCCTGGACTATCGACTTTCACGTCGCCCAGAACGACGGCTCGGTGCACGGCAGCGGATCACATGACAAAACGGGACGTCACTGCCAAGCCGACGACCCCAATGGGCGCCTGGACATCACCAAAGCCGCAGGTTACTGGCTCAAAGATGCTGCAAATCGCGGCATCAAGCACATCTGCTGGGATGGCTGCATGTTCCCCAACGCAACTCTGGAAGAGCAAGAAACCTGGAACACGATTCTAGCCGCCATGATCAAAGTGCGCGACGCCCACGGCTGGGATTGATCCAAAACCATTCAAACAAAAAGCCACTCTCGCAAGAGAGTGGCTTTTTTATTGAACTTGCTGCCTTCAAGCAACTTTGATAAAATTTCAGTCAAGTAATAACCTTTTCGAATGCTACGCCCCCATTTTATCAACACCATCAACCCTGCTCGAATTTCACTTGGCGGGCAGCTTGCATTGATTCATTTCTTTATTATTAATGCTTACATTTTTCATAGACTGCTCACTATTCTGCAAAGTTTTGAAGCCCCTTATGAACCCTCCTCCTGCATTGTTCCCGTATCACTTGGCCAAACCATCGAATCAATTTTTCTATGGGCAATCAATTTCCCATTAGGATATTTATCCATATTGTTTTACCCCCCTGAATCGCTTCTTCGCTGCTTGGGATTTTTTTCAATCCAAGCTATCAACTCCTATATCGTTGGCCATTATTTCGCCAAAATTTTGAGGAGCTACCGAGAGGGATTAGCGCGCACCTCCCAATAAAAAACTCCCACATCCTTACTCTTCCCCTCCCAGAAGCCCCAACGGGGCATCCCTATGTCAGCCCAGGATGAAATCCTGGGAACATATGAAAACAAAAAACCAGCCCCAATCGGGGCGGCCCTATGCTCCGAGGCTCTACGCCTACCCCAACGCCCCGGCTACTCCGCTCCCCTATGCCCCAGAATCTTCACCGTTTGGTTCAGCTGATCAAACTCAATCGGTTTTTGAATCACTGTCACCGGCCCATTGGCCAGGATTCGAGTCAAAATCTCGCTATCGGGATAACCCGTGATGATAACAATCGGCAAATCCGCATCCACCTCCTTGAGCTTCACATACAATTCATCTCCAGGAATATCCGGCAACTTCAAGTCGAGAAAGACCAGATCAAACTTCTGTTTTTTGGCATAAGAAAGAGCTTCCATGCCGGTACCCACTACGATCCTTCCAAATCCAGCTTTTTTGAGGAACTGCTTAAAAAGCGTCTGCAAAGCCGGGTCATCATCCACCACTAAAACCGTAGGTTGACCACCTTCGTCGTTTTTCAAAACATCCTTATCCAACAAGCTGCGTTTGATCCTCCAGCGCCCGCCAATCTGAATCGCAGGCAATTGCCCGCGCTGCACCAGATAATACACCGTTGGCAACGGGATGCGCAAATATTTGGAGGTTTCCTTGACCGTCATCAATTCCGGCAATTCTTCTTCTGACATGTTTTTGTATTGGTTTGTGTTTCCCGCAAATACCTTAAACTAGAAAAAATGCCCTGCCCCAAGCCCAGAAGATCTCCCTCCACGACCCGTATAAAACTCTCCAGTTTCTACAGACAAATCATTTCCACCAGTATAAATGCCATAATTAATGCACTTACAAGGCTTGCTTGAACCAATACAAACTATATGACATTCACTGACAAGCAAAATTTCCATAATCTTATTAGTTTTGAGAAGTAATTCTCATAATTGCAATAAATTGTGAAGTTTAGACGTGTGCGAAAGCTTGATCTTCGAGCTGATCCCATTATTGATTAATTCACCATGAATCCACTCCGCTTCACTCTGCTGCTATGCCTCTGCACCACTTTATCTTGCTCGAGCTTTCAGCCGAAACACCAAGTGACCCAACACTCAACCATCGACGCCCTGCTGGCCGGCTCTTACGATGGCACCCTGACTTGCCGCAAGCTGTTAGAAAAGGGCAATTTTGGACTCGGTACCTTTGACCACCTCGATGGTGAAATGCTGGTTTTAGACGGGATCATTTACCAGATCAAATCGGATGGCAAAGTATATCGCCCCTCACTCGACCTCACCACCCCCTTCGCTGCGGTCTGTCGCTTTTCTCCACAAAGCACTTTCACCTTGCCTTCTGACAGCAACATGGATGCAATCAGAAACTTCCTCGACCAGAAGGTCAGCGACAAAAACGCCTTCGTCGCGATCAAAATACAAGGCACGTTCCGAACCATACATACCCGCTCGGTGCCTGCTCAAAAAAAACCCTACCCCCTGTTGGCCAAAGTGGCTTCCCATCAACCTGAATTTCACCTGCGCAACGTTTCAGGAACCATTGTCGGTTTTCGTAGTCCGCCTTTTGTCAAAGGCATCGGGGTGCCGGGTTATCACCTGCATTTCATCAGTGATGACAAAAAAAGCGGCGGCCACATCCTAGGTTTTGAATTGATCAGCGGCACAACGCAAGTGGACGTATGCAACCGCTTGAATCTCTTGTTACCAGAAGGTCAAAGTGACTTCCATCAACTCGACCTCTCCAAAGACCGCAGTCAGGAGCTCAAACAAGTCGAGCAGTGAGTCATCAGCGCCCCACCCCTTTGAACTACTCCCCCGACACCTTACCCGATTCAAACCAACTCACCAAAGGTTGCTCAAACTCATCCCATAAGCGTAAGCCGTTTTTATCACTCAGCACATCGATAAATCCCAAGCCCGAGTTATTAAAAAGATAGATCCCCTCGGCACCTTCACCATACAACTCCAACACCCGGCGACGATAGGAGTTCAAGGTCACATGCTCGCGGTGGATTTTCTCCTCTCCACGTTCGGATTCCGGAGTGGGGTCATGCCCTTTTATGGTGTGCTCCAAGCGGACAAAAAGCTGGCAATCCGTGCCCTTCACCATTTGGGCAAACTTGGTCACCGAAAAGCGACTGCCCCCATATCCATGAACCCCGGGAATGATCTGGTCCACCAGTCCCTCTTTAACCCAACCTTGCACATCCAGAGCTTGCCCTTGATACCCGCTGTAATCAAAAGCCACCGTTAAAGTCATTTGCGTCCCTGCCGCTTGGATTCCTCATCCAAAACCTGTCGAACCGAACTCACAAACCCCGTCATCACCTCTACCTGCATCGCCAACCAACGTGGGTCATTGGGATTTTTAAAAGCATCCAAGCCATACTTTTCTTTAAAGGCATCAACCAGCGGCTGATCAAAACCCACAAAAGGAGGGTGACGAAGGAAATCCAAATTCAAACCATCCGGCCCATAGGTCAGTCCTTCCTTGATCACCGCAAGCCGGTATTCACGAACCTGCGGGTAAGCATAACTGAGACGATAACTGTATTTTTTATTACTGTTCACAATGCGGCAATCGTAGTTATCCCAGTACTGTCGACCATTCATCGTCTTTGCATTAGGCGGAGCGTAATTGGCGTTCATGCGAAAAGACACATGCACGGGTTGCCCAATGCTGCGGCACCGGTCGATCACCACTCGCAACGGGTCATTGCCTTCAGCAATCAGCTTTTTTATCCCTTCGTAAGCCCGGCGATCTCCCTGACGCCAGAACTTCTCCACATGGCTACCAAAAACCGTGCCCACCTTGGTATCGTAAGTGCAGGTCGCATCACTACCGAGACAGTAATCATAAGAATAAAGCCGCTTACCGCGGTATTTATCCACCATTTTAAACAACTGCTCTTTAGAATTTGTTCCAGAATAAAACATGCTGAATCCATCATTATTGATCGTCACCCGCCCGGTCTGATTCGGCACTCTGGCAGCTTTGGTCAACTGGATCTGTTGCGGGGAAAGAGCCAGCAAACGCACAAAAGCGATCTGGCAACCGGCTTTACCTATAGGTCGAATGGTGAGCTTATTCGAGTTCAAATTTGCAACCCCTACCAAAGCCTCCCCCAAGCCAAGCGCCTTGTCATACTGCCTCCACACTTGCAGTTTCACCTTTTTTGCCGCGTCGCTGCCAAGTTGCACCTCAGCCTGACTCTCATCAATCAGTCCAATGCTCACCGCATACCAGCCCTTGACCGGCAGCGTCACTTGCAAAGGTTCATCCCCCGCGTCCCCCTGCCGGATCTTCCGAATTCCCCCCTGACCGGAAACAAAATCGGCCTCCCCCCACGTCCCCTCAAATTGATCAAGCATCACCACCTGCCCCGCTTTGGCCTCAACCCTTAACTTGGGATTCGTTTGGATTTTATTTACTTTAAAAATTTTGCGCGATTTCCGCGCCAGCACCCCCCATTTCTCTGATTGTAAAACCCATTGAAGAACTTGTGGCCCGACTTTCAACGCGCTCACATCGAATTGATCACGCACTGCTCCATCTTTAGGAACAGCAAATCGGGCAAGTTTTTTTCCACTTGAGTCCAAAACCTCCAACCAAAGCGCACTTCCATCCTCACCCGGCATTTCAATACGGGCAGAAAAGGCTGCGCGATCCTCAACATAACGATCCACCTGCAATTCAACCAAGGTAGCTGCTAGTCCCGGGTCTTGATAAACACGAGCCATTTGCTGCAGATTATTGTTGCAAAAATCATAAGCCTTGGATGGTAACTCGGCATGTAATTTGATGTATCGAGCCATAATCGCCAAGCCTCCAATACGCACTTCTTCAAAAACTCCTGGCTGACGACCCGCTTCGATTGTGATTTCAAACGGCTGTTCATAACGAACAAAATGCTGGCCATCGTGACTGGTGTATAATTCCAATCCGTATTTTGAGATCAACGGCGAAGTGCCAGAGTTATCGCGCCGGTCATCATACAAATTCACTTGATGAACCAAGCGCTCTTCACCCAAGTCAATCACCAGACTGCGATTCGAAACGGGAAATGCTATCGACGCCTTGCTGCCCATTGCACTAGCACTGGCCACGGCTGATTCCGGAGGATCCATTTTAGCACCGGGTCCAATGAATCCGATCGCCGATATGGGCAACTCACGCATCGTTTCGGCGTAGCTAGTCGAGACAAAAAAAGTAACCAGTATCAGGATTTGTATGATTTTTTGCATTTGCGGGGAGTTTTGACCTCAAGCTTATTGTCTCAAGCGATGTTTGCAAATATAGATCCGCACCGTGCTCAAGCAGACAGCTGTCCCACTCGGAACGATCCGACACAGCTTCTGTCGACAATCTGAATGAACGATCTCGCCTAGAAAATCCCTGCAGTTCCTTTTCTACATACATCAGGCTGCACTATATTCTTCCCCATCACTACAGATTTCTGTTTGCTTCGTCAATTTGAACCGTGCAAAGTAACCTACTGTGAAAATCAACCATCCCCTCAAAACCGCTGCTCTTTTTTCTTTCTCCTTATTCACTGGATTCACCCTGCTTTCCAAACAGCAGACGCAAGCCGAGGACTGGCCCGAGTTCCGCGGCCCTGGCGGACAGGGTCACTCACAAGCCAAGGATGTCCCGGTTAAATGGTCTGCGGATAAAAACGTTGCTTGGAAAAGTGATATTCCAGGTATCGCCTGGTCTTCCCCCATCGTCGTCGATTCACAAATTTTCCTCACCACCGCCATCTCCGAAGGGAAAAACAATTACACCCTGCACGCCTTGGCAGTGAATGCCGACGATGGCAAAATTCTCTGGGATGTCGAAGTTTTTGGCAAACAAAAAGGCAAACCTGCCCGCATGCACAAAAAAAACAGTCATGCCTCCCCGACGCCGATTTTTGAAGATGGCAAACTCTATGTCCACTTCGGTCACGACGGCACCGCCTGCCTGAATGCAGACGACGGAAAAACCCTGTGGAAAACAAATGTCCAGTACAATCCAGTGCACGGAAATGGAGGATCTCCAGTGCTCGTCGATGATCTGCTCATCTTCAGTTGTGATGGCAAAGACGATCCGTTCATCATCGCGCTCAACAAAAACAGCGGCAAAAGCAAATGGAAAACCAAACGGAACGTCGAAGTCGCACGCAACTTCTCTTTCACCACTCCTCTACTGATCGAGGTGAACGGTCAACGCCAATTGATCAGCCCGGCCAGTGGCGCCGTCATCGCCTATGATCCGAGCAATGGCAAGGAACTCTGGCGATGCGGTTACGGTGAAGGTTATTCGGTGGTCTCCCGTCCCTTGTATGCCAACGGCTTGATCTATGTCAGCACTGGATTTAATAAAGCCAAACTGATGGCCATTCGCGCGGACGGCGAAGGGGATGTCACCAAAACGCATGTCGCTTGGGTTCATGAAAAAAACGTTCCCAAGGAATCCTCTCCCATCATCGTCGATGACTACCTCTACATGAATGACGACAAGGGACTCGCTACCTGCCTCGATGCCAAAAGCGGCAAAGTCATCTGGGAAGATCGTCTGACCAAAAAAAACTATTCCTCCGCACCTATCTACGCAGGTGGCCTGATTTATTTTCATGACGGAGAAGGCGTCACCACTGTAATCAAACCCGGTAAAAAACTCGATGTGGTGGCCACCAATGACATCGGCGAACACGGCCTGTCCTCCTTCGCTGTTACCGACGGGTCCCTTTTGATCCGCACTGACTCCGCCCTGTTCCGCATCGGCAAGCCCTGAGCATCTTGAACATCACCGAATTCAACCGCAATGCCTGGAACTTCCAATCGATGGAAGGCTGCCGCTGGAGCACACCCGTGGAGCCAGAAATCATCGAGCAAGCTCTGAGCGGAAACTGGCAGGTCATCCTGACCCCGAACAAAACCGTTCCCAGCGCTTGGTTGCCCGACTTAGAAAAGCTTGACCTGCTCTGTCTCGCATGTGGTGGAGGTCAACAGGTTCCCGTTTTTGCCGCAGCAGGGGCAAAAGTAACATCCTTTGACAACTCTGATGTGCAGTTGGAAAAAGACCAACTCGTTGCCGACCAACACGGATTGGATATCACCACCCTGCAAGGCGACATGGCGGACCTTTCCGCCTTTGCTGATCAATCCTTCGATCTTATCTTTCATCCGGTATCCAACGTTTTTGTGCCCGATGTTCTCCCTGTATGGAAAGAATGTTATCGTATTCTCAAACCGGGCGGAAGCCTGCTCAGCGGTTTCATGAACCCTGCATTTTTTCTCTTTGATCACGAACACGGCGAAAAAACCGGCGAATTGATTGTCAAATACCCCCTGCCCTACAGTGACTTGGAGTCCCTCTCCGAAGACCAACTCGACGACCAGATCGAAGCCAACCTCAGCCTCGAATACAGCCACAGCCTACAAGACCAAATCGGCGGCCAAACCCAGGCAGGCTTTATGATTGCCGATCTCTACGAAGACACTTGGGACGATGAATCCACCGCCCTCAATCCCTACATGCCCACCTTCCTCGCCACTCGAGCGGTGAAAATGCCCTCTTAACCACAACTCACCATGAAAACCACCCACTACTTCTTAGCCCTCTTATTAAGCGTCCTGCTCACATCCTGCGCTACACCTCAAGCCTATCAGGGCAAACCTAGCTACACCAATGCCCAAGGGGAAAAGTTCTGCAGTCTGCACCGGCAAAAACTCATCAGCGTCAACGGCTTTGCACAAAGCCCCGAAGTCTGCATCCTGCCCACCGATGAATACACCGCCATCGCCGCCGCTTTTCCCAACCACAACAGTGACCTCGCCGAACAGAAATCCGAGCTCTACACCATCCCCGTCAAATACAGCTACTGCCAAGCCTGCCGGGATGATCTAAACAAAAAACTCAAAGATTGAATCCGCTCTTCAGTCAAAACCGCCACCGCCCTCAATGGGGGTAAGACAGAATAGTTAAGCCGCTGACAAGCTGTGCGTTTCGCCCATGCAGGGCTGGAAGAATTGGATTTTTCACCCAGCGCTTCGCACTGGGTTATATCATTGAGCACCGCTGGTGCAAAAGAGATGAAAGCAAACTGTCCTGTAAGGACAAAATGTGATAGCCCGGTGCGAAGCGCCGGGGTTAAATCGGTTTTATTACCAGCCCTAAAAGGGCGAAATAATGTTAATGGTTGATAAGGTAGCTTTCAACAAACAATGACTAACTCTTTTGTCCTCCACCTCCCTCAATCCCCTTGATCGACGCGGCTCTCTGATCGGCCTTATTTTCATTGAGCAGCTTCAATAACTATACAGTCGAAACGCAGCATCCTTATCACCTTCCATTGCCTGACAAGTTAACTTAACGAACTGGGTCGGTTCCAAATCGAAAGACAAATTACTAACAACAGCTTCCTCTGTTTGCTTGTGACAACTTAGACCTCCTATAACCAAAACACTTAAAGAAAAAATAATCTTGCCCCACACCTTCATCCTTTTCCCTCTTATTAGTGTCTATTCGTGTGAATTAGTGGTTCACCCTCTTTCAACCCACCTCCAAGAAGTTCTTCAAGAGCTTCTTCCCCTCTTTCGTCAAAATCGACTCGGGGTGAAACTGCACGCCGTAAAGTTCATGCTCACGATGTTTTAAACCCATCACCTCGCCCTCTTCCGTCTCCGCCGTGATCTCCAAAAAATCTGAGATCGTATCGCGTTTCACGATCAGTGAATGATAACGCGTCGCTTCAAAAGGATTCTCCAATCCGGCAAACAATCCATCATCGTGATGTTTGATCGGTGAAGTTTTGCCGTGCATCAGGCGATCTGCTCGCACCACCTGCGCGCCATACACCTGCGCCAGGCATTGATGCCCTAGACACACTCCAAGTAACGGTAAACTTTCACCAAACTCACGAATCACATCACAACTGATGCCCGCTTCGTTTGGCGTGCAGGGCCCCGGAGAAATACAAATCCGCTCAGGATTTTTCTCCCGTATCTCGTCGATGCTTATTTCATCATTACGATACACTTCCAGTTCCGCGCCCAACTCACCAAAGTACTGGACGAGATTGTAAGTGAATGAATCGTAATTATCGATGACTAAGAGCACAGCTATAAAATTTAAAATTACAGTTCTGCGAGTTGCCTCGCTCTGGCGATTGCCCGCATCATTCCCCGGGCTTTGTTCACGGTTTCTTCGTATTCATTTTCCGGCACTGAGTCAGCTACTATCCCCGCGCCTGCCTGCACATAAGCTTTCCCACCCTTCAACACCACTGTGCGCAGAGCAATGCAGGAATCCGAATTGCCATCAAAACCAAAATAGCCCACCGCCCCTGCATAAGCACAGCGTTTACTCTCTTCCATCTCATTGATAATCTGCATCGCTCTTACCTTAGGGCTACCGGAAACCGTTCCCGCTGGGAAAGTCGCCCGCATCACGTCGTAAGCATTTTTGTCATCTTTCAACAGCCCTTCAACATCCGACACGATATGCATGACGTGGCTGAACTTTTCGATGATCATAAAATCCGTGACCTTCACTGAATCGTAGCAAGCCACTCGCCCTACATCATTTCTCGCCAGATCAATCAGCATGATGTGCTCGGCACGCTCCTTGGGATCTGAGAGCAAGTCGTCAGCCAAGGCCTGATCATCTTCCGCTGTTACCCCTCTCTTACGCGTTCCCGCAAGAGGGCGTATCTCAATCTTCTTATCAATCGCCCGCACATGAACTTCAGGCGAGCTTCCCACTAAAGAAAAGTCGTCATCAAATTGTAGGCAAAACATATAAGGTGAAGGATTCACATGCCGTAAGGCGCGATAGAGGTCCACCGGGCTCCCTGTGTAGTCAGCCTCAAAACGCTGGGACGGCACCACTTGGAACACATCACCGGCGTAAATATATTCTTTCGCTTTTTCCACCATCGCCTCGTAAGCCTCCTTGGTGGTATTGCTCCTCGGCTCGATTTCGTCCGCTTCGGCCAGCGCGACCAGGGGCTCGAATTGCAGAGGCTCCGACAAACAGACAATCAGCCCCTTGATTTTCTCCCTAGCGGCTTCGTAAGCCTGCTCTGCAGACTCGTAGTCATCCACACAAATATTCGCGACCAGTTGCATCCGTCGATAGCGATGATCAAAAATCACCAGCGTATCCGTCACCATAAAAATCATGTCAGGAACGCCAAGCTCGTCTTTTGGTGGCGCCGGAATACTTGGCTCGAAAAAACGCACCATATCGTAGGCCAAATAACCGACCGCCCCACCATCAAAAACAGGTAGCTCACTGTTTCTGACAGGCCGGAAGCTCTCCATGATACGCTCCAGTTCATTCAGGGGGTCTCCCTGCGCTTCATTCAGGTGATACTCTTTGACCTCCGTTCCGGTCGTCAGCTTAATCTCTCGCCCCCGTGCTTCAAAAATCATTTTCGGCCCACTGCCCAGAAAAGAATAACGTCCGACCTCCTCACTGTTCTCCGCTGATTCCAATAAAAAACACGGCCCGCCATCAGCACTGATTTTCTGAAATGCCGATACCGGAGTTTCATAATCCGCCACCAACTCAGTGTATACAGGAATCAAGTTCCCCTGTTCACAGAGGGACTTGAATTCGTCCAGCGATGGTTTTAACGATATCATTAGAGTTTCCTATAACAACGGAGCTGCACCCGTCCTTTTTTGGCAAGATGCACCTTGTGCCGTGCTTTGCAATGAAACAAAATCAAGTCACAAACTCCAATGAGGCTGGCTTGCTTCCTCCATCGGCTCGCTCGACGTCCCTTCGTCATCTTGCTTGAGCGTCGGATCGGCAACTCGACGTAACTCCATCGGCTCACGTTGCGTGGCACAGGACACCTCGACGTGCAAACCGCCTGCGGCATTCAGTTCCTTTTTCACAAACCCTGTTGCCACCTCAGCGGTATTGCAATCACTGCTCAAATGCCCCAATACCACTCGGCACATGATTGGCGAAGCTGACGCCACCGCCAGCTCGGCCGCTTGCACATTCGACAAATGCCCGTGACGCGAAGCAATGCGTTGTTTGATCGCCCAGGGACGGCGTTGATCTTCCTGTAACATCAGCTCGTCATAGTTGGCTTCGACAAAAAGAGTGTTCACCTTTTTGAGTCGCTGTCTGACCATTTCAGTCACTTGACCGATATCACTGACAAAACCCAGGCAACTCTCTTTGCTTCGAAAAACAAAACCCACCGGATCCACTGCATCATGGGGAATCGAAAAGCTTTCCACTTGGATTCCTCCCACTTGAAACCCATCTCCAGCCACAAACTGCTTCCACACCACTTCCGATTTCATCGACTCCCGCACCAAAGCACTGGTATGAGAACAAGCATACACCTCCAACTTGCGCTTACGGCAAAACACATCCAGTCCCCTGACATGATCACTGTGCTCGTGGGTCAATACCGCTGCATCGATCGAATCAGGATCAATGCCCACTTTTTCCAAACGCAGACACAACTGCTTGGCGCTCAATCCAGCATCGATGAGAATACGGGTCTGCCCCAAACACAACACCGCGCTGTTGCCAGCGCTTCCACTTCCTAATACCGCAAATTCAAGCATTTCATGGTGATCCTAGATATTTAAGTTCCGCTAAACAACTGATTTTTTCCAATGCTGCCATTTTTAGCAGCAATTCTTGCATCTGATTGATATTCAGACGACTTTAGCCGCATCTGATCCAGTTTTATCGTCCTTCACTGTGAACCTGCGCCGCACCATATTCCTCATCCTTCTAATCACCGCCATTGCAGGCGGGGCTTGGGGAGCTTATTACGCGCGGGAAAAAGGTTTCACCCGCACCTGGCGTGAACTGATCGAAGCCGAAATTTCCAAACAAGGCTACTACGTCGACATCGGCAAACTCACCCTCGGCCCCTTACAGGGACTTGTCGCTCAGGATGTGCGGTTCTATCAGGAAGCCAATAGGAAAACCGTCATTGCTTTCATCGACAAAGTGATCCTCGACATTGACCTGAGCCAGGTCCTGGATAAAAAAATCCGCATCAATACCATCGACTTCAAGGATGCCGACCTATCCCTGCCCATCGATCCCAAGGATAAAAACAGCGAGCGCCTGCTGATCCGCCGTTGCTCTGCGCGCATCCTCATGCCCGCTGATAAAATCGAGATCGTCAAAGCCGAAGCCCTGATCCACGGCATCCATTTCTCCCTCAAAGGCTCACTTTTTAAAGCACCGGCAGAAGACGATGAAAGCGATGCATCCGAGCAAGATCCAGAGGTGCTCAAAAAGGTGCTGAAAAAGAAACGCGCCGAGCAAATCCACTCGATCAGTGCCCGCCGTCAACTTTTTCATCAGATCCTCACTCAACTGGATACCTTCGTTTTCCCCAACGACCAAGTGCCCCGCATCGAACTCGACGTGCATGGTGCCCTGGACGAACTCGACGCCTTGCGTGTCACTGCTAGAATATCAGCCAATAATTTGAGCCGCCTGGGTTACCGCACAAAAAAAATCAATGCGCTGATCGATTATGACGGCAGCTCCGTCAAATTAAGGCAACTGAACTTACAAGATGACAAAGGCAATCTACGTTTGCGCGGAGAATGGTTGCGCTCTGAAAAATACGTGGACTTCAATTTGGAATCATCCATCGACGTGCAATCCCTGGCTCACTCCATTTACCCCTCACCCGCCATTGGTGAAGTGGTGTTTTTCAGTCCTCCACAAATCGACATAGAAGGGCGTTGGTTTTTTGACCGAGCTTTGGAATTTCCAAAGCTGCCCCTAACAGCAATAGGCAAATTTCACTGCGAAAAATTTGGCAGTCGGGGAGAAGTTTTTGATAGTTTCAAAACCGATTTCAGCCTGGCTGATGGGAAATATTATTTAAGAAATGTACGCCTGGATCACAAAAGCGGAATGGCCATCGCCAACGGTTTGTATGACATCCCCAACCAGGATTTTCGCTTTGAAGCCGAAATCAAATTCGATATTACCACCTTCATTCCATTCATGCCAAAAGAAAAAACACGTAAATTTCTGCGTAAATGGCGCTTTGACAATGAATCAACCGTCTACCTCGGTATCACCGGAAGCGGCCCCAGTTGGAAACCTCGAACTTGGAATATGAGTGGCCCGATTGATCTGCGCAACTGCCGCTTCAACGGGGTGTTTTTTGAGCATATATCTCTCGACTTCGAAGCCAACGACAAACGCATGCACTACTACCGCAATCTGGTCATGGCCAGATCCGACGGAGTGGGTTCCGCCGATCTGGTATCCAACCACTTGGATAAAAAACAATTTAAGGTGGTCAAAGGTCAATGGACCCTACCCATTGTCACTGGCATGAGCGCCTTCAGTCCCAAATTAGCAGAAAAACTCACTCCTTACCGATTCAGCAAACCCCCATCAATCCAGATCTCTGGCCATATCGACGCGCGTAAAAAAGAAGATCTCGGACAAGACATTCGTCAAAATGATCTCGATATTGCATTCACCGGCAATACACCCCTAAGCTACAAATTTTTAGGCAAAGAGCTGAAACTCGACCAGCCCAAAGGCCACTTACTCATTAAAGAAGATACGATCCATCTGACATCTTTCACTGCCAAAACCCTGAATGGTGAACTCACCGCAGAATACCGTATCGAAAAACCCAACACAGAAAAAAGATATGCCGCAAGTGTCGAACTCAATCATGTCGATTTCCGCGAACTCACCCGCCTCTACAGCAATTACGAGAGCACCACCGGCGACCTCCACATGCAAGCCGACCTCAAGGGAATTCATGGCGACCTGAATTCAATAAGTGGATCCGGCAGTGCCACCCTCCACAACGGCGACCTCTTCGCTGTTCCTATGTTGGGGTCTTTTTCAAAAATCATGACTGAGATCTTACCCAAAGCCAAGCCTGGTTACAGCATCGTCAAAGAAGCGTCTGCGGTATTTACGCTTGAAGACGGTATCGTTCGAACAGAAAACCTTGAAGCTTTGGGAAGCACATTCAAATTTAAGAGCGATGGCAGCATCCGACTCAGCGATAAAAGAATCAACATGGATGCATCTTTTGATATTCGCGGAACCGCCGGATTCCTACTATCTCCGGTCAGCAAAGTTGTTAGCAAAATTCTTCAATATCACGCTGAAGGCACCATGTCCGACCCCCAGTGGAAGGCTAAATACATCCCTCGTATTCTTCCTAAAAAAATAAGCATCTTTCCCAAACGCAATACCTCTGCACCAAGCCTTGGCGAAACTAAAAAGCCCCGCAAAAAGCTTTTTAACTTCAAGCTCAAATCATCCAAACAGAAAGAGTTGGAGCCACAGCGCTAAGGAGCTGCAAGAGGCTATACCATCACATTCTGGTAATCCTCCACTTGCTCCAAAGAGTCCGGAGATAATGTGCCTACAGCAGGATGCTCCACCATCAAGGGCATCGTAGGGTTTTTGAAATCGATACCGGCTAAAGCTAGGTAATGATGGAAGACATCGGTGTTCTGAATAAAACCGCGGAACTTCTCCGCTCCGGGGCCAAGTGCCGTCAAAGGCACATAATCAGCCGTGTGCATATTCGCCGACCAACCGATACCCCAATGATTACCCATCAATTGACCGAGTTGGGCGACTACAGAATTCAGCAAGCTATAGAGAGGGTCTCCCTTT
>JAJRVS010000229.1 GCA_024277195.1 Verrucomicrobiota bacterium | reverse complement strand
TAGCGGTGTAGTTAGTATTTTTGTTAGCCTTGTAGATGATTTGCTCTTAGGATGGCGAGGAGGATGGGTTTTAGCAGCAGTCGGATCCGCAGCATTCCGATGCGGTGGTGCTGGCGTCGTAATTTTCTCCCTTGGTTTCGCGTGGGTGACGCAGGTACATTTCGTTGCAGTCGAAAGCCTCGGCTTGATCGGCGGGGACTTCTTCCCGCGGCTCGATGAATTCAAAAAATTCAGCGTAGGGTGCTTTGCGGTAGAGTTGGAAGGTTTTGTCGCAGACGGCGTAGCGTTGTCCGCGCTCCATTGGATGATCGTCATCGTCGAGCACCATTTTAAAAGGTCCTTTGTAGATCACAGCTTGTTTGTGATCGAGGCAGGCGCCTTGTTTGCCCTTGAAGGCTTCAATGGTCATGCTGCGGAACTCGATGCCTTGCACGGTTTGCCAAGGTTCTTCATCGAGCTTCAGGATTTGCACTCCATAAAATCCGGCTTCTTCGAAAGCTTGCAGGAATTCGTCTTCGCGGAAAGCACCGGAGATGCAACCGCTCCACAGGTCGGGATCCTTCATCATGTCTTCGCTGACGGTTTCGTCGGAGACAATGTCAGAGATGACGGCACGACCGCCGACTTTGAGCACGCGAAAAATTTCTTCGAAGAGCTGTAGGCGGTGGTTCATCGAGACCAGATTGAGCACGCAGTTGGAAACCACCACATCGACGCTGTCGTTGGGGATCATGGTTTTTTTGACTCGGATTTCTTCAGCCAGTTCTTCGGCTTCGAGGAAGCGGTTGGCGTTGTCGATCGGTTGTGCTTGCAGTTCGCGGTCGAGTTCTTCCAAATCGAGAGCGAGATCCTGGATGCGGCCTTTGCAAAATTCGACGTTGGCGTAACCGATTTTTTCAGCTACCACCGGGGCATTGCGGCGGGCGACGTCGAGCATGTCGTCGGTCATGTCGACTCCGATGACCTTGCCTTCCGGTCCGACCACTTGAGAGGCGATGAAGCAGATTTTCCCGGTGCCGGATCCCAGATCAAGCACGGTTTCGCCGGCTTTGAGGTATTGGCTCGGGTCACCGCAACCGTAGTCGCGTTCGATCACTTCGGCAGGAATTACCTTGAGGTATTGGGGGTCATATTCCACCGGGCAACAAAGTGCGGCTTCCTGGGCATTGGCGCCATCGGCGTAACGTTTTTTTACTATGGATTCGGTCTTCATGTTGGGATGTAGAAGGATTAAAAATTGGTTTTATTGATAGACTGACAGACTAGAACTTCCTTACAAAAAAATACACAATCTACGTCATGTCAAGATCAGGTCAATGCGCCACCACAGGACGAGCCGCTGCCAGCGGTGCAGCCAAAACAGTGGGTTCCAGTGCGGATGGGGATGTTGGCAAAGGTATCGGGATCGATGTCCCAGAGGTAAAGCGGCCCGTCGGCTTCGGGTGACGGGGATTCGAGTGGCAGTTTCATCATTTGATTGAAATCGCAGTCAAAAACTTCGCCAAGCCAAGAGACGTTGATGGTATTGCGGCACATTAGGCCGGCGACAGTGGCGGGGTTGAAGGATTCACGCAGCAGTTGATTGTAAGATTCGTATTGGCCGGTGTTTTTCAGATGGGAGGCAAAACGGGCGATGGGCATGTTGGCGATGCAGTAGAGGTCGTTGAATACGATATCAAAATGCTCCTTCATGGCTTTTTTGTAATCGGCTTTCAACTCGATCTGACAAGGCGGCAGGAAGGCTCCGTTGGGATTGTAAACAAAGTTCAAGCGCAGTTCGGGGGCGGTGCCGTAACCGAGTTGGTTGAGTTTTTGAAAAGCGAGGATACTGGAATCAAAAACGCCGTCGCCACGTTGTTCGTTGACGTTATCAGGCTGGTAGCAGGGCATGGAGGCGATGATTTCGACCTGGTTATCGCGCAGGAATGGTGGCACCCATTGGTAACCGGGTTCGTTGATGATGGTGGCATTGAGGCGGGTCATCACCCGGCGAGGTTGATCAAAATGGCGCACGGTTTCTACCAGGCGGCGGTAGTCGGGGATCATTTCGGGGGTGCCTCCGGTGAGGTCGAGGGTGTTGATGTCAGTTTTTTCAAACCACTGCAGGATGCGATCGACGGTCTGGCCGTCGATGATCTCTTTGCGCTTGGGGCCGGCGTTCACATGGCAGTGGCCACAGGTTAGATTGCAGAGTTTGCCAATGTTGAGCTGTAGGATCTCGGGGCGAGTTCGCTGCAGCGGGCTAGCACTGTCAGCGAGGGCTTGGTCAAAGGGGTTGAGTTGTAACAGAGTGGGCATGTTGGCTGGGATAGATGAAATTTCGCTTTATCAAGACGGTGGATTTGGATTATCCTTACAATTGTGTAAGGATGATTGTCGCAAATACGTCGATGATACGAGAATAATCCCACCTTTTTGAAAAAGTTTTGTTTTGATGACTGATACCAAGATTCCAGAAGCCGATCCGGGGTTGTGGTTGAAGGATCATGGGGATCATCTTTACGGCTACGCTATGTATCGATTGCGTGACAAGCACATGGCCGAGGACATGGTGCAGGAAACGCTGTTAGCGGCTTGGAAGGCTTATGCAAAATTTGAGGGGCGCAGTTCAATCAAAACCTGGCTGACGACTATTTTGCATAATAAAATTGTCGATTTTGTGCGTAAGGCGGCACGTCAGAAGCTCGTCTTCAGTGATGAAGATCTGGATGGGACGATAGATGGGGAATTCAGTGAGACAGGACATATCAATACAGAATTTGGTGCCAAGCAATGGCCGTTGCGTCCGGATGACATGGCGCAGCGCGGGGATTTTTGGAGGATTTTACAGCAATGCATTGATCATTTGCCCAAGGACACCGGCGAGGTGTTTCGTTTGCGTGAGGTGGATGGATTGTCGACGGAGGAGATTTGTGAATTGAAGGGGATTGGGAAAAATAATTTTTGGGTGATCCTACACCGTGCCCGCAAGGGTTTGCGATCCTGCATGGAGAGCAATTGGGTGGGGCAGCATGATAAATAAGGAACTAAGATGAAATTGATAGAACGTTTGATGTTTTTGGTGATCCCCAGTTGTCGGGAAACTCAAAAGCTGCAATCGAAGACCTTGGACGAGAAGTTGCCGTGGCTGACCCGCTGCTCGTTGTGGATGCATTGTGTGATGTGTGGCTGGTGCCGGCGCTATGGCAAGCAGCTCAAATTTCTCAGTCGTGCTTGTGGAGATCTGCCGGAGTGCGGGGATTTTGAAAAAGATGAGGCTTTGCCCGAGGAGGCCAAAGAGAGGATTGTGCGGTGTTTGTGCGAAGCTGAGGCTGGAGGGAAGGAAGTGGCAAGTGCGGATGTTGTGGATGGGGCTCAAGAACATTAGGGGGCTGAGTTTGTTTGGGGGCGTTGAAAAATGAAGAGATGAGGGCTGCAGTGAACTTCGTCCTTGAAAGACGCTGATTTTTTGTGATGAGTGACAGCGTCTTATGAAAAATCAGCCTACACTCGACCCTACCTTCGTCCCAGCCGTGCTTTGGAACCGGGATTATCAAAACCGCGTCCAGCAAAGTGGCGGTGGTGAAGCTTTTGCGATTGCCTTGGAGCGTCCGGGCGGATCGATTTCGCGATTTGATACGCAGGTGTTCAGTGATACAGAGCGCGAGGCTTGGCAGCAATCGGTGCGTTATATTGAGCGGATTTTGAAATTTTTGCTGTGGCAGCGTGGCGGGGCGAATATTTATTTAGGGGGCAATCGTGCGGTGGCGGAAAAGGTGGCTTCTTTTTATCAAATGGGAGCGGAGCGTGAGTT
>JAJRVS010000228.1 GCA_024277195.1 Verrucomicrobiota bacterium | reverse complement strand
TGATACTCATTAATAGTTGTGAGTTGAGTTTTTCCTTCTTCCAAAAACCAATGTTCGCAAGCCGAGCTGAACCTGATCTTTTGGAAAATGTGTAGTTACATTGTGTTCGATTAAAATAAGCTACCTTTTTTACAATAAATGGGTCAAGGTTTTTTTGTAAAAAAGTTAATAAAGATAAATAAATGCTGTTTTACGTGCTTTTTGAGCAAAAAATTGTCACAATCGGTGATATGCAAACAAAAGTGTATGAACGGGGCAATCGAGAAAATCCCTGATAACTGATGGCTGGCGAATTTTCATCTGAAAAATTTATAGAATACGTGCGTGAAAACCATGCGGGTTTACGCGGGTTTGTGAGGAGTCTGGGGGTAGCGCCGATGTGGGTGGATGATTTGGCGCAGGAGGCTTTTGTGATTGCCTATCAAAGAATGGCTGATTTTGATGAAAATCGTGATTTTGGTGCCTGGGTGCGTGGCATTGCCCGTAATTTGGTGATCAACGAGCGGCGTAAGGATGCACGTCGCAAACGTATTTTGTCTGACCACCTCACCGAAGTGCTGGTGGCTTCTTCTTCACTGCCGGAAAATGAAGTGGAAGAAAAGGGGGATCGCGCGCGGGCAAAGGCATTGGCGCTGAAGGAGTGTTTGGATAAGGTGCCGGATAAAAGCAGGGCTATGCTCCAGGCTCGTTATGAAAACGAACAGTCGGCTCCGGATATTGCCTTGCAAATGAATATGTCTGCAGCGGCAATCCGCAAAAGTTTGGAACGGGTGCGCAAGGCTTTGCGTAAGTGTGTGCAACAGCGAATCGGGGAGGTGAACGCGGGATGAATAACTCAAAGGAAAGATTTGAAGAATTACTTGCCCGTTTGCTTGATGGGGAAAGTGATGGGGATGAACGCTCTGAGCTGGCTCGTTTGTGCTCAGCTGATCAGAAGCGTGGGGCGGAAGTCCGCGAGGCCTTGTTTTTTGCTGAATCTTTGCGTCAGGCTTTTATTAGTGGCGGAAAAGATGTGTTTGAAGCAGATTTGACAGAGCAGTTGAATGTCGCCGCATTGGGAAATAATGACTTTAAACGCTTGCGTCAGCAAGTGGTGGATGGGGGCAGCTTAGAACAGGATACCCTGTCTTTTGATTTGCGCTCTTTACAAGATCAACCTGCTGAAGTTAGAAAATTGCGTAACGAGCTTGAGTTCGATGAGTTGCTGACCCAAGCGGTGTCCACTTCAAAAAGTGAGGAGGCTTTTGTGCAATCGCTATCGACTCGGATGTGGGCGGAAGTTGAAGAAGACCATTTTGTTGATGACTTGTCCTCCAAGATCATTGAGTGGGACGCGCATTTACCGGTGGCTGATGCGGAGCCGGTGAGTTCAAATCGTGAGGTATCCATCTCGTTGTCCGATACGGTCTCATTGACACAGCAAGCAGCAAGGCCGGGTAAAGTTTGGTCGATTTTATTCAAACCTGCTTTGGCAGCCGCGGCTGCAGTGGTTTTGACAGGCTTGGTATTGTGGAATGTGCAACCGGAGTCCCGGCCGGCGTCTTTGTTCAGTCCGCAATGGGCACAAGTGGTCGCTGAAGGGGGGGATGTGGTTTGGAGGGCGCAAGAGGGCCGGATTCCAGATTCAAAAGGCGGACTGGTGAAGGGTGTCTATCATTTGGAAAGTGGCACGGTGCATCTACGTTTCCGTGAAGGTGCGGAGATGGCGTTGGAGGGCCCGGCGGAATTTGAAATCAAAGGCAAGCGGACAGTAAACGTTTTGTCTGGTCTGGCAGTGACCCGGAGTAATGCTGGGAACAAGCGTAATTTTATTTTTGAAACCAAGGGTTTGAATCTGGATGGCTCGGGATCGACGCTTGGTATTGATGTCAGGGATGACAAAGAAGCTGAGCTGGTAGTTCTGAGTGGCGATGCTGAAATACAATTGCAAGATTCCGCCGAAGGAGAAAAACGCCGCTTGTACCATTTTGAAGCCGTTCGAGCTGATCTTGACCGTGATAAACTGGTGGATATCCCTTTTAATTCACGCCCTTTTTCCAAGGCTTGGGAGTTGATGTCTGGAGTCGCGGCCCCTACAGGGACGGTCGAAGTGGCTGTGCCGGGGCATCAAAGCAAACGGGTGGCAGAAAATAACCGGGTGCGAGTCACGGTGGAGCGTGACCAGTTCAAGCTAGCTGACAACGAACAGCTGGAGGTGGATACCTTGTCAAAGGGGCATTTTGTTTCGATGAATGGAAGCAAAAATGGTGAGGTGCTTACTGAGAAGGGGCATTTGCGTTCTTATTTGCTGGAGTTCAAGCCGGGAAAGGATGGTAAACTTGAGTCTACGCTCGAAGCGTCGATGACTTTTGACCATCCGGTTGTCGGAGTGATTTTTTCCGAAGACCGGCTGGTGAACTCGGCTGACCTGCTTGGCCGCAGTGGAGAGCCCAATAACGAATCGATGGCAAGTGGGCAGTTGTTACTGAGTGACGACGGCCGCACGGTCAATCTGTTGCTTACCAGTGAAGGCAATCGTCCGGTTTCGGGGACGGTGAGGGTTTTGGTGGCTTTGAATTGATGGTCTTGGCTGGGGTGCGGGATCACGGAACTTGGTTGCGCTTGCTTTGATAGCCTGCTTTGATAGGAAACCCTATGTCGAAACTTCGTTTGTGCGCCTGTTTATCCCGATTTGTGCTGGCGGCCGGCCTGTTGCTATTGGCGGGTTCTTGTGCTGCGCGCAAAGACTTGCCAGAACACGCTCCAATGCTGTCCTTGGCTCCCGCGCCTGAGGGCACATTGGTCGATAGCAGTCGCGCCATTCTTGCAGGAAAGGATAAGGATCAATCGGCCTTTTTGTTATTGCATCATAATAGAGATGCTTTGAATTGGCGCCTGGCTTTGCTTGATCATGCGACCACATCGATTGATATCCAGTATTTCATTTGGGACTCGGATGAAAGTTCGCTGTTATTGTTTGAGCGTTTGTTACAGGCGGCTGATCGTGGGGTTCGGGTTCGGATTTTGGTAGATGACCTTTTTTTGACCGCCCAGAATCACTCCATCGCGGCTTTGTCGCGTTACCCTAACATTGAGCTTAAAATTTATAATCCGGATTTTCGCCATAGCCGAATTGGAGCGATGATGGAGTTTGTGCTGTCTTTTAAAGAATTGAATCGCCGGATGCACAATAAGTTGTTTGTGGTTGATAATCGCTTCGCGATTGTAGGCGGGAGGAATATAGGAGATGCTTATTTTGGCTTGTCGCAGGAATTTAATAACTGTGATATGGATGTGATGGCTACCGGAAAAGTGGTGCCCAGAGTATCGGCGGCTTTTGATCAATACTGGAATCAAAAACTCGCTGTGCCCGGTCATATGTTCAGCGAAAAGGGGACGGCCGACGATATTGTGAAGTTTCGCAAAACGGTTGATTTGGCCTTGCAATCTTCCGCGGCTAAAATGTCGTCTCATCCGCTTGAGCGCAAAAATTGGACAAAAGAGCTGCAAAGCCTTCCCGCACTTATGCACTATGGTAGCGCGAGTTTTTTGCAGGATAATCCGGTAGTAACTACGGGCGATGCTCCTCGATTGCTGGATATGCTCTCCGAAGTGGGGTTGCCTAGCAAACACGAGGTTTTGATTGTATCGCCCTATTTCATTCCTACTGAAGAGCTTTTGCAGAAGGTGAAGGCTGCCACTGACCGAGGAGTGAGCATAAAGCTCCTTACGGGTTCCTTGGCTTCGAATAATCATACCCTCACCCACAGTCATTATAAAAAATACCGTCGGCGGATTTTGCAGGCGGGAGCACAATTGTATGAATTTCGCCATGACCCTTCTGCTAAGATTCGCCATTCGAGTGATAATTCTCCGGTGAAAGCTGACTTCATTTCACTGCACGCAAAAATGATCGTGAGAGACCGTGACCTCTGTTACATCGGCTCATTGAATCTCGATCCTCGCTCTGTGGAGATCAATACGGAAAACGGGATGTTGATTGATTCACCGGGTCTGGCCAATCAATTGGCGGAAAAAGTAGAGCAGTTGATGTCTCCTGAAAATGCCTGGCAGGTGTATTTGGATGAACAGCAGCGTTTGCGTTGGAAGTCGAGCGAAGGGGTGGTGAGCCGGCAACCGGCACGGAGGTTTTCGCAAAGAATCTCTGATTTCTTTTTTCGTTTGATGCCGATCGAGGGGCAGTTGTAGGGGGACTTCAGTGGCCCTTGGTATTTTTTTATGAATACAATTGCAGATAGATCACACCCTGCACCGCAATGATTGCCCCAATGAGGGTTTTGATTGGAGGCCGTTCGCCATCCAGATACCAGGTCATTGGAATTAACAGGACGGGAGCGGTGGATACCACGGATAGCACCAAGGCACTTTCCATGGATTGCAGCGCCCATTGGAAACAGCTCACGCCGATGACCGGGCCAAACAGGGCGGAGCCGATTAGCCATAAGGACAGTTTGCGGGGTGTCAGCGCAGGTTGGTCGCTGATGATTTTTGCCGCAGGCCGGGCGGGTCGGCGCAGTGCGAATAGGATGGCCACAACGATGAATCCGGCCAGCACCCGTTGGAAAGCTTCACTTAGGCCATTGACATCCATGCCGATGAGTTCTTCGGCTTGCTGTGCGCGGCGACTGATGACCGCACCGCAGCCCTGGCCAAAACCCGCGATGATGCCGGCGATGATGCCGGGGGCAAACCTTCCACGGCGCAGGGTGTTGCGGCCGGTTTTGCTTGGGTTGATTGATAGCCCTACTCCAAAAAGGATGACTGCGACGGCGGCCCATTGATTGGGGAACAGGCCGTTTCCCAGCCAGAGGAATTCGACCGCAGCGGCAAAAATCGGTGCGAGGCAGAGATTCATTAGAATAGTCAGGCGGGTGCCGATGCGTTCGAAGGCATAGAACAGGGCGATATCACCGAGGCCAAAACCCACCG
>JAJRVS010000227.1 GCA_024277195.1 Verrucomicrobiota bacterium | reverse complement strand
GTGCGGGCGGCAGCAAAGCTACGGTTGAAAAGGTGCCTGTCGATTTGTCAGGGGCGATGGGATTGAAGTGGGCCTTTGGCGGACTTTATGTTCACGTGAGTGGCAAGGGGCTGTTCAAGTTGACGGATTCAAACGGGGATGACCAACTAGACAAGGTTGATCAGCAACCAGGTGCGCAAGGTGGTGGCGAGCATGGTAACCACGCGGTCGAGTTGACTGAAGATGGCAAGCAGCTCTATGTGATTTCGGGCAATCACACCAATCTGATGGAGGACTACAGCTCGCGGGTGCAGTCGTGGGACGAGGATTTGTTGCTGCCACGTCAGTGGGATGCGCGGGGGCATGCGCGGGGACGCAAAGCTCCCGGCGGTTGGGTGACGCGTTATGATCCTGAGAAGAGAACGTATGAAGTTTATACGATTGGTTTTCGCAATGAATATGACATTGCTTTGAATCGTAACGGAGATCTGTTTACCTACGATGCGGATATGGAGTGGGACATGGGAATGCCTTGGTACCGTCCGACCCGGATCAATCAAGTGGTCAGTGGTGCGGATTACGGTTGGCGCAGTGGTTCGGGGAAATGGCCGAATTATTATGAAGATAGCCTGCCGCCAGTAGTGGAGATTGGTCCGGGTTCGCCGACGGGGTTGGTAGCGGGAACGGCAGCGAAGTTTCCAGCAAAATATCAAGACGCGATTTTTGGCCTGGACTGGACTTTTGGCACCATCTACGCCATTCATCTCAAGGCTGATGGCGCCGGGTATAAAGGAAAGAAGGAGGTTTTTGTCGCCGGAGCACCTTTGCCGGTGACCGATGCGGTGATCGGAGATGACGGGGCGATGTATTTTACTATTGGTGGGCGCGGGGCGCAATCGGCTTTGTATCGGGTGACTTACAGCGGAGATGAATCTACGGAGGCTTCTGGTAGTAAGCCCGATGCGCACAGTTCGCTGGCGCAAACCTTGCGTCGCAATCTTGAAGCTTATCATGGGAAAAAAGTGGGTTATGCCGTGGACGAAGCCTGGCCGCATCTAGGCAGCAAGGATCGTTTCATTCGTAATGCGGCGAGGGTTGCTATTGAATCCCAACCAGTGGGTGAGTGGCGTGGCAAAGTGCTCAGTGAAAAAGATCCGCAGATCAAGATCACTGGAGCGGTGGCATTAGCGAGAAGTGGAGCAGCTTCGGATCGAGCGCCGTTGGTAAAAAGCTTGCTTGAATTGGACCCGGCGGGTTTGGAGAAGGGGCAACTGTTGGGATTGTTGAGAGCTTACGCGCTGACTTTTATTCGTTTGGGCAAACCCGATGAAGAGGAAAAACAGCAATTAATCGCCGAGTTGGAGCCCTTGTTGCCTGCCAAGGACGGTGACGTGAATACGGAATTGATTCGGGTATTGGTTTATTTGGATGCGCCCACGGTGGCCGCCAAAGCGATGGCTTTGATCAATCATCCTGGCAAGCCCGAAGTGCCGGAGTGGGGCGACTTGATCAAACGTAATGCTTCCTATGGAGGCACAATCGGCAAGATGCTCGAAAATCCAACGCCTTTGCGCGAGATGAATTATGCTTTCATGCTGAGGAATCTGCGACACGGTTGGACGATTGAGCAGAGGAAGCAGTATTTCACTTTTCTCAATAAGATCGCGAAGAATTATCAAGGTGGAGCCAGCTTCCCTGGTTATTTAGAGAATATTCGTGAGGAAGCTCTGGGCAATTGCAGTGATGCCGAGCGCAAGGCGGTGGCGGATATCACTGGAGAGAATTTTAACCCAGTGCCGGATTTTGAAATCAAAGCGGCTAAAGGACCGGGCAAAGTTTGGGATCAGGGGACGGCGGTGGCGGCGACCCGTGGCGGGCATTTGCGTAAGAGTGATTTCGAAAGCGGGCGCAATTTGTTTCACGCCATCGGCTGTGCGGCGTGTCATCGATTTGATGGCATGGGTGGAGCGATTGGTCCCGATTTGACCAGTGTGCGCAATAAGTTTGATGTGGCTTACATGGTCGAGGCGATCATCGAGCCTAGCAAAGTGATCTCGGATCAGTATGGCTCGAGTGTGGTGACTTTGAAAAACGGAGAGACGCTGGTGGGTTTGGTAGTAGAGCAAGGGGATGAGTTAACCGTGTATTCTGCTGATGTGAAAGCGGAAGGCAAAAAGGTCAAACGCAGCGACGTGGCATCGATAAAAGAGTCTGAGATTTCGCAAATGCCACCGGGTTTGATCAATATGCTGAATCCGAAGGAGTTGGCGGATCTGATGGGTTATTTGATGAGTGGAGGAGATCGTAAAGCGAAGGTTTATAAATAGAGGAGTTAGGTAAAGCAATTTTTAAATATATTATCATGAATCATTTTGATGATCGAAATAAGGGGATGGACATCCATCGACAAGACCCCGTAAACATGCGCGCCGATATTGGAGGTAGTGAAACTCCGGTTATTCTGAGTGCGTTGACTGGTTTTACAATTGGTTTTTTTATTGCTGCGGGTGCAGTGGTTCTCATTCGTGTTATGGCAAATGAGACGGATGGAATGAGGGCTTTGATGCAAGCTTTGGCGGTTTTCATCCCAGCATTCATTCTTACCGTGATTGCGCGGACTTTACACAAGCGTTCTAAACAAGGGGCTGGTGTATCCAAGATGCTGGCAGTATTTTGTGGCATCATAGGGTTATCGACAGGGTCTGCGCTCTGGGTCACTTCGCCGACAGAGCATGGCTTGGCGATGAAACTTTTGGAGGAGAACCAGGAGTTGATCGAGGAGCGCGTCGAACAGCTGGCTGCTTGCAGGGCGCTGATGGATGATTACCCAATAAGAACTTTAAAAGAGTTCATTTCTCCGGAACAACTTGTTGAGCTAAAAACGGTGAAGATGAATTTGACCCGTTCAAAGTATGACCTTGGCAAAGGGTGGAATACCCTTTTGACAACCGATACTGACTTTTTGCGTCTGAAACCAGGTGTTGCCCCTGATGAGGTCACGGATCGTTCTAAGCGGTATAGGTCTTTATTCCGTTCACCAGATGTAGGAACGTATAGCGATGTTTTTAATGAGAAGGTAGATCATTTGGCTGAGATGGCATATGGCGACAACTCTTATGTTTGGCCACGAGAGGTTGAAAAGATATTGGAGTTTGTAATACCGGTGCGCTACCTCATTATTGTAAGGACAGGTGAAGTGACTCCGCCGCTATTGAATGGAAAGACCTATTTAGCGGGTTATCTTAGTGGGGAGGCCTTTTGTTTTGATCTTGCGGATAAACGATTGATTGCGGCATTTTTATTTGAAACTACAAATAGTGGAAAAGTTGAGTACACTTATGCAAAGAACGCGGGTGTCGTTGGTGAGGCGAATTCAGCAGGTCATTCGCTGCAGGAGGATCTTTTGGATAACACCTGGCCAGCTTTTTGGAACAAGTTTCACCAACTGGCATCAAGCGCGATTTCATCAAATAATAATCTTAAATTGCCCTTCAAACAAGTGGCGATGGACGAAGCTAGATTGAATGTGCTGCGTAAGAGGATAGATGACGTAAATAGAGAGCATCGTGTGAAGCAGGGCATGGACGAACTGAAGGGTAAGACGGAAGGTATCTCACGGAGCAAGTTGCCTGAATTAATAGAAAAAGACAAGTAGTTTGGGGGGGGATTTTTACCGTGACTCTAAGGTTCAGCGTTCTTGGAAACGCAGGCGGTAGGCGCGTGGGGTCATGGCGGTGATTTTTTTGAAATGGCGGGTGAAGTGGCTTTGGTCGTGGTAGCCGACTTCGACGGCTATTTCTCCTAGGCTGAGCTCGCTATGGGTGAGTAATTGGCGGGCATTTTCTATTCTGAGGCAATGCAGAAATCGGGTGGGGGTCATGGCAAAAATCATGGCAAAGCTGCGGTTGAAGTGAGTGGATGACAGACCTGCCAACTCAGCCATTTTGTTCATTGAAATAGGCTCGTTGTGATGTTTTTCAAAATAGCGAATCACCGGAGACAGTGCTTTGAAGTTTCGCATTCGATCTTTCGGCGTTTTGATGGAGTAACGCACGGCGGCGAGACCTATCACTTTTCCGTTGAGATCCTTTAGCGGAATTTTGCTTTGCCTGAACCAGCCCGGGCGTCCGTGTCTGTCGATGATAAACCAGATGCGGTCATTCAGCGGGATGCCTTGCTCGATCACTTGCCGGTCTTCTGCGAGATAGGCGTCGGCAAGGGCGGCGGGATGAAAATCGGTATCGGTTTGCCCTAGCAATGCTTCCGCATGATCGAGGTTTTTCGCTTCCAGCATTGCTGAATTGGCTGCTGTATAGCGGCTGTTGAGGTCTTTGGCGTAAAAAATAACTCCTGGTAGGCTGTCAAATAATTCAATCAAGGCACAAGCGACCGGGTTGTTCTTGAAGTAAGACTGATGACTGACTACAGGTCGTTTGTTTTTGGTCATGGTCAAAACATACCAAAAATAGACACTTGCGCTACCAGACAATTTTCTAAAATAAAGCAAGTTGCAGCATGCCTATGTTTCTTAAGCCCCACAATCTAGCTGCAAGTTTGTTGGCTGTGTGTGTTCTGATCACGAGCAATCTGACTGCGGAGAGCAAAAAGGTGAGTTTCAGTCGTGAGGTTTTGCCCTTGTTGTCGGATCGTTGTTTTCATTGTCACGGCCCGGATGACAGTCATCGTAAAGCAGAGTTGCGGCTTGATCAGGAAGATGAAGCCAAGCGCGAGCGTGATGGATTGAGGGTGTTGGTCCCAGGTGATTTGGCAAAAAGTGATTTCTGGCAACGCATCAATACGCAGGATCAGGATGAGTTGATGCCTCCGCCCGATTCGCATCGCAAACCTTTGAGTAAAAAAGAACGCGCTACCTTGCGCCAATGGATATTGGAAGGAGCACAATGGGGCAAACATTGGGCGTTCGAAAAGCCCCAGCGCCCTGTGGTGCCCGAACTCAGCAAGCATCCTATTGATGCATTTGTACTGCAAAAGCTGAAAACAGAAGGTCTGAAGCCATCGGCTCCTGCTCCGGCCCATACTCAACTTCGTCGCCTTTCTTTTGATCTCACCGGCCTTCCTCCCTCGCCTGCTCAAGTGGAGGCTTTTGTGAAAGACCCTAGTGCAAGCAAGTGGCAGGATAGCATCGATCAATTCCTGCAATCTCCGCATCATGGCGAGCGACTCACGATGTGGTGGTTGGATGCGGCGCGTTATTCTGATACCGATGGATTTCAGTCTGACGCTGAACGCAGCAACTGGCCGTGGCGTGACTGGGTGCTTCAAGCCTTTAATAACAATATGCCTTTTGATCAGTTCACGCTAGAGCAGTTTGCCGGCGACTTGCTTCCTGATGCTACGCCTGAGCAAATTCTGGCGACCTGTTTTCATCGCAATCACATGACGAATGGGGAGGGGGGGCGCGACCCTGAAGAGTCCCGTATCGACTACGTCATCGACCGAGTGAATACCACTGGCACGGTCTGGTTAGGTCTTACGCTGGGTTGCACCCAATGTCACTCGCACAAATTCGACCCTGTTGCGCATAAGGACTATTACAGTCTGTTTGCTTTTTTTAACAGCATTGATGAATACGGCAAGGCGGGGAAGGCCGCTAAGCCCTACCTTAAATACCGTTCGCCTTTCGCTCAGCGTGCAGTCGAAGAAATGACAGCTCACGTGACCACGCGCAAAACGCTGGAAGTGGCTGGAAGAAAAAAGGCAGTCGCTAAGTTTGCTGCTTGGTTAAAAAAACAGTGGGCGGGTTTGGCTGAAAATTATCAGGCTTGGCAGGCTTTGAATCCACAATCGGTCACTTCGAGCGATGGCAGTTCCTTTCAAATTGGAACAGACCATATTATCCAGAGTTCTGGTTTAAAACCCAAACAAGATGATTATTCGATCACTGCGACTGCACCCAAGTCGATCAAGCGTATCACTGGCTGGAAGCTCGAAGTTTTTCCCCATTCGTCACACACTGAAGGCAAGTACTCGCGTGGCAAAAGCGGAGAATTTATTCTCACTAATGTGAAACTACTGGTGCGAACCAAGGGGGCTTCCCAGGTTCGCGAGATTGATATCAAGGGAGCTATCGCCGATTTCGAACCTAAGATTAAAAATAAGAAGCGCCAATACGGTAAGATCAAAGATACGCTCGATGATGACCCGCGCAATGGATGGACCACTCAATCAGGTGACTCCAAACAAGCGCACCAAGCTGTTTTTGAGCTAGAGGAGCCTTTGTTTCTCGCGGCTGATGAACAAATGATCTTTGTGCTTTTGCACCGTTCAACTGGCGGCAATGCTAATATCGGACGTTTTCGTATTTCAGTGAGCGATCAAAGGGGAGAGACTGTGAAGGGACTGCAACGGGCTCCGCTTGAAGAGCTTGCGGCAAGCAAGCCTGCTTCGCTGGATGTGATTCAGGCTAAGTTGCGTGAGCGGCTGCTGGCTCAGTTTTTGCTTGATGATCCTGTCTATCAAAAAATATTGATCGAGCTGGAAAATGCACAAAGCCAGTTAGCAGAGGTCAAAAAAAGAAACCAAGAGCTTGCTGTGATGGTGTTGGGCGAGCGCAAAAAGGCACGCGACAGCCATGTGCTCGTGCGAGGGGTGTGGGATGCCAAGGGTGAAAAAGTAAAGCCGGGTATTTTACCAGCTATCTTGCCTCTGGCTGACAGCAAAGACCTCACTCGGGTAGATCTTGCCAAATGGCTCACTTCACCCGACAACCCTTTAACCGCGCGAGTGATCAGCAATCACCTTTGGCAACTGATGTTTGGTTCGGGCTTGGTGCGCTCTCCCGATGATTTTGGATTACAGGGCAAGATGCCGACTCATCCCGATCTGCTCGATTGGTTGGCTGTCGAGCTGGTCGAAAGCGGTTGGGACTTGCGCCATATTTTACGTTTGATTGCGACCAGCGATACCTATCGCCAAAGCAGTGATATCGATTCCTATTCACTCGAACGGGATCCTCAGAATCTGTTGCTCGCCCGAGCTCCACGTTTCCGTTTGCCTGCTTGGATGATTCGCGACAATGCGCTGGTGGCAGCGGGTCTTTTGAATCCGGCCATCGGTGGACCACCAGTCAAACCCTGGCAACCTAAAGGAGTGTGGAATGAAATTTTCATGGGGCGTCTCACTTACCAGCCTAGTGTCGGGCCAGCGCAATACCGACGCACGCTCTACGCTTTCTGGCGACGATCCAGTGCTCCGACCTTTCTTTTTGATAGCGCAAGGCGGCGTTCTTGTGCGGTGGGGGTCAGTCGAACCAATACCCCTTTGCATGCGCTTACCTTGCTAAATGATACCACCATGTTGGAAGCATCTAGGGTTCTGGCTGACAAGAGTATCCAGCATTGCAAGGTGAAATCATCCGCTATTCAATACATTGCCCGACGTGTGCTGAGTCGGAAACTCAAGGCGGACGAGCTTTCCGTATTCGAACGTGAATACCAACGGGCTCTTGATTTTTACTCAGCCAAGCCAGACCAGGCTTTGTTATTGACCACCGTTGGGCAACAGAAAGAGTCTGACTCAAAAAACGCCCCCCGCATCGCTGCGCAAATGACCATTGCCAGTATGATGTTAAACCTCGACGAAGCCATCACTCATGAATAACATTGCCAATCAAGTCAATCGCCGGGTTTTTCTACAGCAATCCGGTCTCAATCTGGGAGCTATGGCACTAGGTAGTCTTCTCGGACGCGAATCGGCCTCGGCCGCTTCGTCTTTGGACTTGCCGCAACTGGCGCCCAAAGCCAAGCGGATCATTTTTTTGACTCAATCCGGCGGGCCTTAACAGTTGGAGCTTTTCGACCACAAACCCGGTTTGATGAAGTGGGCTGGGCAGGAGTTGCCTGCGAGTGTGCGGCAGGGGCAACGGCTCACCACCATGACGGCGAAGCAGAAACAGCTCATTCTACCAGGGATCACCAAGTTTTCCCAACACGGGCAAAGTGGCGCTACGGTGAGTGAGTGGCTGCCACACATAGGTTCGGTGGCAGACGAATTGTGTTTTGTGAAGTCGATGGTCACCGATCAGATCAATCATGCTCCAGCAATGACTAAAATGTTAACCGGGCATCAGTTGCCAGGACGTCCTAGTTTTGGTGCCTGGACGAGTTATGGACTTGGCAGCAGTAACCAGAATTTGCCGGACTACCTCGTTTTGATCTCGAAAATGAAACGTCCCAGTGATCAACCGCTTTACGATCACTACTGGGGCAGTGGCTTTTTGCCTTCACGGTATCAGGGGGTGAAATTGCGCAACTCCAAAGACCCCGTGCTTTACTTGCGTGATCCTGATGGTTTGCCGCGTGAGCTTCGTCGCGGTATGCTCGATGGACTCGGAGAGCTTAACCGCAAGCGGCTTGAGCAAACTGGAGATCCTGAAATCGCCACTCGTATCAAACAATATGAAATGGCTTTCCGGATGCAAACCAGTATCCCAGAGTTGAACGACCTGCGTGACGAACCAGAGTCGATTTTTGAGCTCTACGGTTCCGACTCGCGCCGACCAGGCAGTTATGCTGCCAACTGCATTTTAGCCCGGCGACTCGCTGAGCGCGGGGTGCGCTTCATTCAGCTTTTTCATCCCGACTGGGACCACCACAGTCGGCTCCCTAGTTGGTGCACGGCGCGCTGTCGTGACACCGATCAACCCAGCGCGGCTTTGATCAAGGATCTTAAGATGCGTGGATTGCTGGATGAGACTTTGGTTATCTGGGGAGGTGAGTTTGGGCGCGGAGTGGCAGGTCAGGGTAAGTGGGACAGTCCCGAAGCGGGGCGTGATCACCATCCGCGTTGTTTCACCATGTGGATGGCGGGTGGGGGTATCAAGCCTGGCACGACCTATGGGGCGACGGATGATTTCAGCTACAATGTGGTGGAAAACCCGGTGCATGTGCGGGACCTGCATGCGACCGCGCTTGAACTGTTGGGGATCGAACATGAAAAATTCACTTACCGGGCACAGGGGTTAGATTTCAGGTTGACTGGGGTTGAACCTACTAATGTGGTGAAAGGAATCATGGCGTGAGGGCAAGCTCAGGTATGTTGATATGATAAGAAAGAGGTTTAACCTCTGATCACACCGATACCGCGTTCGCGGGACTGATAAGAAAGAGGGGATAAACTCCTGCATTTTTAGAAAAATACATGATGCAACGTAGAAAATTTATTATTAAAACTGCTCTTACCGCTGGATCCATACTTACCTCAGCGCCTTATATTCGTGCGGCATCGAAGACGTCGTTCGATGGCACGATCATCGGTCATGGTGAGCATCGTTACCGGGTGGATACATTGTGGAGTCTGGCTGATCCGGAAAAAACACCCGTTAAAGATTGTCACGAGATGGTTCAGGCAGCTGACGGGCATCTTATTCTGTTGACCAATCACAAACAAAACAACGTGCTTGTTTTTGGAACGGACGGCAAGTTGGTCGATGCCTGGACGCTCAATTTTGGAGGGGCGCATGGGCTTTCGATTCACAGCGAAGCTTCTGGCAAGCAGTTCCTTTACATCACGGATGCAGGTGCGGGGAAGGTGGTTAAGACTACTCTGAACGGTGAAGTGATACTTGAGTTGCCTAGCGCGTTTGATTGCGGTGCTTATAAAAAATCCCAACCTTATCATCCGACTGAGACGGCGATTGGACCTACGGGAGATATCTATGTCGCCGACGGTTATGGTTCGCAGTATATTTTGCGTTTTGATAAAACGGGCAAATTTATCAGTAAGTTCGGAGGCAAGAGCACTCAGGCGACCAATAAGGATAAATTCATGCAGGCTCACGGGGTGGCTCTCGACACTCGCGGGGCAGAGCCGCTGATCGTCTGCACGGCACGGATCAAGAATGAATTTAAGTGGTTCACTTTGGATGGCAAGTTTTCGCACAGCGTTTATTTGCCGGGAGCTTATGTCAGTCGCCCAGTCATAGCGGGGGATTATCTCTATTCGGGAGTTTGTTTTGGATCTTATCAATATGATTACCGCATGTATCAAGGGCGCGGTTTTGTGACGATTCTCGACAAGGACGGAATGATCGTTTCTGCACCGGGAGGGAAACAGCCTGTTTATGCAGGTAAAGACCTGACCGTGTTATTGCAGGATCAGGCTGTTTTTAATAACTGTCACGATGTCTGTATCGATACGGATCGGAATATCTATGTTTGCCAGTGGGCATCGGATAGAGTTTATCCTTATAAATTGCATCGAGTTTGAGTGCGGATTCAGAGCGCGGGGAAGGTGAATGGAAAAGATAAACATAGAATCTAATCGGAAAAAACAAAAGCGATTCAGAGCAATGCTGGCTCCGGAATCTTGGTTTTACAAGATGTTTGATGAAGTGCCGGGAGTTAGTTTTTTTGCTAAAAATGTGCAAGGAGAAATTCTTTTTGCGAGTAAGGGTATTTTAGAGCGTTACGGTTTCTTGGGAGAAGATGAGATCATTGGGAAGACTGACTTTGATCTGAATCCGTCAGCTTTCGCTCAGCAATATGTGCGTGATGATCGCTTGGTTCATTCCACGGAAGAGCCCATTGAAGGGCGTCTGGAGCCGTGGTTCAATACTCGAGGTTTGCCGGAGTGGCACATGACGAGCAAGTATCCTTTGCGAGATATCAAGACGGGGCAGGTGATCGGGGTGATGGGAGTCATTTTGCAGATCAAATCTCCTGAATCGTTGCCAGCTATTGCACGAGATATTCTGCCTGCGATCCAATATGCTAGTAAGAAGTTCCGCGAGCCGATTTGCGTAAAGAGTATGGCAGAATTGTGTCAATGCTCCGTGCGCAAACTACAGTACCGTTTTACTGCGACTTTGGGCATGTCGCCACAGGCTTATGTGATGCGTGTGCGCATCGATCATGGCAGTGTGCGCTTGAAAAATAGCAATGATGACCTTTCAGAAATAGCTTTCGACTGTGGCTTTAGCGATCAGAGCGCTTTTTGTAAAAAGTTCAAGCAGGTGATGGGCATGACGCCGCTGGCTTATCGTAAACGTTTTTTTGCTAAATCTTGACGGTGTTTTTTGCGCAATCGATATATATTGAAGAGGTTTCGGCATAGACAATAGTTTCGGCTCACTCTATTTTTGGTGATCAAGACTGTTGTTTGAACTTAATCCGTATCATGAAAAAAAGCCCCACCTCTGCCGTTACCTTACCGAATGCCGCGATGAAGTTTGTGCGGAATTTCTTGTTCATCCTAACTACTTCGTTTTGCCTGATCACCTCAGCCTTCAGTGAGGCTCACCCCGATTTAGGCATACAGCTCTACAGTGTTCAAAGATGGATGGATGAAGATCCTGATGCCTGCTTGAAACAAGTGGCTGACTGGGGATTGAAGGAAGTGGAAACCAGTGTTTTTACTAAGCAGAGTGCGTCTGAACTCAAGGCTTTACTTGATAAGTATGACTTGCGCTGCACCAGTCATCATGTGCGTCCTGCGGATCTAGACAAGCGTATGGACGAGGTGATCGCTTATGCTAAAGCGGTAGGTGCCACTTGGGTCATGTCTCCGCTATTGCCGCACCGAGCACCGTTGACTCGAGAGCAGATTCCGGCTATTGCCAAGCGTTTCAATGCGTGGGGAAAAGAATTAAAAAAGGCGGGGCTTCGTTTTGCTTACCACACCCACGGGCCGGAATTCCGTGCGGATGATGAGGGGGTGTTGTTTGACGCTTTGCTCGAACAGTCTGATCCCGACTTGGTGAGCTACGAAGCCGATGTTTATTGGGTTTTGTGGGGCGGTGGAGATCCTGTGGAAGTCTTGAAGCTCCATGGGAAGAGGTTGAGCGCTTTGCATCTCAAGGATATGAAAAAGGGAACGGCGACGGGCAGTCATCTTACGCAAAAGCCTCCCAAAGAGGCGATTGTTGCTCTGGGTGATGGGATGATCGATTTCTCACTGATTTTGAAGCTAGCGCAGCAGCAGGGGATTTCCCGTCTTTATATCGAAGACGAAAGTCCAAATGCGCTTGAGCAAATTCCTCGTAGCATTGATTTTTTGAAAGAGCTTGTCGGTCCGTAATCGGAGGTTTATGAAAATAGATTATATTCATTTACTGATCCTGCTTTTTTGTTTTCTCACCACTATAAGCGGTGCCGAAACTAAAACTCCTAACATCGTATTGATTCTCGCCGACGACCTCGGCTGGTCGGATGTGGGTTATCAAGGGGCGGATTTGATTGAGACGCCACACATTGATGCTTTGGCAAAAAGTGGGGCGACATTCTCCAATGCTTACGCGATGCCGGTGTGTACGCCTAGTCGTGCGGCATTATTGACGGGTAAACATGCTGCACGCCTGCACATGACGATCTGGTCTGAAGGGGCATTGAAAGGGCCTACGAGCAGGAAACTGTTGCAGGCTGAGTCTTTGCACGATTTGCCTCATGCCGAAACAAGCTTGGCGAAGCATTTGCAACAACGGGGCTATTTAACGGCTTTGGTCGGCAAGTGGCATCTCGGCAATGCAGGGCATTTCCCTGAAACCCATGGTTTTGATGTGAATGTGGGAGGCAATCATTGGGGTGCTCCGCAGACCTTCTTTTGGCCCTACAGTGGATCAGGTTTTTATGGTAATGAATTTCGCTATGTTCCGGGTTTACCATTTGGTAATGACGGAGAGTATCTCACTGATCGGCTCACGGACGAGGCCTTGAAGGTGATCGACAGAGCGGGTGAGCAGCCATTTTTTCTCTATCTGGCACACTATGCTCCACATATCCCGGTTGAAGCCAAGGCCGAGGACATTGCTTATTTCACAAAGAAGCTCAAGCCGGCGATGCATCATCAGAATGCGACCTACGCGGCGATGGTTAAAAGCCTGGATGACAGTGTGGGGCGTATAGTCGAGCATTTGGAAGAGAAAGGTATGACTGACAATACGATTCTGATTTTTGCCAGTGATAATGGCGGGTATATTGGGATTGATCGTAAATCCAAGCAAAGCGTCGCTACCACGAATAACTACCCTTTGCGATCAGGGAAGGGCTCTTGTTATGAAGGTGGGATTCGCGTGCCTTTGATAGTGAAGTGGCCTGGGGTGACAACAGCGGGCACTTCTATCAGTGAGCCGGTGATCATCACCGATATTTTTCACACTTTGGCAAGGGCTGCTAAATTTGATTTAGCAAATGAGTTTCCTAACGATGGAGTTGATTTGCGGCCGCTGCTACTTGGTGGAAAAACCAAATTGGAGAGAGATGCTTTGTATTTTCATTTTCCGCATTATTACGCCACTACTACGCCGGTGAGTGCGGTGTTGGCAGGGAAATGGAAGTTGCTGAAATACTTCGAAGACGAACGGCTGGAGTTGTATGATCTCGAAGAAGATCCGACTGAGAGCAATAATGTGGCTGCTCGGTATCCTGAAGAGACAAAGTTATTGTTAGCAAAACTGCAGGATTGGCTCAAAAAAAGTGAGTCTAATTTGCCGAAACGGAACCCCAATTCAAAATAGAGCTTACGGGTTTGCGCGAGGTTGAGACAATAGGCTTAACTTTTGATTCAGTAGTCCTAGCTATTTTAATAAAAGAATCGATGTTGATGAAAATCATTGTATCTTGCTCCTTCAATTTATAAAAATATGAAACCCACAGAAAACACCCTCACCACACGTCGCGATGCTTTGAAAACCGGAGGCAAAGTCGCTGCGGCTTCTGTTCTGGCTAATGCGATTATTCCTCATGTGCATGCGGCCGATGATCAGACTTTGAAGGTGAGCCTGGTGGGTTGTGGTGGACGTGGCACCGGCGCGGTTCGTAATGCGCTGGCTATTTCCGGGGCACTGGGGCCGATTAAGTTGCATGCGATGGCGGACGTGTTCGAAGACAAGCTCAACCGCAGTCATGAAATTCTCAGCAAACAGAAAGACGTGGGTGAAAAAATCCAGGTGGATCCCGAGCGACGCTTTATCGGTTTTGATGGTTACAAAAAAGCGATGGATGCACTCAACCCAGGCGATATTGTCATTCTGACCACTCCTTGTGCGTTCCGCTGGCCGATGTATGAGTATGCGGTGGAGAAGAGTCTTAATGTTTTCATGGAAAAACCTTTGTCTCCAGACGGGTTTTCTTCACGTAAATTGTTAGAGATCAATAAAAAGGCCAAGGCCAAAAATTTGAAAGTGGGGGTGGGGCTGATGTGTCGTCACAATATCTCTCGAATCGAACTCAAAAAGAGGATCGACGATGGCATGATTGGCGATATCACCATGATGCGTTCCTATCGTCAGCAAGGTCCGATTGGTTCTTGTTTTTCGACCAAAAACCCAGGGGATAAAAGTGATCTGATGTTCCAGATCAGTCGCTTTCATAGTTTTCTCTGGTTGAGTGGGGGTGCTTTCAGTGACTTTTTTATTCATGGTATCGATGAGTGTTGCATGATGAAAAATGCCTGGCCGGTGAAAGCGCAGGCTCAAGGAGGACGGCACTACCGCGAGGATGGAGCGATTGATCAGAACTTTGATCACTATTCGGTGGAATACACGTTTGCCGACGGAGCTAAGTTGTTCTATGACGGTCGTAATATGAAAAACTGCAAACAGGAGTTTGCGGCTTACGCCCATGGAACCAAAGGCTCTGCAGTGATCTCTACTTCGAGTCACATGCCGGCACGTTCGCGCATTTACAGTGATCAGAATATTCCGAAGTCCTATCGTGGAGAACCTGATAATCTGTTATGGAAATTCCCTACTGGGAAACGGGACAAAAGTCTTGAGCCTAATCCTTACGATGTGGAATGGGAGGATTTTGTTGAAGCGATTCGCAATGATACGCCTTACAATGAAGTGGAGCGTGGAGTGGCGGCTAGCGTGGTGACCTCAATGGGACGCATGGCGGCTCATACCGGTCAGGAAATCACTTATGATCAGATGCTCAACTCCGAGCATGTGATGGCTCCGGGTATTAAGGATTTGAAACTGGATGGGGACTCTGTGTTAATGCCAGATAAAGATGGCATGTATCCGATTCCTGAGCCGGGGATAAAGAAGGATCGGGAGTATTGAGGGAGACGGGGAGAACCGCGAATGGACGCTAATAAACGCGTATAAGAGTTTATGCGGGTGATCCACAAAGAGCTCGAAGATTCAGGGGAAGTCATACTGTTGTAAATGCATGATTGTCGGGTAGTCTCTGGTCAATGAAGTTTGGTAAGAATTGGATAAAATACGAGATTCCTTCACTGGCGGCGGCGGTGGCATTTTATGCCGCCGTTTCGCTTTTCCCATTGGCGATGGTATTGATATCGGGGGTGGGCTATTTTTTCCGCTTTGTGGAGTCGGGTAAGGATGCCAAGCAGCAGGTGTTGGCAGTTTTTGCAGAGCAGTTTTCCCCGGATATGAGCCAGGCTCTGTCGAGCTTGTTGGATAGCACAGTGAGTAGATCGACGGTGAACGGGCCGATTGCGGTGTTGGGGTTTTTGTTTGTGGCTTCACTGGCCTTTGTGCAAATTGACAAGGGGTTTATGCGGATTTGGGAGGTGCAGCCAAAGAGGAAAAAGGGGGTGTTTGAGGCAGTATTAAGGATCTTTTTTTTGCGCCTGCGTTCCTTTGCTTTGATGTCGGGTATGTTGGTTGCTATTGTATTTATTTTTGTCGGCAGCACCATGTGGCAGGTGATCACTGAATACAGCACTGATTGGATCCCTTTTGATTTGCCTGAGTGGGGTGTTGGTTCGTATGTGTTCACTACTGCGATGAACAGTCTGGTTTTGAGTCTGCTTTACCGTTTTCTAGCCAAGAGCCGGGTGAAATGGAAAAGTTGTTTGTGGGCAGGTTTGATGGCGGCGGTGTGTTGGGGTTTAGGTCGTGAGGTATTGGCTCGGGTGATTATTGGAGATCGCTATACCGCGTATGGCATCGTTGGTTCTTTTTTGGTGGTGCTGTTGTGGATTTATTACAACGCGATGGTACTGTTTTCTGGAGCGTTGTGGTTGAGGCTGCGCAGCCGAGGGTGAGGGGAATCACGGACAGCCTTTGCTAAGGCTTCGGCTGTTAAGATGACTCTTAATTAACCCTATTAGAAAAAGATGGAGACAGGGACAAATAGAAGCGCGGGGGGGAGGCTGGGTGGGGGTGTTTGAATATTTATGAAGTAGCAACGAATTTTTTGTTAATATTGACGGTGGGTAAAAGACTGACGGATCTCGAAAAATGAGAGTGGAAATAAAAATCAGATTATGGGGGTGGGGACTGCTTGCTCTCTTCTTGGGGGCACAGGCGGTGAAAGCGGACGAAACCTATGATTTGGTTATCGCTGAAGGGCGGGTGATGGATCCTGAATCGGGTTTGGATGCGATTCGTTGGATAGGCATCGCCGACGGGCAAGTGAAGGAGATCAGTGAAAAAGCGCTTGTGGGCAAAACGTCCATTCCAGCAAAAGGGCTGGTGGTGGCTCCGGGATTCATTGATCTGCACCAGCATGCGCAAGACGAAGAATCGTATTGGAGGAAAGTGCAAGACGGGGTGACCTCGGCATTGGAGCTTGAAGTGGGGACAGCGGAGGTTGATCGCTGGTATGCCGATAGAAAGGGCAGGCTGCCAATTCATCATGGGGTGAGTGTCGGGCATATTCAGGTGAGGATGAAGGTGATGGGAGATGCTCCGGGTTTTTTGCCCAAGGAGAATGCGGGCGCGCAGAGTCAGGTGGCGACGCCTGAGCAATTACTAGCAATGAAACGGGAGATCAGAGCCGGATTGAATCAGGGGGCGGTGGCGGTGGGTTTTGGTATTGGTTACACTCCGGCGGCGACTCGCTGGGAAATTGTAGAAATGTTCCGTGTGGCCAATGAGGCGGGCGCTTGTTGTCATGTGCATTTACGCGGACGCCGGGAACGGGAACCGGGTAGCAGCATTGAGGGGTTGGGAGAGGTGATCGCCGCTTCGGTGGTTTCAGGTGCGGCATTGCATGTGGTACATATTCAGAGCACTGGCGGGCCAGCTACTCCTAAACTGTTACAGATGGTGAGCGCTGCTCAGTCGCGTGGGTTAGATGTCACTGCTGAATGTTATCCTTACACCGCAGGTATGACGGATATCAGTTCGGCGATTTTTGCGCCCGGATGGCGGGAGAAATTTAATTTGGATTATGATTCGATGCAATGGGGGGCGACCGGAGAGCGTTTGACGGCTGAGTCTTTTAAGAAATATCGAAAAAGCGGGGGGTTGGTGGTTTTGCATTCGAATAGCGAAGAGGTGGTTTCCGATGCGCTCAAACATCCCTTGACGATGATTGCCAGTGACGGTTTGAAAGGGCACCCGAGAAATGCCGGGACTTTCGCCCGAGTTCTTGGTTATTATGTTAGGGAGAAAAAAGATCTAAGCTTGATGGATGCGTTGAAAAAAATCACCCTGATGCCGGCTCAACGATTGGAAAAACGGGTTCCCTCGATGGTGAATAAGGGCAGGATTAGGATTGGGGCTGATGCGGATCTGGTCGTATTTGATGCCGACCTGATCATTGACAAGGCGACCTATACCGAAGCGATGTTGCCTTCAGCGGGAATTGAGTATGTATTGGTGAGTGGGGTGCCGGTAGTTAAGCGGGGCATGTTGGATAAGGAGAAGTTAATAGGAGAGGCGATTCGAGCGGAGGAAGTTGGGAGTGAGGTGGCTCCATGATGATATTGATTGTGAAGCGTTTGCCGCGGCCCTAAGTCAATTTTGGTGAGGAAGGTCTCCCGCCAGTTGACGCTTAAATTAGTTGAATGCAATAACATTGACCTAATCCAGAAGAAGCGTTAGTTGTTAGTATCAGTTAGCTTATTTTGAAACTTCTCCTGCATAAATGAAAAAAATCATCATTTCCAATCTGCTTTTTGTGATCGTCTTTTTGGCATCAGATTCATCTGTTTTGGCAGCAGAGGGGGAGGCTGCTAGCAAACCCGCCGCGGCAGAAATATCTTTGGCGGTCTTAGTGGATTTAAAGCCACGCTTGGATGCTTATTTAAAATTGAGGAATGAACAATTGAGTGCGTTGGCAGCGAAGTATGGGCGAGTGCTTGATAGCCAGCTCAACAAAGCGGCGGATGCGGGGGATTTAAAAACGGTGGAGGCCTTCCGTGGAGAAAAGAGCCGGTTGCAGACCTTGGGAAAAACTTTGCAGGCAATGCCTAATGATTCTGTAGCAGCGGTGAGTGCAGGAGCGGATTTGCCTGACTTGGTCGCGGACAGTCCAGCCGCTTTGTCGAGCCTGCGCAAAATATGGGTCTCTGAGCAGGCGAAGGTGATGCTCAAGGTGGATGCCTTACTGCAGAAATCTTTGAAATCCCTTGAGACGAATTTAACCAAAAAACGTGATTTTGACAATGCGAAGGTGATTTTGACCTATCGGGAATCTTTGGCGTCAGCCAATCCTACTCCAGTAGTGGCGGCGGTGAAAAAAGCGGGTGTGGTGGAAACGGTGAAAGCGGGCTCTTTGACCGATGGGGCGATCAAGGTGGCGACTAAGGAAAAGCCTTTTGTGAATAGCTTGAAGATGCGTTTTGTGCCGGTGAAAATCACCGGCGGTCCGACTCGGGGGAGGACGGTGTTGTTCAGTGTGTGGGAAACGAGGAAAGAGGATTACGAAGTTTTTATTAGGAAAAATCGCGACCGTGTTTGGCCGGAGTTGGCTTTTCAGCAGGAGCGCTATGCGCCGGCGGTGAATGTTTCTTGGGAAGATGCGCAGGCTTTTTGCAAATGGTTGACCAAAAGGTAACGTGAGTCTGGTAAGCTCGGCAAAAAAGAAATTTATCGTTTGCCTTATGATCACGAATGGAGTGATGCCGTAGGTATTGGAAAGATGGAAGATGGGGATGCCACACCATTTTCCAAAGATCGACGCATTGGTGATGAATACCCCTGGGGAAAAGGTTTTCCTCCAAGTGCCAATGCGGGCAATTATAAAGGGCAGGAATCAGGAACACCTGGCGCAAAGTTGCCTCACAATGATAGCTTCGAACGCAGCGCTCCAGTGGGTAGTTTTAAAGCAAACTCATTGGGTTTGTATGACATGGGGGGTAATGTATTCGAGTGGTGTTTGGATTTGCTCAAACCAGAGGTGGCAAATGAATATGTGATGCGTGGATCCAGTTATGGATGGGGAGTTCAAGATGCCTTGTTGTCGTCAAGAAGGAGTGGATTTCATAAAGACCGTCAAGCTGAAGTGATAGGTTTCCGAGTGGTGATCACTCGGGAGAAGGGCATGAAGTAAGTCGTTTTTTTAACTGCCTGCCAAACGCACAGCCAGTCGCACCGCTTCACAAAGGCTGGTGACGTCGGCTTTGCCTTGCCAGGCGATGTCGAGGGCAGTGCCGTGATCGACTGAGGTGCGGATGATGGGTAGGCCTAGGGTGATGTTGACTCCTTCTTCGAAAGCCAGGGCTTTGAAAGGGATGTGGCCTTGATCGTGATACATACAGATGAAGGCGTCGGTCTGTTCTCGCCGCCATTTGAGGAAAACGGTGTCGG
>JAJRVS010000226.1 GCA_024277195.1 Verrucomicrobiota bacterium | reverse complement strand
TATTGCCTCTGCGGCAGTCCTTTGGAATGGTTGATTTGAAAAGCATGCAGCCGTGGACTTATCGCCCGCCGACTCATGAAAAAAATTTCCGAGCGGGCCCGCTGCAAGCTGGGACTCGAATCAACTTGTTGACTGGTGAAAAGGAACCCCGTGTGTTCACCAAAAGGTATGGCTGTGACGGCGGTTTTGATTATGGACGGATGTTCACGATGAGATCAGCAACGGCGGCTTTTTATGACAAGACGATCGAGAGCGGGCCGATCAATATCAGTGGCCCCCGATCGGGGTGCACCAACAGTGTGATTCCGGCGGCAGGGGTGCTCAATGTGCCGTATTTTTATCAAGGCTGCACTTGCAGTTATCCTTTGCCGATAGGTTTGTCGCTGGTCAGTCAGCCGCAGACTTACGAGCAATGGATGGCGTGGGGAGCGGTGGAGCGTGTTGAGTTTGCTGGTAAAATAGTGCGGCTGGGAGTGAACCTGGGAGCTTTGGGGGATCGGGTGACGGACGACGGCACTTTGTGGCTGGATCACCCCTCGGTGGGAGGGCCGTCGCCGGATGTGGAAGTGGTGGTCAAACCTGAACAGGCTAAGCCTTTTTACCATCACTCGCTTTGGGTGGAGGGAGGAGTGGGCTGGCCATGGGTGGCATCGTCGGGTGTGCAAGGGCTGGAGCAGGTGGAAATCGGAGGAGTGAAAGCGGGTGAGTATTCTGTGCGGCTGGTATTTATCGAACCGGAGAATTTAACGGTTGGGCAGCGGGTGTTCGATGTCTCTCTACAAGGTAAGAAGGTGCTCAACTCTTTTGATGTGATAAAGGAGGGGCAGGGACGCATGCGGGCGGTGACCAAAAATATTGGAGGGGTGGTGGTGGCGGAAAATGGGAAAATTTTGGTAGCTTTGAAAAGAATCAAAGGCTTGCCGGTTTTGAGTGGGATCGAATTGATTCGCACGGGCTTGCCGTCTGATCAACCGTTGGCATTGCAAGAAGTGATGACGCGACCTTTGCTGGGAATTAAATGATCGGCAGGGAGAGGGAGGCACTTCATCTGCATGAGATTCGTATAGACAGTTGGGTAATTTGTTCTAGGGTTTGGGCATGAAATCCCGTTTTTTGTTGTCGGTTCTGGCTTTGTTTTTTGTTTTTTCTCCGTCTTCTTTGCGATCGGAGGATTGGCCGATGTGGCGGCGGGATTCGGGGCGGACGGCTGCATCAACTGAGAGTTTTGATGCGGATAAGTTGGAGCTGCTGTGGTTGCGGCGTTTGCCGGTGATCAAGCCGGCCTATCAGGACGGGCGCTTGCAATTTGATAAAGGTTATGAGCCGGTGGTGGCTGATAACCGGATGTTCATTGGTTCTAATCTCGATGACAGTGTGACGGCTTTTGACGCAACTTCTGGCAATCAGTTGTGGAAGTTTTTCACCGAAGGGCCGGTGCGTTTTGCTCCGGTGGTGTGGAAAGATAAACTGTTATTTGGATCGGATGATGGGCATCTCTATTGTGTGTCAGCGGAAAAAGGCAAGCTGCTGGGGAAGTTCCGGGCGGTGCCCTCTGCGCGAAAGTTGACTGGCAACAAACGGTTGATTTCTGTCTGGCCAGTTCGCGGAGGGCCGGTGGTGCAGAAGGATAAGGTTTATTTTGCTGCGGGCGTTTTGCCTTTTGAGGGCGTGTTTGTTTATTCGCTGGATGCGGCGACCGGCAAGGTGCAGTGGTTGAATGACAGCACGGGTTACATTTATGGGCAGCAGCCGCACGGCACTGAGGCGCTGGGAGGACTGGCGCCGCAGGGGTATTTATTGATTGATGAACAGGATTTGGTAGTGCCCAGCAGTAATGCCTACCCAGCTAGATTTGATCTGAAAACAGGTAAGCTGAAGGAGTTCAAGTTGCCGAGTGCGGGAAGAGTGCCAGGCGGATGGTTTGCTTCGACACCGGCAGCCAAGGCGCAGCAGAAGTTGAAACGGCGGGGAGTGATTTTTGATAATGCGGTCAACCGGGTGCGGCATGAAGATAAACCGAATATGGAAGGGTTGCCGGATGTGAGAACAACGATTTTTACGGGTGATAAAGAGTGGTTGTTCTCGGACGGGCTGCCAAAGGTGAAAGGTGAGATTTATACGATGTTGGCAGCGGATGGGAAATTGTTTGTCACTACCTTGGAGGGAGGGGTTTATGCTTTTGCTGAGAAAAAAGAAGGCCAGGAAAAGGACAAGGGGGTGCGTAATTTTATGACAAAGGTCGAGCCGCTCAGTATCCAACCATCGAGCCGCGCATCGCTGTTGTTGAATAAGGTGAGAAACAAACATGGTTTGGTGGTGGTGATGGGGGAGGCGGATGAGGCGTTGTTGGAAGGTTTGATGATGAATAATAATTTCCGCTTGTTGGTTCTGGAGAGTGACGCAAAAAAGGCCGATAAGCTTCGTCGTTATTTGGATGGCCGGGGTTTGTATGGGCGCTGGGTAACGGTGATGAATCAAAATCCATTATCAGCGGAGTTGCCGCCTTATGTGGCTGACTTGATGATCGTGGGCGAAAAACAAATGGTGGAGCCGGAGCAGTTGACACTTTGGTATGATTACCTGCGACCTTACGGAGGGGTGCTGTTGGGTGCGGAAGCATTGATTGATGTGGCGGAGGCTTCGTCTTTGCCTCGAGCACAGTTCGAGGGGCGGGACGGCTTGACGGTGATCACCCGTCAGGGGCCGTTGACGGGAGCTACCAATTATACTGGCAATTGGGAGAAGAGTGCTGATCAACGGGTGAAAGCGCCTTTGGGAACTTTGTGGTTTGATGATGATTTGGGTTTGTTCAAGCGTTCGCCGCAACCCAAAATTGTTGATGGGGTGATGATTTCGACCAATAAAGACTGGCATGATATTTCTGCTCGGACGGGAGGGAAGGACTATCGCTTACTGCCGCCGAAGTTTTCCAATGTTTACACCGGACGCGTGCTAGCGGCCGATGAAGCGATGTCACAACGGCAATCTTTTTCTGAAGTGGATTTCAAAACGGTGCAGCCGGTTCAATACCGCCCGCCTTCGCCGAAGAAGGAAAATGAGTACAGTCCGGAGCGAACTCGCAAGGTAGGTGATCGCTTGAATTTGCTGACTGGTGAAAAAGAAGCACGAGAATTCACCAAGCAGTATGGTTGTGACGGCGGATTTGATTATGGCAATCTTTACACTATGCGTTCGGCAACTCCTGCTTTTTATGACAAAACGATCGAGAGCGGACCGATCAATCTCAGCGGGCCGCGGTCGGGTTGCACCAACAGTGTGATTCCAGCGGCAGGTGTTTTGAATGTGCCTTACTTTTATGAAGGCTGCACTTGTGCTTATCCTTTGCCGATTGGTTTGTCACTGGTGAGCCAGCCGCAGACTTACGAGCAGTGGACGGCTTGGGGAGCGGTGGCCAAGGAGAAGACGGTGGGCAAGATTCAGCGTCTGGGGATCAACTTGGGAGCGCCGGGCGATCGGGTAACGCATGACGGCACCCTGTGGGTGGATTTCCCTTCGGTCGGCGGACCTTCGCCAGAGGTGGAGGTGGTGGTTCAACCGGCTGCGGCAAAGACTTTTTATCATCATTCTTTGTGGATCGAGGGAGGTCAAGGCTGGCCGTGGGTGGCGGCTTCAGGTATGCAGGGGGTGAAATCGCTTGAGCTCAAGGGGGTGAAACCTGGTAATTATGCGTTGCGGTTGGTTTTTGTCGAAGCGGAGAATAAAAAAGCCGGAGAGCGGGTGTTTGATGTGTCAGTGCAGGGTCAGGCGGTGTTGAAAAATCTGGATGTGGTGAAGGAGGGCAAGGGGCGGATGCGGGCAGTGACAAAAATCCAGCCGAAGGTGGTGGTGGGGGATGACGGACGGTTGTTAGTGGAGTTGAATGCCAGCAAAGGGGAGGCTAGCCTGAGTGGCATCGAATTGATCCGCGAGGGATTGAAAGCCGACGAACCGCCAGTATTGGAAGACCGGGTGACTACAGCCTTACGTTAGGCCGGGACGGGAGAGTAGTGCAGATTTCCATATCTGCAGGGTGGGGGGAGCTTGGTTGGGCAGATATGGAAATCTGCCCTACGTGGGTGGAGTCAGGCTTTTTGGATATAGGTAAACCACTGATAACACTGATGAACACTGATGTTTTTAAGGGGGAGAGTAGTGCAGATTCCCATATCTGCAGGGTGGGGGGCGCTTGGCTGGGCAGATATGGAAATCTGTCCTACGTGGGTGGAGTCAGGTTTTCTTTGACCCATTGCAGGGCTTCTTCGCGTGTGCTGAGTTTGGACTCGAGTTGCTGGTCTTGGATTTGCAGTAAAACTTCACCCATGGCGGGGCTGGGTTTCCAGCCGAGCTGTTTGAGGTCGTTGCCGCTGATGAGTGGTGGCGGGATGAGCGGTTCGGCGGCGAACTCGGTCTCTTTTTGCTGGATGAATTTGTAATTATCCAGCATGCCGTTACTGCCAAGGCAGTCGACGCGGTGCAGCTCGAGTTCGTCGTTGAAGGTCGGGCGAGCCATCATGCGCTTGAGCTTGGCCGTGCGCATGTCTTGCACGTTGATGAAGCTCATGTGGTGTTTCACTGCGACGGTGGCATCGTCGATGATGTTGTTTTTGTAGCGCAGACGCCGCAGGATGTCAGCGGTCATTTCAGCTCCGAGGCGGTCGTGGCCATTGAAGCGGATGCGTTGGTCGGCTTCGTCAAAGGTCTGGGTGGCGGGCTTGGCGATGTCGTGGAACAAGACGGACAATATCAAAGGTAAAGAATCCACTTCGTCAGGCAAGAGGCTGAGCATCAGGCGGGTGTGGATGAACACATCACCTTCGGGATGGAACTGGGGAGGTTGCTCGCAGCCTTGCAAATGTATGATCTCTGGAAAAATCGCTTTCATCAGGCCGCTTTCGACCAGCAGGTCAAAACCTTTCACCCGGCGTGGAGACAACCAAATACGGTTGAGTTCGTCGCGGATTCTCTCCGGGCTGATTTGAGTGATCTGTGGGGCGTGTTGTTTGAGCGCCTGCCAGGTGTTTTTTTCGATTTCAAAGTCGAGAACGGTGGCGAAGCGGATCGCCCGCATCAGGCGTAGGTAATCTTCAGCAAAACGCAGTTCAGGATCGCCGATGGCGCGGATCAGGCCTTTTTCCAGATCTTCCTGGCCGCCGACATAATCGATGATCTTTTTTTCAACGGGGTCGAAGAACATGCCGTTGATGGTGAAGTCACGACGCTTGGCGTCTTCTTTGGCGTCGGTGAAAGTGACTTGATCGGGGTGGCGACCGTTGGAGGATTCGCCGTCGGCGCGGAAAGTGGCGATCTCGAAGTCCCATTTCTGATGACGGATCAGAATCACTCCGAAATGTGCCCCGATGGTATTGCCGTCCGGGTAGATTTGCAGGATGTCATCGGGGCGTGCGCTGGTGGCGATGTCGAAGTCCTTGGGCGCTACGCCGCGCAGGTAGTCACGCACGCAGCCTCCGGCGAAATAGGCCTGGTGACCATTTTGACGTAGTTTTTGAATGATTTCCGAGGCGCGTTTTTTCATGGTTGCACGGTAGAAGGCAGCCGCACGGCTTTGGCTTTCAAGGTTTGTTTGGTGGGTAATTGGATGCCGAGTTGCTTGGCCGAGATGACCCGGGCGGCGGCGGCTTCCATGTTGGTGAAATGCCACCACTCGTCATTGATGATGCTGAAGCCTGCTTTTTTCATCGTTTTCTGCAGGAGGGTCAAGTTGCGTAAAATCACCGGATCACCTCCGCTGTAAGTGGAGGCGGCGGCGGGAGTGAATTCGTCGTGAGCAGTGGGCATTGCCAACTCGCGACCCTCTCGATCCACCAGGGTGACATCCACCGCGACACCATAACAATGCAGGGAGGTGCCCATTTCGGGTGGCACCACATAAGCGGATTTTTTGGAAGCCTGCCACAGTTGGCGGTGCACTTCCGGAGGTCGGTAGGCGTCCCAGACTTTCAGTCCGAGTTTGTGTTTGCGCAGTATCTTCTGGGCACGTTTCAAGCGAGCCAAAGTCATCCGGTGCAACAGGCAGGGCATGTCGGGTGGGTATAGCATGCGACCGGTGAAGTTGTTTGAGGTGGCGTATTTGAGTTCGATGGATATGCCGGGGATCAAGGTGTCCACCGGGGCGAGGTTCACGGCGGTTGCTTTTTTCAGAATCTCCAAGCGACGCATGGTGACGGTGTTTTTTGCAGCCAAGCGGGCAGGGGCGAAAATGGCCATGCCACAGAGAATCACTAGGATCAGGGCAGGTGTTTTCACTACGAGAGAGAGCAGGCGGGTGGGATGCTGGATAAATGCCGTGGACACAAATGGGTTGGGTGGTATAGACTTCGCAAGAGTTTGAGCGAGGAAACGGGCTCTCGCAAGCAAAGCTCACAAAAATACGAGACCTTATTATAAATACAATGCTGCCTTTCGAGACATTTTTTCAGATCATTTTGCCTGCTACCGCTATTTTCATTGGTGCGTGTGTGGGATCATTTCTCAACGTGGTGATCTATCGGGTGCCGATCGGTTTGAGTGTCAACGAACCCAAGCGCTCGTTTTGTCCCTCCTGCAAATATGATATTCCTTGGTATCAGAACATACCGATGCTCAGCTGGTTGTTTTTGCGTGGGCGCTGCGCGTCTTGTTCAAAGCCGATCGCCGTACGTTATTTTGCCGTGGAGCTGCTGACAACCGTGGTGTTTTTCGTGGTGTGGAAGGTGTTTGTGCCCGCTTACGGGCCGAGTTTTGAGATGGGAGTAGGAGTGGCGGTTTCCTATTGGGTTTTGTCTGCACTGTTGATCTGTGCGATTTTTATTGATATCGATCATTTGATCATCCCTGATTCGATTACCCTGGGAGGGGTGGTCGCGGGGTGGATCGCGGTTTTGCTGGTGCCTGATCTGATGGGGGAGGTGAGCCGCTTGAAAGCGCTGTGGTTATCGGTGGTCGGCGCGGCGGCGGGTTACGGTTTGTTGTGGACAGTGGTGCAATTTGGTAAGTTGGCATTTGGGCGCACCAAGCAGGAGTTTGATCCTCCGGCAGCCTGGAGCATTGCTCAGGAGGAAGATGCGGACGAGCCGATGATCACATTCGACGGGGAGGGGCAGCCGTGGACCGATGTTTTTTATCGGGACTCAGACCGGATGATTGTCGATGTGACCGAGTTGCGTATCAATGGTGAAAATTATGAGGCGGATCAACTGGAGGTGCGGCACGACCGCTTTGTGGTAGGGGATAAGGAGTTCGCTTTGGAAGATGTGAAACAGGTCGAGGGGAAATGCGTGAAAGTGGTGATTCCCCGCGAGGCGATGGGATTTGGTGATGTGAAATTCATCGCCATGATTGGAGCCTTTCTCGGCTGGCAAGCGGTGTTGCTGTCGGTGTTTGTGGCATCGATTCTCGGTGCGGTGCTGGGTTTGACGCAGAAGTTGCTGCTGCGGGACAACTGGTCACAGCCCTTGCCCTTTGGCCCTTACCTAGCGGTCGGAGCTTTTGTGTGGATGTTTTATGGCGAACGAATTTTTGCCTGGTACCTGCATGGGATTGGGATGTGATATCTGTGTTACGGGGGCTGGATTGGGGGCGTCATTGCGTGCGTTTATTTGCTGGCGAAGGCGGGGGGATGCGGCAGGGTGTGGTGGCTTTTTTACTTAGCTTGGGAAAGAGCGGGAGAATAATGAAATGTAACGATTTAGGATAGAGCTGATGAAAATTTTTATTATGAGAACGGTGAGGAAAATGATGTTTGTTTTGTTGGTGGTGTGGCTCAATGGACCAGGGGTTCGGGATGTCGGAGCCGCGGAGGCCGGTAAACCCAATGTGGTGATTGTATTCACGGATGACCAGGGCTATCAGGATCTAGGGGTGTTTGGTGCGCAGGGTTTTAAGACGCCGAATATCGACCGCATGGCTGCCGAGGGGCGGATTTTTACTCGCTGGTATGCGGCGCAGGCGGTGTGCTCGGCTTCGCGCACGGCGATGTTGACGGGTTGTTATCCTAACCGGGTAGGTATTCATGGAGCATTAGGGCCGAAGAATACTCATGGCATCAGTGGGGATGAAATGACTTTGGCTGATATGTTCAAACAAAAGGGTTACGCCACGGCTATTTTTGGCAAGTGGCATCTGGGGCATCACCCTGAGTTTTTGCCTTTGCGCCATGGTTTTGATGAATATTACGGCATTCCTTATTCCGGTGACATGTGGCCCAAACACCCGACTGCGGGAGATCGTTTTCCACCTTTGCCTTTGATCGAGGGAGAAAAGACCATTGCCCATGTGGGGGAAGAGGAGCAAACCATGATGACCACGCGTTTGACCGAGCGGGCGGTGGACTTTATTCACCGCAACAAGGAGAAGCCGTTTTTTCTCTATGTACCTCACCCGCAGCCGCATGTGCCGCTGTATGTGTCGGACAAATTCAAGGGCAAAAGTGAGCGTGGTTTGTATGGCGATGTGATCGCGGAAATCGACTGGTCGGTGGGGGAGATTTTGAAAGCTTTGAAGGAGGATGGCATCGATGATAATACCCTGGTGATTTTCACTTCGGATAATGGACCGTGGTTGAGTTATGGCGATCACGGCGGGTCGGCGCTGCCTTTGCGTGAGGGCAAGGGCACGGCATGGGAGGGTGGCGTGCGCGAACCTTGTGTGATGCGTTGGCCGGGCAAGATCCCTGCCGGTACGGTGTGCAGCGAGCCGGGCATGAATATTGACATCCTGCCGACTTTGGCAAATCTGATCGGGGCTAGGTTGCCTGAGCATAAAATTGACGGGGTGGACATCTGGCCGATGATCAGCGGGCCGATCGGCACCAAGAACCCGCGCAAAGGTTACTGGTATTATTACAAACAAAACGAATTGCATGCGGTGTCGATGGGGAAATGGAAGCTCTATTTGCCACATTCCTATCGGACGATGGGGGGTCGCGCGGGAGGGACGGGGGGGATTCCGACCAAATACAGTCAGGCAAAAGTTCAACAGCTTGAACTCTATGATCTCGAAGCGGATGTCAGCGAAACCAAAAACCTTGCTGACCAGCACCCGGGTTTGGTGAAAAAGATGCAGGCTTTTGCTGAGGAAGCACGGGTTGAGTTGGGTTACAAGCTCACAAAACGCAAGGGCAAGGGGGTGCGCGAGGCCGGTAGATTGGTGGCGGTGAAAAAGAAATGACGTTTTTCCGCAATTCGAGCTTCCATTTTGTCGGATTTTGCCTTTATACTTAAGACCTGTGAAAGAATTCGCTTATATACACGACGATGCGGCTATGCCGGATGAACTGCGGCAGATTCCATTTTTGGAATCTTTTTCTGAAGAGCATTTGAATGCGGTGCTGGATGCCAGTGCGGTGTTGGAATGTGAACCGGGGGATGCGGTGGTCACCGAGGGGGCGGATGCGACGCGTATTTTCATTCTGCTGACGGGAGAGCTGGAGGTGATTAAGGATGGTGATACGCTGACGACTTTGTCGTCGATTGGTGATATTTTTGGTGAGCTGGCCGCGCTAGAGGATGAAACACGCAGTGCTTCGGTATTAGCCAAGAGCAAAGCGTTTTGTCTCGCTGTGGATCAGAAATTCCTTGAGCACATGATGCCAAAGGATGAAAACCCTTCGTTTTATGCTGCTCTTTACGAGTTCATTGCCAAACTATTGGCACGACGCCTGAGCGCAACTTCTCAGTATTTGGCTTGTGTGGACAAGGAGTTGCGCGAGTTGAAAAAAGCGAGCATGGCGGAAGCCTGATGGCGCTGTGAGGAGTAAGCATGGCTTGTTTTCAAGAAACCGCATCCTGAAAAAAAACTTTTAAACCGCTTCGAAGGGGAACATAGGGCGGCGGCGGTTTTTGAAATCGAGTTGTTTCATGTCAGCGCAGGTGGAGCCGGGGGTATTGACCTGGATAAACTGATCGCAGACTTCACGGTAGGCGGCTTGTGGTGCGATGACTCCTTTGGCGACGAAGATACGAAAGTCTTGTGGATCGAGATCACAAGAGGTGAGTTGAGCTAGGCTGAAGGGCGGGATTCTTTTT
>JAJRVS010000225.1 GCA_024277195.1 Verrucomicrobiota bacterium | reverse complement strand
GTTTTTTTCAATCAGGGGGAGGGCTTGTTTTTTGAGGTAGTCGGGATTGGGGTGACGCAGGTCGTGGACAAATTCGGACAGGCTGTCGTAGCGCAAGTCGGCGTTGATGCTGAGAGCTTTTTTGAGGGTTTGATCGATCCAGTTGGGGACGAGGGGTTGGTGATGCCCGGCGGGTTGGTAAGGCAGTTGTAGGAAGTCGCTGGCAGTGGTGGCGTTTTCCCACTTGGAACCGTAGGGGTGTTTGCCTCCGCTGAGCAGATGGTAGGTGATCATGGCGATGGAGAACTGATCTGAGCGCGGGCTGGCGGGTAAGTCCAGGCGGTATTCCGGAGCACTGAAGTCCACTGTGCCCAATGCGGATAAACGATGAAAAGGTTGTTTGATCTCCTGCATGCCGGCGATGCGGCAGGAGCCGTAGTCGATGATGACGGGGCCATGCTCAGCGGTGAGGATGATATTGCCCAGCTTGAGATCCTGATGCAGAGTTTCGCGTCGGTGCAGAGCACGCACGCCTTCGATGATGCCAGCGGTGATGTTGATGACGGCAGGGATGTCGGGGCTGCTTTTGTTGGTTTCGAGCCACTGTTGCAGAGTGGGGCCTTCGATATATTCTTGCAGGTGGTAGAGGAATTTGCGGGTTCGACTGGAGCGCACGGCTTTGTTGAGGTGGGTATTTTTTACCCGGCTGCCAATCCATTCTTCCATCGCAAAACGTTCGATGTAGGCGGCATCGTCTTCAAAATTGACTGATGGCGTTTTCATCACCATGCGTTGCCCGTCGCCTTCTTCATCAATCACCACATAGAGCTGACTAGTTTTGCTGGCGTAGAGCAAACGTTCGACCCGGAAGCCGTCGATTTTCTGGGCGGGCTTGAGGTCGGGTGGGAAGGGCAAGGAGGTCAGTTGGCGGTAGATGTCATCGCGCTCGGCTCCGGGAAGTTTGTCAATTTTGACTAATTGGCAGGTTAGGTTGTCTGGGCTGTGATGATGGTGAGCTCTTTGCACCAGGTTTTCGGCAAAAAAATCGAGACCTGATTCTGCGGGCTCACCGGCGAGAATCTTTTCAATTTCAGGGCGTGGGACAAATTCGTGAACTCCGTCGGAGGTCAGAACGAATAAGTCTCCCTCTTCCAAGGGGATGCTGTGGAAGTCGACATCGAGATTGACCCCTAGACCAACAGCTCGACTGAGGTAGGTCGAGTCCTTTGAGATGCGGGTGGCGTGGTCGCGGGTGAGTTGTTCGAGTTTGCCGTCGCGGTAGAGGCTGATACGGGTATCGCCGACGTGGAATAAATAGGCGGTTCTGGATTTTAAAATCAGAATACTGAGGGTGGTGACGTAGCCTTTTTCGTCAAGATAACCTGCTGATTGGGTTTGCCCATACAGCCAGCGATTGAGCGAGGTGATGACTTTGTGGGCAGAGGTTTTGACGCTCCATGAATCAGGAGTGCTGTAGTAGTCAGTGAGGAACCCTTGCACACAGGTCTCGGCGGCTTCGCGTCCGGCGCTGGCGGCACTGACTCCGTCGGCAATGACGGCGGTGATGCCTTTGGTGGCGAGCATCTCATCACTCGGAATACGAATGCCGATGATATCGTCATTCGATTCCTTGGCGCCAGCCGTAGTGGACTGGCCTTCACTAACTCTTAATGTAAGGTCGTGTTGCAAAGTGAGTGGGATGTGAAAATGTGGAACGGATTGGCAATCCGTTGATTTGAATGAGCAGAGGACAAACAGATTGCCAATCCGTTCCACAAAAAAGGTTTATTAGGAAACTTCGATCAGTTCTACCGTTCCATCAGGCAGCACCTCTGTCATGTGGCCTTTTGGCTCAGCCAGGAAGCAGGATGCGATAAAACCCGCTACGCTCGAGATGGCGATAACTAAAAAGAAGGTCGAGGCGCTGACGAAGGAAAAAACGGTGAGGTAAACCACTGCGCCGACATTGCCGTAAGCGCCGGTCATTCCTGCGATTTGCCCGGTCATGCGCCGTTGAATGATGGGGACAATGGCAAAAATGGCTCCTTCGCAGGACTGCACAAAAAAGGAGCAAACCATGGTCATGAGGACGGCCAGAGGCAGTGCCCAGGTGCCGTCGATTCGGCTCATACCAAAATACCCGACGGCCAGTCCGGCCATCATGATCAGCATGGTGCCGCGTCTGCCGAAATGATCACTGAGCAGTCCACCCATGGGGCGCGCGAGTAAATTCATGAAGGCAAAACCCGAAGCGAGAATTCCGGCGGTCACGGGGGAGAGCTTGAATACTTCCATGAAAAACAGCGGCAGCATGGATACCACGGCGAGTTCGGAGCCAAAGGTGATGAAATAACCTACATTGAGGATGGCGACTTGGCGGAAGGGGTAGCGGTGCATTTCAGGCACTCCGTTTTTCAGCATGTCTTTGTTGACTTGGTAGGTCTGATAAATCTGAAACAAGCAGAGTGCGGCAATAGCCAGGCAGATGATGTAATAAACATTGTGACTGATCATGGCGACGCCAGAGGGCGAGAGTTTCCACGCTAGCAAAACCAGCGCACCATAAAGTGGAAGGATCATGAGTAGGAGGAAGTAAAAATCACGGCGGGTGCTCACTTCGAGACCACCGGTTCTTTTAGGTTTGAAATAGGTGGATCCTTTGGGAGTGTTGCGGACGGCCCAATAATAAATAAAACCGTAAAGAATGGAGACCACTCCGGCGGTGAGGATGGAGTATCTCCAGCCGTTTTCACCTCCGAACATCAGCGCCAGGGTGGGCAGAATCATGGCGGCACCGGCGGTGCCGAAGTTTCCCCAACCTCCGTAGATGCCCTCGGCGAGTCCTACTTGTCGAGCGGGGAACCATTCGCCGACCATGCGGATGCCGATGACAAACCCCGCACCGGCAAAACCCATCAGGAACTGAGCGATGGCCAGTTGTTCGAAGGTGGTGGCCATGGCGTAAAAACAACAGATGAGGCCGGAGGTGATCAATAACAGGCTGAAGGTCAGGCGGGGGCCAAAACGATCGACCAGGATGCCGATGATAATCCGGGCAGGAATCGTCAAAGCTACATTGAGGATGAGCAGGGATTTCCACTGGGAGGGGCTCAGGTCGAAAGCTTTACTGATAGAGGTCACCAGTGGGGCGTTGTTGAACCAAACCATGAAGTTGATGAAAAGGGCAACCCAGGTGAAATGCAGGGTGCGGATCGACGGATCGCGGAATGACAGGATGTTGAGTTTGGATGATGAAGACGCCATGCATCACTGCATACGCAGCGAGCGTGCCAAATTTTGGAGTCTTTTGTGAAATTTTGATTCAAATGGCCGATATGATTGATATGAATGATGAATGGAATTCATTCGCTGTTGAATTTATCGAAAATGGCTTAAGTATGGTGACCTGTTTGCTATTTGTGGTTTTGCGACCGTGCTATTATGGATTTACCTGACATCCGACAACTCAAGTCTTTTGTGGCTTTGGCTGAAACGCGAAGTTTCACTGACGCGGCGACTAAATTGCATCGCACTCAATCGGCGATCAGTCATTCGATCAAGGCCTTGGAAACTCTGCTCGACGAACAGCTAGTCGAGCGTATGGGCAAGGCCATTGTTTTGACTCCTTCGGGCAAGGTTTATTTGCAACACGCTAAACGAGCTTTGCGGGAGTTGGAGCAGGCGGCGGCCAAGCTGGGGACTTTGAAACGTTGGGGGGTGAGTAATATTCGGGTGGGGGCGGCGGATACGATCTGTCAGTATGTGTTGCCAGGTACTTTGCGTAAATTTCGCGAAGATTCGGGCAATTGTGATATCAAAATTGAAACTGGAGATACGCCGGAGTTGCTCGATGTGCTCAAAGATGGCGAGATTGATTTTGTGATTGGGATCGATACCGGGGTTTATAATAACTTTAATAAGGTGAAACTGGCGACGGATAGTTTGGTGATCGTGGTGTCTCCGGATCATCCATGGGCTTCGCTGGATAAACTTGATACCCAACATTTAGAAGCGGAGAGTTTCATTGTTTATGGGGATAAAAGCACTACGTATAAATTGGTGAAAGAATATTTTTCCCAAGAGGGAGTGCGACTTAGACCTCCGCTGGCTTTGGGGAATATGGAAGGAATCAAGGAGATGGCGTGCTTAGGATTGGGAGCTGGCATTGTGGCTCCATGGATCGTGCGGAAAGAATTGGCAGAGGGGGTGCTGGTGAAAAAAACACTGGGAGTGAAGTTGCTGAAACGCCGCTGGACGGTTTTTTCATGCCGGGGAAAAGCCTTTTCGTTAGCGGAAGAAAATTTTATTGCGAGCTGCAAGGACACTTTACACACAGTGGTGAAGGGGACGTGAAGAGGGGAATGGAACCGAAAACTTGTCCGCCCGGACAAGTTTTCGGTTCCATTTTCATTTAAAATTGTTTATGCTGCCGTGATGAAGGCACAAACCGAGCTGTTACTTTATCAATTGCTTTGGACTGCGGAACAATTGGCTTTTCCGACATTTCGCAATCTTTCTATGAGTTTTGAGAGTTGGGCGTATTCAAAGAGGCTGTTGCGCATTGTTAACAGGCTTGAGAGTGAAGAAATGCTGGAAACCCAAGCGGGGGATTCTTTGGACCGAGTGGTGTTGCTTACAGAAAAGGGACGGCAGTTGATTGCGGGTAAGCGTGATCCCGAAAAAGAGTGGCAAAGAGAGTGGGATGGAATCTGGCGAATGGTGCTTTTTGATATTCCCGAATCTCAACGAGCATTGCGCAGGGAGCTTCGCAGCGTACTTCATGCTCACCATTTTGGCTGCTTCCAGCAAAGTGTATGGGTTTCGCCTGATCAGATGGGCTCGATTAATAAAATGCTTAGTAAAAAAAGGGCGGAGTTAGGCAAGTTCACGCTGATGGAAGGACGGTTGCTTTTTGGTGAAAAAGACTCAGATGTGGTAGCAAGTTCATGGGATTTTCCCAAACTTAATAACAAGTATGCAGCTTACATTCAGTATGTGAAGAAACATGTCGGCGGAAAAAAGGTTATTAACCCAGACGGTGTTCTCGCGAGGGAAAGGTTGCTTTGGGAAAATGCGATAAAACAAGACCCTTTGTTACCTGCACAACTATTACCAAAGGGCTATTTGGGACAAAAGGCTAATCAGCTTCGCAATAAAATGTTGGCTGTGATGATGAAAGCTCTGTTAGAGAAGTGAGGGTGTTGGAGGGGCTGAAGGTGTCATTTGCCATGCAACGCAGTACCGAAACTTTGTCCGGGCGGACAAAGTTTCGGTACTGCGAGGGGGTGGGGGCGTTTTGGTTGGAGGGTTAAATTTGCTCCAATTTTACTGCGCAGGATTTGTAGTTGGGTTGGTGGGAGTGGGGGTCGAAGGAGGGGTGGGTGAGCTGGTTGACGTGCTGATGGTGCATGGGGAGGAATACGTGGCCGGGACTTACGTTGGGGGTAATGAAGGCGGTGGCGGTGAGCTTGCCTTGGCGGGAGGTGATGCGCAGTGGGGTGTTGGGATGGATGCCTAGTTGGCGGGCGTCATCGGGGTGCAGTTCTAATAGCAGTTCGGATGGGTGCAGTTTGCGCAGCGCGGGGGAATGGCAGGTGCGGGTCTGGGTGTGCCATTGGGCGGAGCTGCCACGGCCAGTGTTGAGCTTGAAAGGGAAGCTATCGTCGCAGGGATCGGGGTCGGGTTGGGGGTCGGCGAAGATCAGCTTGGCGCGTTTGTCGGAATGGTGGAAGCGTCCGTCCTCGAACAGGCGGCGGTGTTTTTCGTTGGAAGGGGATTTTTGCGGGTAGGGCCACTGGATGCCCCCGGCTTGGTCGAGCATCTGGTAGTCGGTGATACCGGTGATGTCACAGGGCTGGTTTTGGGTGAGCTTGCTGAGCAGTTGAAAAACTTTCTCGGGGCTGGTCCATTTTTTGAATAAATCGCCGCAGCCCCAGGCTTGGGCGATGAGGCGGAAGATGTGGAAATCAGCGAGAGCCTGGCCGGGGGCTTGAGCGACTTTTTTGATCACGCTGATGCGGCGTTCGGAGTTGATGAAGGTGCCGTCTTTTTCTCCCCAGGCGGCGGCGGGTAGGATGAGGTCGGCGTGGCGCGCGGTGTGGGTGTCGTGGTACATGTCCTGAACGACGAGGAAATCGAGTTTATCGAGTAGGGATTTGAGGCGTTTCTGATTGATCCACGAATGGGCAGGATTGGTGGCGATGATCCATAGGCCGCGGATTTTCCCGTCTTCGATGCCTTGTAAGATCTGGTCGTAGGGGTCGCTGTTTTGAGTGGGGATGCGTTCGACCGGGATGTCGAGTTGCTCGGCGACTTTTTTCCGGTGTTCAGGATTGGTGAAATCGTGGCCGCCGAGTAGATTGGTGGTATTACTGAACAGGCGGGAGCCCATGGCGTTGCATTGTCCGGTGATGGAGTTGGCTCCGGTGCCGGGGCGGCCGATATTGCCGGTGATGAGGGCGAGATTGATGATGGCTTGGGCGGTGCGGGTGGCTTCGTATCCCTGGTTGATACCCATGGTCCACCAGAAGGATACACGTTTGCCTTGATGGATGGTTTTGGCTAGTGAGCGCAGGCTTTCGATCGAAATGCCAGTGCGTTGTGCGGTGATTTCGGGAGTGAAGGCGGCGACGTGTTCGGCGAAGGTATCGAAATCGGAGCAGTGTTTTTGGATGAAGTCGTTATTGATCCACTGATTCTGGATGAGGAGGTTGGCCAGGCCGTAGTAGAGCACTAGGTCGGATTTGGCTTCGATGGCAAAGTGCTGGGTGGCGGCGTTGGCGGTTTCAGTTTTGCGTGGATCGATGACGATGATCTCCGGCGAGTGGGGGTTGCGCAGGATGCGTTGCCACAGAATAGGGTGGGCGATGCAGAGATTGGAGCCACTGAGGATGATGACGTCTGATTCTTCGAAATCCTGATAGGTGTAAGGTGGGGCGTCGAAACCGAAGGATTGTTTGTAAGCGGCGACGGCAGTGGCCATGCACTGGCGGGTATTGCCGTCACCGTGGATCATGCCCATACCAAATTTGGCGAGCGAGCCGAGGTAGGCGAGTTCCTCGCTGCAGATTTGTCCGGTGCCGAGAAAGGCGATCGATTCTGCACCGTGCTGTTGTTGAATTTTTTTGAAGCGGTCACAGAAAATTTTTAATGCGGCATTCCACTCAATGGCTTGCGCTGGAGCTGAGCGCTGTGGACGGTGGAGAGGTTGGGTTGCGCGATTGGAGGCGGTGAGGGGGCTGAGCGCTTGCCAGCCTTTGGGGCAGGCCATGCCGAGATTGACCGGATAGGGAGTGGCCGGGGTGAGGCCGGTGGCGCGGGATTGTTTATCGAGGTGAATATTGAGCCCGCAGCCAGTAGCGCAGTAACCGCAGGTCATGGTGGTGGTGGCATGGGGGATCTGGTTTTTGGGTAATTGGCCGAGGCCAAAACCTCCGGGGCTGCGGACGAGTTGCTCGGTGAGTGGGCCGTGGGGATCACGCAGCTTGGAGATGAGCTTGCTTATGGTGGTGGGTAGTCGCATGAGTGAGAATTAGAAATCTGTGATTTAAGATTTGAAATTTATTATTTGGAGGTGACGGCGGCGCGGAAGAAGAGGGTGCGGGCTATTAGTTCGGCGCTGAAAATGGCGGTGGTGGCGAGTAGGGCGGAAAGTGGGGTGGATGAGGCGGTGAGTAATAGGAGGGCGAAGGCGCTGAGTCCGAAGCGGGTGAACAGGGATCGACGCAGGGGGTGGAGTTGAAGTTGGGCGCTGTGCTGGGCGGGCGTCCAGGGGGAGGTGGTGAAGGCGGGCAGGAGGGTGCTGAGTTCGAAGATCAGTTTGCTGATCAGGGCGAGGGCAAGGACGGTGGGCAGCCAAGGCAGGGCTTGGTGGTGCAGGGTAGTGATGGTGAGCGCGCTTGCCAGACCGAGGATGAGGCTGGTGGTGGTGAAGCGGATGGCGGTGCGGCTTAGGCTCCAGAAGGGGCGTGGGGTGACGGCGTAAACCATGATGGAGCAGGTGATGGAGAGCAAGCCGGTGATCACGGTGAGCGCGCCGATAAAACGGGTTAGGGCAGGGGGGGCGAGATCGAAGAGGGTGAGCAGGGTGTAAAGAGTGGCGAGGGGCATCCACAGGCCGAAGGCGATGATTTCTCGGCTGAGCCAGGAATGGCGTAGGCCGAGGAAGGCGCGCCAGGCTTTGAGCGGTTGTCCGAGATGGAGAATACTTGAAGCGACACCGCTTAGTCCCATGATCAGGGCTGAGAGACTGAGCCAATGGTTAAGAGCTGGCTTGATGGCTTCTTGCGAGAATTGAGCAAAGAAAAATTGAAACAGAAATAGGCCGACGCTGGCTTGAGTGAGGGTGAGCATGCAAACCAATGGAAGGTGGTTGTGCCCGGGGGTGAGTTGATGCAGGTCGGCGGGGTTGGTATCGGTGGGCAGGTCGTCGCTGCCGAGGTAGGTGGTCGAGGGGCGGGAGTGAGCGGAGGCTGCCATGCCGGGTAGGATCGCACCTTTGAACGGGAGGTCGTCGGTTTTGATAATCTTGATTTTGATCGCTTCGTTGGGGCAGGCTTGCACACAGGCGGGAGCTTCGCCTTCGGCGAGACGCGATTGGCATAGGTCGCATTTGCGCACGATGCCGAGGCGCGAATTGTATTTTGGTACGTCGTAGGCGCAGGTGAGGATGCAGTATTGGCAGCCGATGCACTGGTCGTCGAGGTGGCGCACGATGCCGGTGACAGGATCTTTTTCATAGGCCAGCACTGGGCATCCACTGGCGCAGGTGGGTTCGGCACAGTGGTGGCAGGCAGAGGTGACGACTTGTCGCAGTGAGTTATTATTGTCGTTATTGCCGCCGATCAACAGGCTGGTATCGCGCCAGGCTTCATCGGGGTCGAGGCCGTTGAGGCTGTTGCAGGCGGTGACGCATGATTTGCAACCGGTGCAGGCAGCGAGATCGACTTGGAAGGAGTATTGCTCGCCGGGCCGGGGTTGCGCGAGTGGGATGAGTTTTTTGTAATAGCGCGACTGAGCCGGCTCGTTGGTATCGGTGTGTTGCTGGCTGAAGGTGGCGACGGCGGTGAGTGACTGCTGGTCGGCGAGCAGTTGATCGATCAGCGTGGTTTCGCCGGAGGCGATTTCTTCAATAGACGTCACGGCAGTAGCGTTTTTCTTTTTTGAGTCGGTTGACGTAAGCCGAGGCTTGGTCAGCGCTCATGTTGCCTTGGGTTTGGATGGCGAGATAGAGAGCGTAGTCCACGTCCTTGGCCATGCGCGAGGCATCGCCGCAGACATAAAAACAAGCGCCTTCTTCGAGCCATTTGTATATCTCCGGAGCTTCTTCGATGATACGATCCTGGACGTAAATCTTTTCTTGCTGATCTCGTGAAAAAGCGGTGCTGAGCTGATTGAGTAGACCGTCTTTCTGGAAACCTTCGAGTTGTTCTTGATAAAGGAAGTCGGTGGAGGAATGCGGGTTGCCAAACAGTAACCAGTTTTTCCCGTCAGCTTGGGTGGCTTGACGTTCCTGCAAAAATGCGATGAAAGGAGCGATGCCGGTGCCTGGGCCGACCATGATCATCGGTGCAGAAGGATCTTTAGGTGGACGGAAGGCTTTGTTTTTGTGGACAAAAACCCGGGGAGGGAATTCGTCCTCGGCGCGGTCGGCGAGGTAGGTGGAGCAGACGCCCTTGCGTGGCCGACCGTTGCTCTCGTAGCGCACGGCTCCAACGGTGAGGTGAACCTCGCCGGGGTGGGCTTTGGGGCTGGAGGAGATGGAGTAGAGACGTGGATTGATTTTTTTCATCAGCGCAGCGAAAGGCTGGGCTTCGGAAAAGTGGATGGGGTAGTCTTTGATCAGGTCGATCAGTTCACGGCCTTCCAAGTAGTCATCGGTGGGCGGGGTGCGTTTGGAGACTTTGGTCCAGTTTTCGACCAGTTTTTTGTTCAGCCCGCCGATGTCGAAATCAGTGAGCAGAGCTTGGCGCAGAGTTTTGTTCAAGCCGTCACAGGAGACGATGGCTTCCGCGCCATCGAGTTCGAGCTTGGCGAGGATTTCATCAACCAAATCGGGACAGTTGACCGGGTAAACGCCGAGTGCGTCGCCCGCTTCGTAATCGAGTGGCGAGTCGCCAAAGGACAGGGCGACGTGGCGGGTTTCCTTGATGCTGCCTTCTTTGTTGAGATTGATGTTTTCGACCACTTCCACGCTGAGTGGATTTTTCTTGTCGATGCCGCCGGAATCTTCATCGTCGTCGTCGTCGCTGCTGACCAGCCCCATGGCGTCGATGATGCCTTGGGTCCAGGTGGCAAATTCGTCTTCGAAGTCGACGTCGCAGTCGATGCGATTGAACATTTTTTTGGCACCGAGTTTTTGTAAGCGTTCATCGATTTCGATGCCGCATTTGCAAAAATCGGGGTAGGATGAATCACCTATAGCGAGCACGGAGTAGTTGAGTGATTCCAATTTGGGCGCAGAATCGCTGTGCAGGAATTGATAGAAATCTGCGGCGTTGTCAGGTGGTTCGCCGTCACCGTAGGTGCTGGTGATAATGATTAGGTGGCTTTCCTCGGAGAGTTGCTCGTGGGGGAAGTCAGCCAGGTCGATGACGGTTGGGGCGAGGCCGGATTTTTTACCTAGTTTGGCGAACTTGTTGGCCAGGGTTTCCGAGGTGCCGGTTTGTGATCCCCATAGAATAGTGATCGGTGTGGCATCTGCAGGTGCAGAGGCCAGTTGTTGGGCTTTTAACATTTCCGAGAACTGGGCGTAAACGCTGGTCAGAAAACCATCGAGCCATTCGCGCTGTTCGGGAGAAAAAGGGGCGTCCTGGGGTAACACAGGAGCTTCGAGTAAGGTGGGTTCAGGCATGACAGTTGTTGGTGAAAAGTTCCTGCAGTTGTTCCGTCGAGTGACGGCGGGTGAAGGTGGCGAAGGATTCGTTGTTTTCGCGGCAATCC
>JAJRVS010000224.1 GCA_024277195.1 Verrucomicrobiota bacterium | reverse complement strand
TGGATGCGGCCGGTAAAGGGAAGGGGATGTTGTTGCTTGAGGGGAAGTTTATAACTTTCAAACCGTTGATGGTTGAAATCCGTAAGCTTGATGGGACGAAGCTTGTTGAGATAAAATTTCCGATCAAGATCGCAAAAGTAGAGGAAATGTATAGGCATGTGGATCTGCGCACCGTGCCGGTGAACCCGGATGGCAGCGATGCAGGTAATGTGCCTTCGAACTTAGCTACCAAGACCAACGATCCCGGATATCCTTATCCAGATCGACTGACTAATGGGAAGTATTTTGTGCTGGTGCATGGATTTAATGTGAATGAGGAGAAAGCAAGAGGGTGGTTTGCTGAGCTTTTCAAGCGTTTGCATCAATTGGGCAGCAAAGCGAGGTTTGTCGGGGTGAGTTGGCGGGGGGATGCGGGGCTTGGAGGTGTTGATTTGTCACCAGACAATTTCATAGGATTGGAGAAAAATGCCAACTATCACAAGCCTGTTTTTTTTGCGATGCAGACGGGGGACAAGTTGAAGGATGCATTGAAATTCACAGGCAATGCGGATGTAACTATTGCGGCACACAGCTTGGGCAATATGGTGGTCAGCCATGCGATTGCGAAAGCGAAAGCCAAGTTCTCACCCAGTCGTTATTACATGATCGATGCGGCCGTGGCGGCGGAGGCTTATGATTCATCAAATACGCAGAATCAGGAGTGGTTCATGCTAGAGAAAAGTTGGAAACCTTATGTGAAAATTTATAAAGGCAGTTTGAAGGCGACTTCGGCTAGGTGGTATAAGTTATTTGCTGATACTGATGGAAGATACGATTTAAAATGGGTGGATCGTTTTGCACAAGTTACCCAGAAAGCGTATCATTTTTATTCTACGGGCGAAGAAGTGTTGCAGAATCCTGCCCCTGAAATGGATTCTGCCGCCTTGTTTGAGAACGGATTGTCGGGCGCAGCTAACTTGCTTAAAGGACGAAGATCTTGGGTGGCACAGGAATTTGTTAAAGGAACAAGTTACCTTGCTAGCATGGCTCAGGATTTTGACGGAATAAGTAAAGGGACGAGACAGGCAGGGTGGGGATTCAATAGCAGCTATTATGTGATAGGTCAGCGTGCCGCTGCACTTATTAAACCAAGTCCTGCGACCGTGGCTGGATATTCTAAAAAAAACCTTCGGAAAAACCCTGTGTTTAGAGAGTTTTTGGTCGAAGGTCTGACTGATCCTTCCTTAGGTAGCGAACTGGCCGATAAGAAGTTGGTTAAATACCATGTGCTGGCCTCTGGGATTCCTGCCTTGTCTTTTGCTGCTGGATCGAATCCGATAGGGGGAGAGAATATGAAAAACCGGAGGTTTAATATGCAGACGATGTTCATGACGAACGCAGATCAGTGGCCTACTGAAGGGCATGAGGATAACCAGTCATCTAAGAAATGGCTGCACTCTGATTTCTACGGGGTGGCCTTACCTCATGTTTATAAGATGTATGAGAAAATGGTTAAAATTGGAAGTCTAGATGATGAAAAATAAAATTAGTGTGTTGATGGTTTTGATTTTGGTGGGATTGTTGAATTCTCTTTATGCTGAGAAAGTTGTTACTGAAGTAGTAGATGAGACTAGGCAACCTTTGGTTGGTGCTGATGTAGTTGTTGAGTTTGTGGGTTTTACACAAAAAGGAAGTAAAGCTCATTATGGTAAAACCAATAAAAAAGGAGAATATGGAGTAAGTGGGAAAATTCAATTTAATGGAGTTTACGTAAGGGTAGGAAAAGAGGGTTACTATGATTCTATTCAGGAAGGAGGATTCCTTCCTGATAAAGACCACCATATCACTTTAGTATTGCGCAAGATAGAACGCCCAGTTTCGTTGTATGCTAGGGATGTGTTCCTAAAATTTCCAGTTTTTGATAAATGGCTGGGTTTTGACTTTGAGGTGGGCGATTGGGTTGCTCCGCATGGCAGAGGGACGTCGGGGGATATACTGTTTAAGTTTCATCGGGAATTTAAAGGTTACAAGTTTAGTGAAAAAAAGATGGAAGAGATGAAGTTTCCAGATACTACTGAAGAAGATTTAAAAAAATTCTACGGGAAGTGGGATGGAGTCTTGTGGATAGACTTCCCATCCGATCTAGAGGGCATCATAGAGGAGCAGAAAGGGTACCTGCCCTACAGTAAAATGAAAATGCCACATTTGGCACCAGAGGAAGGCTACCAAAGTGATGAAATCGTGATTCAGAAAAAGAACTACAAGAGTGAGGAAGAAAGTTTGAAGGAACTTCGGAGTTATGCCAAATCTGGTGTGCCGCAACTCAAATCATCAGGTTATTATATTCGTACGCGGGTAACGGAGGTGGAAGGGAAAGCCATCAAGGCAAATTACGTAAAACTACCCAAAATGATTGGTGTGGGTTCAGCGGGTAGTATTAATTTTATCTACTATTTCAATCCCGTAGTGAATGAACGTAATTTGGAGTATAGCCCCAAGTCGAATCTTGCAACGGAGCAGAGACGCTTCTACGATCCGTGATTTATGACGGATTTTAATCAATGGCCGACGGAGGGGCATTCTGGGTTAAGTTCCGGAGACTGGTTGCATTCGGATTTCTACGGAGTGGCACTTTCTCATGTTTATAAGATGTATGAAAAAATGATTAAAATAGGAGGCTTAGATGATGAAAATGAAGGTTAGTTTTATTGTAGTATGGGGATTGCTAGGGATGTTGGCATCTGTCCATGCAGAGAGTGTGCAAGTAACCGTTGTGGATGAGAGTCGTTTCCCCATTGAAGGAGCTGATGTGATTATTGAGTTCGTAAGCTCATTGCAAAAAAATAGCAAAGTTCATCGCGGCAATACTGGAAGTGATGGTGAGTTTGCGGCAAAAGGAAAAATATTTTTTAATGGTGTTTTTGTGAAAGTTACAAAAAGCGGGTATTATGAAGTGAAAAAAATTGTTGGTGGCGGCGATCATCGTATCACTATGGTTTTGCGCAAAGTTGAAACTCCGGTTCCTTTGTTCGTAAGGGAGATGCTATTAAAAATACCTCTTTTTAATGAGTGGTTGGGTTTTGATTTTGAGGTGGGGGATTGGGTGGCACCGCAAGGGAGAGGGAGAGGGAGAACAAAGGATTTGTTATTTAAGTTTAATCGTGAATATATGGGAAGTGAGTATGGCGAAAAGGAATTAAAAACTCTTATTGCTAGAGTTAAAAAAATCAGAGAAGACCGTGGAGAAAAGTGGGATGCTGAGGCGTTTAGAGTGCAAACGGCAGAATGGAAGTCTTCATTGCAAATTAAGTTTCCTTCTGAGCTGGCTGGTATGGTCGAGGAGAAGAGCGGTTATTTGCCGTATAGCAAAATGAAAATGCCACATTTGGCTCCGAAGGAGGGTTACCGTAGTGAAGAAATCGTGGTCAATAAAAAGAGCTATCGCACGGAGAAGGATGAGCGGGAAAGTCTGGAGGAGCTGAGAAGTTATGTTAAAAATGGCGTTCCTGAAATCAAACCTACGGGTTACTTCATTCGTACGCGGGTGACGGAGGTGGGCGGGAATGTTATCAAAGCGAATTATGCTAAATTGCCCAAAATGATCAGCGTGGGAGCAGCGGGTAGTATTAATTTTATCTACTATTTCAATCCCGTAGTGAATGATCGTAATTTAGAGTATCGCCCCAAGTCGAATCTTGCAACGGAGCAGAGGCGTTTCTACGATCCGTGATGGGATCAATAGACGGAAGGGGTGAAGCTCGGCTGAGGAGGGAAAGGCGGAAAAAAGGATGGTGTTTTGAGCGATTCTTACCTTGTTAGAGCTGCGCGGACAGATTTGGAAATCTATCCTACGGGGTGATGTCAACCAAGTCTGCCAAACCTTGGCTACTTTTTTGCTCCCGGCAGGTTTTGTTGGCCGGTTTCGTGGTCGAGCATTTTTATGAAGAAGGGGGTGTAGGTCATTTCCGATTTTTTTTGATCTAGGCGGTAGAGGTCGGTGTCGAAGGTGAATTTGCGGAAATATACGGTGCGGGTATCGGATTCGTAGATCACGTAACGTCCGCGCAGATCGTCTGGATTACGGGGGTCGCCGACGGATCCGACGTTGATGATGTAACGATGGCTTTTGATCAGGCTGACGTTTTGATCGGGGTGTTCCCGCACCTGGCCAGTGGTGAGGCTTTGATCGAAAATGGTTGGTCGATGGGTGTGACCGACAAAAGTGACAAAATGATCGGACAAGGCGAAATTCACTTTGGCTTCATCAATGGTGTTGATGTAACCCCAACCGGCGGGATTGATCACTTCTGCGTGTACAAAAAGGATGTTCTCCTTTTCGGCTGTGAGCGGTAATTTGCGCAGTGCATCTTTTGATTTTTGACTGAGGCGTTGTTGGGTCCATTTGATGGCGGCTTTGGCTTCATCATTGAAGATATCGATGTCAAGCCCTCCAAAGGCAGCTGCATCGTGGTTGCCTAATACCATGATGTCTACTTCTTGATTCACGCTTTTAAGCACTTCCTCTGGCATCGGTCCGTAACCAACGGTGTCCCCCAGACACACCACTACATCCACGTTGGCCTGACGGATGTCCACCAAGGCTGAGCCCCAGGCTTGACGGTTAGCATGTATGTCTGAAAAAATGGCGTAGCGCATGGATGATCGATTAAGGATACCCGATTTTCACCAAGCTGACAACAGTAGAGATCAACAGATTAACTTCATTTACCCCTTCACTTTGGGGGGCTGGAGGAGGTGAGTTGGAGTGCTCGGGCTTGAAGTTGCTCGGCAGCTTCGGCAAACCATTCGCGGTCGGGCAGGGCGTAGGGGCGGAAGGTTTCCAGATAACCTTCTTGTTCGTTGTAAAAGAGCGCGCGGTTGAGTCCGAGCTGACTGGCTTTTGGAGTGTCGATCAGGCTGGCGGAGTCGTTGGCGCTCATTTGGAAAAGCACCCGCATTTCGAATTCGCTGACGGCTTTTCGACTGAGGAAGCGATTGACGTTGTTGTAGGTGTCGCAGACGGCAATCAGATGAATGCCGAGGCTGGCGCCCTCCTGGATGATGCGGTCGAGTTGTGCACCAGGATTGGCGGGGCTATCGGAGTCGTCCATCGAAAAACCAAAGTCTTCTTCGTAGCGCAGTTTTTTGAAGCGCTGCAGGCCGTTGATAATGAGGAAAATTCGCTGTGACGGCTCAGAGGAGTGATTGTCATCGGCCCGGCGATCGAGTTCTCTAGTGATTTCATCCAGTGCATCGACGATGCCGCTACCGCTGATCAATGAACTGCGCTGGGGGAGGTTCTCTATGATGGATGCAAATAACTGATGTTGGCTTGACTCCTGTGGGTGGCTGTCGATGAGAAGAAAGCGTGCCTGATCCGCGCTGAGCTGAGCGGCCAGGCTGATGAGGGAAACGCAGGTGATGGCTTGCGCCGCTTCGTCATTCTGGCCGATGATGAGCAGATGATTACCACTTTGGCGGTTAAAGACAACTTCGGTCGGGCCTTTGATCGAGTTGGGAGCTCCCAGCCAGGCTTTAGGTGGCATGGAGGTAGCCGAAGTCGATGGGGTTTTCATCGATTGCAGGCATTTTTTGAGCAGGACATTCTCACGGATAGCTGCCGGCGCATTGCCTTCGAAGACCACGGCGGCGGGGTAGTTCTTGTCACTTTGCTCAGCGAGTTGAGCCACTTTTTTCAATGCCGCATCGCGTTCTTCATCGGATATCCAGACGGTTTGGAAGGGGCTGTTGCCTTCGATGGCCCCGGCAGTGTCATTGTAGATGCCTTCGCCGGGACGCGACAACATTCGGGGAGCAGGATTGTTGTCGTCCATGATGAGGTAGGCATCGGCTTCGTTGCACATCAGGGCGATGCGGATGACCATCTGTCCCATGGTGGTACGCGGCAGGGTGTAGGCTCCACCGAGGGTTTGTGATCCGAGGATGACATGAATGCCAAAGGCCCGCCCCTGACGGACGATGCGGTCGAGTAACATTGAGGCACTTTGAGAAATGCGGTCATCTTCGACAAAAAGTTCCTGAAATTCGTCGATCATCAACAGTGAACGGGGAATGGCTTCTTCGCCACCGGATTTTTTGTATCCGGCGAGATCCTGGACGCCGAGTTTGCGGAACAGGTCCCCGCGGCGTTTGAGCTCTTCGTCCACACGCTGCAGCACACTGAGACCAAATTCGCGGTCACTTTCGATGGCGATGACCCGTGCGTGGGGCAGTTTGTAATTGGCGTAACATTTGAACTCGATGCCTTTTTTGAAATCGATGAGGTAAAACTCGACCTCGTCAGGACTGCAACAGAGCGCTAGATTGGTGATGATGACATGGAACAGGGTGGACTTGCCTGAGCCGGTTTTACCAGCGATGAGAGTGTGTTGACGGGTGCCTTTGCCGATTGACAGATACTGCAGTTTGCTGGCGCCGCTGCGTCCGATGGCGACCCGCAGTTCGGTGGTGGTATCTCCACGCCATAGTTCGTCCTCTGCCGGAGTGACATGGGAAAAGGGCACTTCGATGCGGTTGGCGTCTTTGCTGCCGTCGCCGATTTTCTGGATCAGTTGAGTGAAAATCTCCGGGTCGGGGGGGCTGTCGAGATCGAGGTTGGTGCCGGGCGGGGAATAATCGGCCAGGGTGAAGCCTTTGTCATCACAGCTGATGCAGGTGCTGCTGTGGCGCAGTTCGTCGATGACAAAGTCCTGCGGCAGGGTGCGTCGTTTGTCCCAGTGAATGAGGGTGTAAACCCCGCAGCGTGCACCACTGGCGGCGATGCTCAGGATTCGTTTGGCGGCGACATCACTGAAGTTGCTTGGGAAGTCGGCGACTACTAGGAAATGATATTTTTCAGCGATATTTCCGGCTTGTTGATTGTATTCGGCGATGGTTTCGTATTCGTTGCGCAGATACATTTGGATCACTTTTTCCATGTGCTCGTTCAGTTCGGCGAGGCGTTGATCGATCTGTTCGGTCTGGGTCCAGATGCGGTCGTGGATCAGGTTGTTTTCATAATCCGCCAGATGCATGACGCTGGAGAAATTTTCTCCCAGACCAACGGGATCAATGATAGTGAAACTGGCCTTGCCGGCGGGAGCTCCGGTCAGCAGGGTGAGAATGAGGTGATTGAGGGTGGCGACACTTTGCTGGTGTCCGTGGTCGCTGGCTTCAATCAGTAGAGAGCCGTGTTTGGGAAGGTCCAGCATCAGAGGTAGAGAAAACTGGGCAGGTCCGGGCAGGGCGAGCTTTTTATCTTTGGGCAACTTTTCGCACATCTGGGTCATGTCGACTTCCAGTTCGCCGAGTTTGGCAAAATGGCAGAATGATGGAGGGGCTTGCCAGTTTTTCCAATGGTCGGCAGGCCAATAAGGGAAAAGTTCTGACACCGTTTTTTGGTTGGTCGAGATGATTTGGTAGATCGGCTCAAGGGTCTGTTTCCATTCCTGGATGAGATGGCTGTGCTTTTTCTGGTAATCGCTTTGAGCCTGTTGGGTGGCGCCGCGGTAGTTTTTGGTGATCTGTTCGCTGTGTTGTTCGAACTGGTCTTGTCTCGATTTTATCAAACGCTGGTATTCGTTTTCGATTTGTTTGCTGCGTGTTTGATTCTGCTGCTTGAGTGTGGCCAGGGCGCGGTCTTTTTGTCATCAAGAGCTGCCTCGGGTTTGTTTTGACGGGTTTGAGCAGAACTGGACAAGACATCTTTCCACTTGCCGTCGAGTTGTTCCGTGGTGCTTTTGTGCTGCATTTGGATTTCCTCACGGTTTTGCTCATGGGAATTATCCAGAGCGAGTTCGCAGTGGGTGAGCAAACGTCGTGACAACTTGAGGTTCGCCGTGATTCTGGTCGCTTCAGTTCGCCAGCGCATTCTACCGATTAAATGCAAGAGGCCACTGCCGAGCATCAGACTGAGGGAGGAGCCGCCTAGAATTGGCCAGAGGTTTTTTTCAAAGCCAAAATGATTGAGCACCGGGATCAGTGGCAGGTGGAGGATGAGGATAAGGATGCACAGCAAGGACAGTGGTATTACGGCAAAAAACCGGGGCAAGAGGTGTTTGCGGAAAACCAACAGGCTGGCGTCGGTGACTTGCAATTGGTGGTGCAGATCGTCACGGTTTTCGGCGGCACTTCTCTGGGTAGGCGAGTGATTGTTCTGCTCGTTTTTCAGCTCGGAAGTCAGTTTATTTAACCAGGATTGGTAACCGCGGAATGATTTGCTGGCGAGCGCAGCCAGAGCTTTGAATATCCTGCGGTCGTTGACCAAGGCTGCTTGAAACTCTTCAAAGTCCGCTTCGTTCTGTGATACGGCTGCCTGGTGTTCTTTTTCATGATCCAGCATCGTTTTTTGGATGCTGTATTTCTGGTGACCTTCGTTTTCTTCGAGGTTTTGCAAAAAACGTTGTTTGCTGTTTTTCCAAGCACGGTCAATCCATTGTTGACGTTGCTGAAGT
>JAJRVS010000223.1 GCA_024277195.1 Verrucomicrobiota bacterium | reverse complement strand
GATAAGATTAGCAGGATTGTGCAGTGGTTTGAGACGTATGAATAGGTTGATTGGGCTGTAGGGGGGGTAGGATGTAGGGCAGAGAGGATTGGTCACTCCCGCCCGGCGTATGCGTTTTTTGTAGGCAGGTGGGATATTTTTTCTTGTCCGATAAATGAGCTTGGGATAAGCTGGGTTTGTGAAAAAAATCGTCTTAGCTATCTGTTGTTGGTTTTTTCTCTATGAGGCAGCTTTGACACATTCTGACCCACTTGGGGATGTGCATCCGGTGGTATTGATTGAGTCGGGGAATTTTGCGATTTATTTCAGCACCAATGCGGTTGGGTATAATTATTTAGAAGGCGATCAGCCGGTTTTTCGCATGTTGTATACGGCAAAGGGGCGTTTGCTGGCGCCAAGGCATGTTGTCAAAAACAAACCTGTGCAAAAGTCGGCGATCAATGTTGATCGATTTAATAATCCTAGGCCAAATGCCGAGATCTCTTTGCCGGGAGGAAAAAAACAGATACTTGCACTGGCGTGGCCAAAGGATTTGGAGGTTATCATGGTTGAAAGCTCTACCATTAACTCTGATCATATTGCGATTGCGCTGAAGGGCGCAAGTGCAGAGGTGGATGAGATGGACGAAACTTACAAAGATTTTTTTCTGTATCTGTTCCCACGGGAGGGTTTTGCTAAACCTGAACGTTTCCTGATTGGCCAACCGGCAACCATTTACAATTTCCCCACGGCTTCCAATGTGGTGTATGCAAACGGAAAGTTCTGGATCGCCTGGGTGCGGCAGCGGGAAAAAGAGAAGAGCGAGTATGAGATGGTGTTGAGCCGTGTGGTGCCGGGTAGTGGGGAGATCACCGAGCGTATTCTGGACGCCCCTGCGGATTGGAATTCACATCTTTCGATGGCGGTGACGGGTGACCAGTTGTGCTTGGCTTATCATTGTTCAGTGAGTCATGAATACCCCGGGACCAGTGAGATTATTACGGTGTTTGTTAAGGCTGAGTGAAAGTGGTTGGCAAGATAAGGTAGGATTTCCGGAAATTTATTTATTTGAGCAAATCTAGAATTGCCTTTTCACGATTCGCTTTCACCGCACGGTCATAGGCTCGTGTGGTTTTTTTGGCACCATTGTCCAGGAGAAGCTTAATGGTTTCGAACGAAGCGTTTCGCGCTGCGGTATCGAGAGGGTGATCTCCGTTTTTTGCAACGGGTTCATTAGGATTGAGTCCTTGATCCAGTAACCACTTGCAGGTTTTTAACCTTTTTCCCAGATCCCAATTAGCTAAAAGCACTGCGTGAAGAGCTCCCCGGCCATGTCCGTCCAGCTTGTTTAAGGCTGCACCCTGCTCAAGCAGGTAGGCGGCCATCTCAGCGTGGCCACCGTAACAACTCAGCAGGAAAGCGGTGACCCCGTCCGAAACCGAAAGATATTTGTCAGATGGTTTTTCTGAGTGAAGAAAGGGGCTGACCGTGTTTATTTTGGCTCCCGCGGCGATCAGAAGTTTTGCCTGCGCCAAATCCCCCCGTCTGGCGACGTTCATCAGTGGAGTTTCGCCGTTGTATCCGGGGTGTAATTCTAGTGGAGCTTTATATTCGAGTAACAGATCAACCATCTCCGGTTGGTTGTTTTTAAGGGCATGGATAAAAGGGTTGTCCTGATTGAGGGTCACTCCTTGCATTTTTGCGCCGGCTTCGAGCAGGAAACGAACGGTTTCCGGTTGGTTGTGCGCGACCATGAGGGAGAGGGGTGAGTATTTATTGAGATTCTCTTTACCTGCGAAAGGGTCATCTTCAGCAAAAGGATCAGGTGGGGTGCTTGATCCTGCATGGGAATCATCGGAAAACTTCAGATTAGGATCGATGCCAAGCGAGTCGATTAAATACCGAACTATATCACCTCGTCCATAAAGGCAGGCATTATACATGGCCTTGGTCAGGGATTGATCGAATCGTTTTTGGCGAGCTTCGGTGAGGTCTTTGGGCACCTCTTTCAGCAAGGCTTCGAGCAATGCGGGTTTGCCGTTTTTTCCTGCATAACTGATGGCTGTATCATCGTTTTTATCAAAGCTCTGCAAAGGGTCAGCTCCATGAGCAAGTAACATCCTGAGCTGCTCCATCGAGTTTCGCTGCATGGCTGCTAACAACATCAGTCCACCGTTAATCTTGGGATTGGCTCCTTTTTTGATCAGCATCAGGTAGATACTGTTATGACCATTACGGATGGCTAAGGTAAGAGTATTGGCCGCAAATTCTGAGCTGAGCGCGTTGACGGGGGTGTCAGTCTCTAACAGTAGTTCAACCACCTCAAGATGCCCGTTAGCAACAGCCCAGTGCAAAGCTTGAGTTCCTGCTTTGGATTTTAATTTTGGATTGGCTCCCGCATCGAGAAGCATTTTTACAATTTGCGTGCGGCCGTGCATGGCAGCGAGGTGCAGCAGGGGGCGTTGGGTATCGGCTTCATCGATATTTTTTGAGTTTTTGGATATCCAGTTCTGCAGGTAAACTGCATCGCCGAGCGCCACGGCATCCGCTAAGGATGTTGGTTTTGTTCTTGGCATT
>JAJRVS010000222.1 GCA_024277195.1 Verrucomicrobiota bacterium | reverse complement strand
GGTTCATGTTCCATTTGGTATTTCAAACAGCGGTGAATGAGCGGTTTGGTGGAAATCATGGATTGCCCAGCCTTCGCTCGAGGGGCTATGGCGCGGCAAGCAATCCGCGCCACGATATGGGGAGGTGGTTGGATGTGGGACGTAATGGTATTGCGTGGGGTTGGGGTGGTTCGGGGGATCCGCGGATTGCCAATCCGCGCCACGATATGGGGAGGGGTTGGATGTGGGGCTCAAGGGTATTGTGTGATACTCCGGCCCCATATCTGTTTGCAGGAGGACAGATTTTGAAAATCTATCCTAGGGCGACTTGAGAACCGGTTTCAACCGCAATTTTTGACTATCTGTTGCGCTTCTTTTTTTACGGCAATAAGGAGAAGGCGGGTTAAAGCTGTGACTCATTGTGAATGGCTTGGTTAATCTATACGGTCTAAGGTCAGAAATTGGATCAAGCCTGGAAGCGAGATCATTTCGATGTTTGCTGCTATCGGATAACGCTCTTTTCCAGAATACACGACAAAACTTCTTGTTGGATTGAGGTCTTTGATGGCGTGATAAAAGCCTTTGCTGATTTTTGGAGCGAGTCCCCGTTTGATCTCAATGGCAAAAGTCGTGCCGTCGGGTTTCTCCAAAATAAGGTCAATTTCTGCTCCTGCGGAAGTGCGATAAAATCCTGGGATCGTTCGATCTGGGCAGGCTTGGATTAGATTCTCGATAACAAAACCTTCCCAGCTTATTCCAATTACAGGGTGTCCCAGTATCCTCTCTTTATCAGGCAGGCCAAGCAGTGCGTGAACGATTCCGCTATCGCGAATATAGACTTTTGGAGATTTGATTAGGCGCTTGCCTATGTTGCGGTGGATAGGGGTTAGTCTTCGTGCTCAGATAGGTAGAGCGTTGGATCCATCAGTTTTGCGCGATCCACGTGCGATTCTAGATCAAGATAAATACGGGGAAGATGCTCAGCCAACTGGTGTGCCAAAGTTGTTTTTCCGACTTGGCGTGGACCAAGCAGGGCTACCGCAGGAAACTGCTCCAGTCGTTTGCTCATTTGATTATGGACAGTTCTCCTTATCATCCTTGTAAATCTGGTATTTGTATCCCAGATTTACAAGGGTTGTTTTGGTGCAAGGCTTGTTTTAATAGGACTGGCAAGCGTCTAGCTTTTTTTGACCATCACCCGGATAGGCATTGAGGAGGAGGTTTAGGCAAATTTAAAAGAACCTCTTAAATTTGCATATTTAGCTTTGATAGCTTGCAGGGGTGCAAGAGATATTCGCGGCCGCTTTGATCAAGACGCAGCGGAAGTGGTGGAATGTAATGGGGTGTAGCCACAGAAAACGCTGAAAGGCGCAGAAGTAAGCGAATTTTGATTGGAGAGCCGAGGCGAAGCCGAGACAGCCGGGGCTTTGCTGAACGAAGGCAATATAATATTGAATCCTCTGCCTCGGATTAGATGGAAGATTGTAGGGCGGGGGCTTCCCTGCCTGTGGGGGGGAGTGATAAGCTGCTGGGGGAGCAGGGCGCGGGAGAAGTCCGGTTGAAACCTGTGACATATATTGAGAGGAGATGCTCACGTCCGCTTCGCTCAAGGCGCAGAGAGGAAGATGGGAATGGCGAGTGACGATTTTGTGAAGGGGAGACTGGGTTAGAATGCCCGTGGGGAAGTTTTGATGTGAGAATAGAAATGGATACGATGGGAGCTTAGCTTTGTTCGATATTCGTTTAATAAACTGGTTTTAAAATAAAACCAGTTGGGGAAATTTGGGATTGATATCTTGATGAAGAAATCAAAAGACGAAAGGATTAAAATGTGACGTATTTTTGCTGCCGGGATATTAAATCCGGATCTGGAGTCGGGAGATAGGGTGGAACGGGTTGCGGGGATATTAGTGTTGTTTCGCTTGAGCGGGTTGGTTCAGATCGCCGGTGTTCGAGCAAGTGGAAGTGCCTTTTACTAATTTAAATGAAGCCGGGTGACAGATTAGGTGTTATATCGATCATTTGGTCGAGATCGCAGACGGGCCGGTGATTCTCGATTATAAGATATTTCTGGGGAGGCTTTGAGCTTATTGTATCCATTGTCGTCTTTAGGTCGAAACCCAGTTCAACCATGAGTGTTTCTCATTATTTTAAATGTTTCAAATTTAAATTGATTTAATCCTATGGAAATGATGGCCTGGAACTTGCTACGGGAATTGGTTGCTGGAGATTCCCCCTTGCACTGTTTGTGAATTTTTGGGTTTCCTCCTGCATAGCTGATTACGCAATTAAAAATATCTAAAGATTCTGTTTTTTTGACGGCAACTTTGTGGTATTTGGGTGTGACAGGGAGAGCAATTCTCTGATTGACGTTTTGGCTATACATTGACAATCTGTTAGCAACAGAAATGGAAAAACTCACTCAAGGTCTTTATGATCACATTCTTGACGGGGAACTTGAAACCTTAATCGAGCAAATTGATGCCGATCTCAATGTTGTTCGGATTGAATCGATTGATGGAGATCTCTTGCCAGACTATCTGACAAGAACGCTGGCCGAGCATATTCAACAATCGCTCAAAATCATCTCAGAAGACAAGCGTTACAATTTAGCAAATAAACTCATTCGCACACTTTCTGAGTTTGACGGTGATCTCAAATTTCTCAATGAAAAACAACTTGCATTTATAGAAAATAATTTACTCAAGGAAGTATACGCATGCGGAGAAAAGGCCAAGTCAAGCCCTTCCACATCACTTAGTTTCCCGTCTCTTTTTACAGGAGCATCGGGAAGTCCTCAGCTTGGAAGAGAGCTTGAGCTTGAACTAGAAAGTGCTGATAGAATGGACATGCTGGTTTCTTTTATCAAGACAGCAGGTATCAACCTTCTTTTCCCTTCGCTAAAAAAATTCACAGATCGCGGTGGGAAGCTGAGAATTATTACAACCACATATCTTGGAGCGTCTGACCCTGCCGCCATCCACAAGCTCAAAGGCCTTAAAAATACAAAGGTCAAAGTTAGCTATGACACAAAGCATTCTCGACTTCACGCAAAAGCCTATTTCATTCATCGTAATAGTGGTTTTTCATGCGCATATATTGGCTCAGCCAATCTCTCGCACGCAGCAATGACAAGCGGATTGGAGTGGACGGTCAAACTTCCAATTAAAAAACTCCCCGATCTTTTCAGACGTTGTGTAGCTGAGTTTGACACCTATTGGGAATCTCCGTCATTCAAAGAGTATCATGACAGTGATTTTGAATATTTAGTAGAAGCCACCCGTCGGGAAAAATATCCGACAGCAAATGTAACAACAAATCTTACGGCCTTCGAGCTTTCACCGTTTGAGCATCAAGCCATTGTCCTGGATGAACTCGAAGAGGCGCGAGTTGAAAGGAATCAGCACCGGAACCTCGTCGTCGCAGCAACAGGGACAGGCAAGACTATGATTGCGGCATTTGATTACCTTCGACTGTGTAAGTCAGTAAATGAGAGGCCTAAGTTGCTATTCCTCGCGCATCGTAAAGAAATCCTAGAGCAAGCCAAAGATTCATTTCGACAAGTTCTCATTGATGGTGATTTTGGAGAGTCGCTTTACGATGGAACGCAACCTGCCAATCACGACTACCTGTTTTGTTCCGTCTCCAGTTTCAACTCGCACCGTCTTATTGAAGATGAGCGATTTGGGCCAACACATTGGGATGTTGTCGTTTTGGATGAAGCGCATCATGGAAAAGCTAGTAGTTATCAAAATATCATTCACCGGCTCTGCCCCAAAATCCTTCTAGGCCTAACAGCTACTCCTGAACGAACTGATGGCACAAGCATCGAGGAAGACTTTGACTCTCCGTTAGCAGCGGAAATTCGCCTTCCAGATGCTTTGGAAAAGAAGCTTCTTTGCCCATTTCACTATTATGCAGTAAGTGATAATATCGATTTTTCATCTCTATCGTGAAATCGAGGAAAGTATGATTCGGCAGAACTCAGCAATCTCCTTACGGGAAATAACGTTCGAGTTAGTCTGATTATTAAGAAAATCATCGAATACCTTCCATCACCGCTAGATCCTGATACTTTTGATCACGTTGGGACAAGAGGTCTAGGTTTTTGCGTTTCGCAAGAGCATGCACGCTTTATGGCAGAAAGTTTCAACAAGGCTGGGATCAAAGCCATTGCTCTTGATGCTACTACGCACTCTAATGTTCGAAGGTCAGCGCGAAACGACCTCAAATCAGGAAAGATCAATTTCATATTCACCGTGGACCTTTTCAATGAAGGTGTAGATATCCCTTCGGTCAATTGTTTGCTTTTATTGCGCCCAACCGAGAGTCATGTCGAACTACTTACTCGTAAATCTTGGAGTGATTGGAAGGATGCGTTCAATTTTCATACTGTGCCTCAACTTGGTGAGAGATCACCCGAGCTTAATTCGTTGGCGAGAGTTAGTATGAGGACATCTCCCCGTTATCTCAAATTTCTATTGGATGTTCTTCAGTCTTCAGATGAAGACCTTCAAAACCTTGTTGAACATCCCTACGCAGCATTTGCATATTATTTACTTTGGAATAAACCTGGTAAAGCATTTGGTTTCGACTCTTATCTTGAAGCGTTTCAGGCACTCAAAGCGAATGAAAGATACTCAGATGATCTTCTAGAAGTTATTCAGTATGCACAAAGCAAACAAATGACTCGACCTGAAGTGGAACTTACGTTCCCGTGTCCTTTAGAGCTCCACGGGCAATACACCATGCGAGAAATTTCCTCCGCTTTTGGTAAAGCAAATCTAGAAACTTCAGGGCCAACAGGAACAGGGGTCATTTCAGTTAAATATCTCAAACTCTACCTCCATTTTGTGACTTTTGAAAAAACCGAAAAGCTTTTCTCTGAAAGTACTATGTATCGCGACTTTTTAAGCGCGCGCACTAATCTTCATTGGGAGAGCCAATCGAACACATCTCAAGCAACACCTACTGGAAAAAATTACATTCATCATCGGGAACGTGATTACACGATCCTTTTTTTTGCTCGTTTTCGAAAATCTGAAGGAACCCTAACTAGCCCATTCACCTATCTTGGCCCAGCGCAATTTACCAGTGCTAAAGGTGATCTCCCCATTGAAATGATTTGGGAGTTAACGCATCCCGTAACTTATTCATTTTTTCATGAAGCAAAGCTAGCAGCAGGATTGTCTTGAGTAAAAATTGAAAAATATTTTGGAAATGAAAATCACACTATTAAAACTGACAGAGAGACTGTTCGATTAGTATCATCGCATTGCTGAAAGGACTCATCGATCTAAAATGGAAACTCAATTTAATCAGTATTTCGATCATCTATACAACCTACGGGTAGGTGTCGTTGGGAAAGGAAGCGGTCGGCATGAGCGTCCGCATAAACCGGTGATGTTGCTGGCGGTGTTGGATTTGATGGATCTTGGGGAAATTGGTGGTAATCGGATTGAATGGAATGATTGCCTGCGTGATCGATTTGCCAAAATATTCGAAGTGGTTCGATCATCGAACGATAAAGTAACACCGGAGAACCCGTTTTTTTATCTGAGATCCGAGGGCTTTTGGCAGCATGTGGGAAAAGCGGGAAAAGAGGTTTTAGTTGAGGGGTTAAGTAACCCTCCTCGGAAATCAGATCTGGCGGATGGTATTTTCCATGTGGAGTTGGAAGCTGGTTTTTATCATTTGCTTAAGGATAGGAAAAAAAGGGAACTTTTTCGGGAGGCTTTGATTTCTCGTTATTTCCCGGACAAGCAGGACGCTTTGGCTGAGCTGACTATCGTGAGACATCACAGGGTAGCTGAAGTGTCTGCAAAAGAAGTGATTGCTCGCAGCGCTGCGTTTAGAAAGCTCATCCTCACAACCTACGATCATCAATGTGTGGCTTGTGGAATGCGGATCCGCTTGCCAAGCGGAATCACGATGGTGGATGCGGCTCATTTGATTCCTTTTTCTGTGTCAGCTAATGATCATCCGAGCAATGGTTTTGCGCTGTGCAAAAATCATCATTGGGCTTTTGACCGTCATTTGATCACTCCGGATCATGAAGGTCGGTGGATGGTGTCATCGAGTTTGGAGCATCGCAGGTCAAGCGGGGAAGCTGAGCTGTGTGCGTTGGAGGGGGAACGGATGTTGCGGCCACAGGAGGAGATCTATGCTCCGAGCATGGCGGCGATTGAGTGGCGGGCGAGCAGGTTGGTGGGGGATTAGAAGGTAGAAGGGTGAAATTTGAAGTTTGAAATGCAATGAAAGGTGCTCCGTCGCCCGAGGGGTTTTGGCGGACAGGTTGAGGACACAGATATGGAAATCTGTGTTACGGGGGGGGGTGGGGTGGACAGATTTGGAAATCTATCCTACGGGGGAATGTGTTTTTGTTGGTGGGAGACTCTAAGCGTTTCCCTCGAACGCTTCGCTAAATGCATCGAGTTCGGTTTTACTCATTTTCATTTTTGATCCCACTTGCCGCCAATTTTTCACGGCTGAAGTCACTTGATCAACGATCGTATCGCTCAAGGCTTTTTTGATTCGGAAGTAGGGGGCCACTGACTGCAGGGCTGCAAGGGAGCTTTCGGGGCCAGTATCCTCTGAAATTTGCTTACGGCAAGGCGGGGTCGATGGGGAATCGTTCGTCGTTTTCGAGCCATTCATGGGAATAGGCAAATGCTGCGTTCTCTCGCTGTCCTTGATGGTCGTAACGCAGTGCTCCCAGGGATTTCTTTTTGTCACCTAGAAATATCTGAATGCTTCGTTTCATGGTTATTTATTTTTCCTAGGTGAGGTGATGCGTTTCGGGAGATGTTCGACTTCCAACAGAAGTCCTTGTTCATCGTTGCGTTGGTCAATCAGTTCAGTTAGAGGGGTGCCAAATCCAAGAACGAAGAGCGCTTGTGCATAGGCATAGGAGTCTTCCGCCGCCCTACGGGCTTTGGCTGACAGGTTGAGGAGCAAATTTAGAAATTTGTTTACGGGGGGATGGACAGATTTTGAAATCTATCCTACGGGGGAATGTGTTTTTGTTGGCAGCTTCGGTGTTGACTAGTGGCGGGTATGGCTTTTTCTTCTGGTTATGAGTTTTTATCAACGAATGACTGGCCTGCAGGTTTGGGGGCTTTTTTGTGTGGTCGCTTTTTCTTTTTCTTTGCCTAGGGCGCAGGGGCAGAAGGCATCGGCGGCGGATCTGGCGGCTCGGCTGGGGGCGCTGGTCGAGGATGGGGATTCGGCTACGCGTTTGCGTTTGAAGGTGGTGCCAGAGGGGAGCGGCGAGAAGGTGTTATTGCAGATTCAGATCAAGGCCCGGCGCAGCGCTGAAAAAAAGGAGGTGCTCTATCAGGTTTTGTGGCCGAAGACGCGCAAGGGGCAGGCTTTTTTGATTCAGAAACAAGGGGGGGGCTCGCCCAAGGGGGTGGTTTACACTCCGCCCGCCAAGACGGCCGCGGCGCTCGGTAAGGGGGAGATGATGAATGGCTTGTTGGGCAGTGATCTGGCTTATCAGGATGTGATTGAGAATTTTTTCCGCTGGCAGACGCAGAGTCTTGTGGGCAAAGAGAAACTGGGCAGGGTTGAGTGTGTCATTGTGGAATCAAAGCCGGGGGCGAAGGATGCAAGCCCTTACGGCAGGGTGAAGTCGTGGATTGATCCGGTCAAACTGGTCGCGATGCGGGTGGAGAAATACGATTCTGCGGGAAAACTAGTGAGGAGATTCGATACCACCCGGGTGGCCAAGGATGATGAAAAACACTATGTGCCTGCGAGCCTGGAGGTTCGTCGCACGGGCAGTGGCACGGTGACTGAGATCGAGGGGTCCAGCATTCGCCATGATGTGAAGTTTTCGGATAAGGATTTCACCACGTCCGCACTTAACGATTTCAGGATTCCCCGATAGTTAGCCAGTTAGTTTTTGTAGATGAGATCTCTGGAGTTATTGCGTGCGGTGTACGCGGTTCGAAAAGCTGAGTCCCTGAATAACGAACAGGTTCAGCAGCTGCAGGATCAGCGCTTGAAGAAACTGCTGAAGCACACGGTGGCAAACTCGCGATTTTATCGTCGTTTTTACCGCGAACATGGCATCAACGAGGGGGATCTCGATGAGGTGCGGGTGGAGGACTTGCCGATTATTGATAAAAACATCATGATGGAAAATTATGATGATTTTGTCACTGATCCGGCCATCAAGCAGGCTGGGCTGGAGGCTTTTATCAATGAGTCCCCGACGCCGGGATCCAAGTATAAGAAGAAGTATTCGGTGGTGCATACTTCGGGATCGAGCGGAACGATTGGATTGTTTGTTTATGGGCCCAGGGAGTGGGAGATGAGCAAGGCGCTGAGTTTGAGGGCGACAGGGATCAAACTTCCTTTTGGGCGGCGGAAAAAAATCGCCTTTATTGCGGCCACGGACGGGCACTTCGCCTCGGTGACTTCTTTTTACAATTTACCTAGATTACTATTTAAGTTATTGCCCTTGTCGATCAGCAGTCCGCTGGATGAGATTCGTGACAAGATCGATCAATTCCAGCCGGATGTGATAACGGGTTACGCTTCGGGATTAAACTTGTTGGCGAAGGAGCAACTGGCGGGGCGGATTCAGATCGATCCGAGTGAAGCTTTTTGTACAGGGGATCCTCTGACGGTGGTTTTCAGGCAGCGGATAAAAAAGGCATTCGGGGTGGATCCTATTAATATGTATGGCAGTTCGGAAACCATGACCCTTGCGGGGGAGTGTGGCCAGTGCCGTGGTTTTCATTTGTTTAATGATTGGTGCAGCGTCCAGGTGGTCGGCGATGATTTGCTGCCTGCCAAGGCGGGGCGGGTGATTATTACCAATCTTTATAATTACACCCAGCCATTGATTCGTTACCAGATGAACGATGAGATCGTATTGAGTGACAAGGCGTGCCCTTGTGGTTGGCCTTTTCCTGTTATCGAGAGCATGGCGGGAAGGCAGGAGGACTTTTTATGGTTTGAGCAAGAGGGTGGGGAAAAAGATTTTATTCATCCGATTGTATTGGCGGAGTTTTTTGTGCCGGGCTTGGAGAAGTTCCAGTTTCGTCAGACTTCGCCGAACCATCTGGTTATGAGGGCTGTAGTGAACGGTGATGAGCGGGAGGTGGAAGCGGCTATTCGGGGGAAGATGGAGGAAATCTTGTCTGGGAAATCACTGCAGAGCTGTGTTCGTTTTGATGTCGAATTGGTGGATGAGATCGGCAATGATGTGAAGACGGGTAAGTTTCGTTTGGTAGTGCCTTTGGGGGTGGGGGAGGCGGTAGGGCTTTAGGCTTGTTTTTGGTAGACTTCTACGTCGTAGATGTGGCCGGATCCTTCGGTGTGGATGGGGGTGAAGTTGGCGATTTCGACGAGGGCGTGGAGGTCTTCCTGATTGCGGTAGCGGAATTTTTTACCAAACAGTTCGAGGATGCGGGCGCCGGTTTCCACCCGGTAGGTGTTGGTGATCAAGGTGCCGAGATCTGCGGTCATGGAGGAGATGGAGTGGGCAAGTTTTTTGGCGCAGGGTTCCAAGACCAGGCTGGGGTGACCGAGGTGCTCTTCGGTGGTGGTGGTGGTGAATCCGTGGAAATATTCAAGGATGCCGATGAGGGTGATGATTTGGTAGGGCTCTTCTGCATCGGCGTCGCTTTCGAGCAGGTCTTCGGTGCGGGCAGAAATGCCGGATGATTGCTTGGTCTGGGCGAGATGCTCGCGGGTGCTGGTTAGCTTTTTGAGCAGTCGGTTGATTTTTTCGATATTGGTGGGGCAGCGATCAGTGATGGTCATGGTGACCAGGGCTGGGTCGTAACCTTCGCGGATCAGGCGGTCAAAGACGAGGATCATGCTCAGGCCGGTGCCGGCGGCGGCGGCTTTGAGACGAACGGGCTGCCCATTGTCGAGGTGTTTTTTTGCGGCGTTGAGAGTGGCGCGGGCTTCGCAGATGAAGCGCAGTTGTACGTCCTTGCCCTGGACGGAATCGAGTAAGAGGCGGTCCCAGGTGCAGGAGGTGCGGGTGATCTCCGGAGAGATCATCATGTAGGGGGCGTTCATCGGGTCGCCACCTTCGACAAAGGAGGCACTGTCTGCGCCTGACGTCTCGAGCAGGGCGCGGGCATAGGGGTGGTCGGAGCGTTCGAGGATGGTGTTCTGGTAACTGACAAACTCCTGGCCGTCGTGGCCGGTTTTGGTCTGGGTGCTGGTGGTTCGTTTGAGCAGGAAAAAAGAGATCACGGCCAGCATACGTTTGAAAGAGGGGGCGGGACGAGGCGGTTCGCTATTGAAAATCTCGCGGCGCAGGCTGGCGACAATGGCTTCGCTGATTTCGTTATGGCCTTCAGAATAGAGCAGATTGACTGCTTCCATCGGGGTGGTGGGTTGTTTGAGCAACAGCGCTGGGTCGCCGATCTTTTTGAGTTCAGCGGCAGTGGTTTCCTGGGGAGGGGCGGGGTTTGATGTGGTGGATGCGGCTGACATAAAGAACTGTGTGGGGACAAGAGCGTTGCCGGTGGTGAGGGCTGCTTATTAATCGGCGTATTTGATCAATAGGCGTTTCACTTCGGCCATGCCGTCCGGGTGTTGGATGCCCCAGTGTTTGCTGGGGATAATGGTTTCACTCTGGGCGCCTTTGAGGTGACTGCTCCAGTAGGGAACAATGCTGTCGGTGCTGACGGGTGGGGTGTGGTCGAGATTGCCACCCTTGCCTTGGTCGCCGATGATCGAGTGGTAGGGGATGTTTGATTTGATCGGCAGGCTGTTGACCAGGCTGAGGAAGGTGCTGCCGGGGTCGAGAATCTCAACGCTGTTGGGCAGGTGTTTTCTGCCTTCACGGAATTCGGGGCGGGCATATTGCAGGGCTTCTCTATTAACTTGATCCATGGTGATCGGGTTGCCGATCAGTTTGGCTCCCATGCGCCCCCAGAAGTTCACGGCGGTTTCGCTGCCGCGCAGGGAGGCGTTAGAGAAGATGACGCGGGAAACGTCGGGGCGGGCTTTGAAGATGAGCATTTTGCTGAGGACCAAACGGGTTTCATCGTGGAAGGGAATTTTATCAGGCGCCTGGGGGAAATAGGTGTCCCATAACTTCATCCCGCTGTCGCTGATCAGCATGCGGCTGATATTGCCACCGAGACTGTGCCCGATGATGACAAAATCTTTATGATCAGGATAATTCTGGCTCATTTGATCCATTTGCATACGCAATTGAGCGGCTGGGATCGGGTAGGGTTGGCCGGACGAGTAGCTGAAAATCCAGAATTGGTATGTGTGGCGGATTTTCTTATTATTCCGGAGGTCGTTGATCATCGGCATCCAGGTGGATTGTGAATCGCCCAGGCCATGAATGAAAATGACCGGAATTTTGCCGGGGTCGTAAGGTTGCAGGCGTGAGAGTCGAGCTGAGCGCTCGTATTTTTGCGGTTGGAACATCATGCCTCGGCCGGTTTTTTTCGGATGGGATTCAGCCATGGATAAAGCCAGCGGGGCTTGAAAATCGGTTGCCAGGGGGTAGTTGTGACCATCCAGGGACAGGGTATCTTCTCGCAATGGGTCGATAAATTCCATGGTGCATTTCCGGCCTTTGAAGCGGATCATGGCGGTGAGCCCGTAATAAATGCGTTTTCCCTGGGCAAACTGGTCCACTTTGGTGAAGTCCATGTCTTTGCCGATGACGATCGCGGGGGCTCCTAGACCAGGGGGCAGCACTCGCTCACCGATTCGGGTGCCGCGAAAGCGGTAACGGTCCGAAGCCAGGATGTGAAAGTTGGAGGGGTGGTATTCGGGTCGGGGGTCGGGAGGCTTGAGTCTGAACTGCCAGTTTTTTCCATCAGCCGAGGCGCAGGAAAGGGGTTTGTCCCAGGGTTCCAGATCATCATCTTCGATGACTTCTAAAATACGAGAAACGGCAAAATCGTAAATGTCACGAGCGTTTTCATCGTCAGGTTGATCGATTAGTTTTAATCGTGCGTCATTCGCGGCGTCCAGGTAGTGACCTATTTTGATCAGCGGTTGTTTGGAGTGGGGCCGGATGGAGCGGTAGAGGGATTTTTGCCCGGGGGTCGCGGCAACGGCCCACAGGGGGCGCTTGATGACTTTGGAGTATTGGCTGCACCCGTTGAGTAAGAGCAGGCTGAGCATCAAGCTCAAAAAATGGAGTGTCTTTTGCATGGCTGCCCCATTTTTAAAGGCTGTGAGGCCTTTAGTCAAGATCACAGCGAGGGGGCTTTCAATCAGTATTTTTTCAGGATGCGTTTCACTTCGGCCATGCCGAGGGGGTGGAGGATGCTCCAGTGCTCGCTGGGGATGACCAATTCGCTTTGGGCACCGTCGAGGTGGCTGCTCCAGTAAGGGACGATGCCATCACTGCTTTGCGGTTTGGTGTGATCGAGGTTGCCGCCTTTGCCGCGGTCACCGATGAGTGAGTGGTAGGGGATGCCGGGTTTGATCGGCAGGGCATTGACGGATAAAAGGAACGGGCTCTCCGGGTTCAAAATTTCGACGCTGTTGGGAAGGTGTTTTTTGCCCATGGCTTTGGCTTCCGGGCGCAGGTATTCCAGTGTTTCTTCGGTGATTTGATCTTCGGCGAGCGGGTTGCCGATCAGCTTGGCTCCCATGCGGCCGACAAAATTGGTGGCGTCATTGCTGCCGCGCAGGGAGGAGGAAGCGAAAATGACTCGTGATATGTCGTTGCGTGCTTTGAAGATGAGGGATTCACTGAGAAATTTACGGGTATCCTCGTGGAAGGGGATATCGCTGGGGTCCTGGGCGAAATATTTGTCCCACAGTTTCATTCCCGAGTCGGTGATCAGCAAGCGGGTGATGTTGCCACCCAGGCTGTGCGCGACGACTAAGATGTCTTTGTGGCCGGGGTATCTCTTTTTCATCTGGTCAAGTTGGGTGCGTAAAATAGCGGCGTTGGTAGGGTAGGGAACGCCTGTGGGATAGCTGAAAAACCAAAATTGGTAGCGTCTGCGAACCTGCTCGTCGTTTCTCAGATAGTTGATCATCGGGGCCCAGGTGGCAGGAGAATTGCCCAGTCCATGAATGAAGAGAACCGGGGTTTTGGATGGGTCGTAAGGTTGGAGCTGAGCCAGGCGCGCGGAGTTTTCGTGTTTGCTGGGTGAGAACATACCGGACAGTTCGACTTTCTTCAGATCCAGGTCAGCCAGAGTCAAAGCCAGTGGTGCTTGGAAATCAGCCGCGAGCGGGTAGCTGCGGCCATTGAAAGATACGTTTTCTTTTGCCAGGGGGTCGATCAATTGCAATTCGCAGTTGCGCCCTTTGAATTGGATCACGGCGGTCAAGCCATAGAACATCGGCAAGCCCTGTTTGGCATACTTACTGAATTCTTTTAAACTGGCATCTTTGGCGATAGCAATGACGGGGGCTCCCAGGCCTTCTTTTAATATATGTTCGCCGACCAGTTTGCCTTTGAAGTCGTAGCGGTCGGCCGAGCTTAACTGATAGAGGTTTAGATTGTCAGCTTGGCGCTGGTGCGCGGGTTTGAGACTGAGGCTCCATTGACCGCTGGTATCGGATTCACAGCCGAGTGGGTTTTCCCATGGGCGCAGATTGGCCTCGCTGATGATTTCCACGATGCGGGAGGTGGCGAAGTTGTAGTCGACCAGGGCAACGGTATTCTGGGGGTGGGTCACCAGGCGCAAACGTGCCGCATTGGCGGCGTCGAGATAAAGGGCGAGCTGTTTGTGTGGTTGTTTAGAGAACCTTTTTGTAGATTTGTATAGATCTTTTTGCTCGGCGGTGACCGTTACCTTGGATATCGGGCGCAGTCTGGCCTTGGAATAATGGCTACAGGCAGGCAGCAGGAGGCAGAGGATTAAAACAAGTAATTGATGGAGTGGTTTCTGCATGAGAGAGAAGTGTATTATTAATACGTTATTTATAGGAAAAGTAATTTAAGGGAAATTCAAGTGGCACGATAAAGAAATGTAACCACTGATGGGCACTGATTTCACTGATGGGAAAGAGAAAATGATTCAGGAGATAATTTTATGCGGCACGGCAAAAAATGTCGAGTGGGTGGGATGGAAGTTATCAGAGCTTTGCAGGTTTGTTTGTGCTTGTGCTCAACTAATCGCTGCCAACTAGGCCGGTTTTTAATGATTCCTGCGGGGGTTGGCCGATCCACAGGCGCATGATGGCGTGGTAGAAATCGTCATCGGGGATGGTATTCAACAATTTACCATCAACCTCCACGCGCATTCCTTCCCCTGGCAGAAAATCTATATTGATCGTGCTGTATTCCACCAGTGAGGAGCCGCCATGAAAGCATTTCATGAAGTCTTTTAAGTGTTGGGCGAATTTTTCTTTTTCGGCCTTGGTGAAATTCACATCTATGTTCTTCTCGATGGTAGAGACGAAGCGTTTTTTGCTAACACCGTGTAACATGGTGATGTGGATGCGTTTTGGGTCACGATTGGCCAAGATCGTTTTTGCATCGTGGTTTTTCTCGGTCAGGTAGAGGACAATGACGTAGACATTAAACCCCCACTTGGAGCGGACGGCGGTGCCGTTCAGGTAAAGCTTGTTTTTATCAATGGCAACAATCTCAGGTAGCAGAATGCCTTTGACATGCTCCGCTCGGGTCGTTGGCGCCGAGAGGCTGATGAGCAGCAGAGTGAAAGTGAAAGCGAGGATGTGAGGCCAAGGGTGACGTCTGGTTGATTTCATATAACGAAATAGCGACACGAAGCGCATATATTTTTCATAAAAAAGTATTTTTCAAGCTAATACAGCAGAAGGGCGTGTCAAGGTGACAGCACTGGTGTTTGTAAGCAGGGGTGGGCAAGCGAGCCATGGGATGGATGAAGGGGCGTTTTTTCCTCAACAGGTGCTTGCAAAAGGTTCTATCCTGTGCGAATTCCTGACTTCTTCCTCAACAGTTACAAGCTGTGATGGGAGTAGCGTGCAGTTTTGTGTAGTTCTACTATTCAATCCGGCTTAAATTATGCTCTGAAATTGAAGTTGCTGTTTTGTGTTCTGTCTAGAAGAGGGAGCATAAGGAAACGATAAAATATATCTGGTTCAAATGGACAAAGAAAAAATTGCTATCATTGGAATGGGCTGCCGCTTTCCCGGCAAGCTGAATGATGTGGAATCTTACTGGGATTTTTTGCTGAAGGGTGGAAATGCGGTGGTGGAGGTGCCTTCAGATCGCTGGAATGCGGAGCGTTTTTATGATGCCGAGCCTGGTTTGGCTGGCAAAACGATCGCTAAGTGGGGTGGCTTTATTGAAGGCATTGATCAATTTGATCCGCAATTTTTTGGAATTTCACCGCGTGAAGCTCCGTATATCGACCCGCAGCAGCGTTTGTTGCTGGAGACGGCTTATGAAGCGATCGAAGACGCTGGGGTTATACTTGATTTTGAGAATGGCACTAATATCGGCGTGTTCGCCGGTATTTCACATACGGATTACCAGAGCATCCAGGGAAGTGCGACGGATAGAACGGGCATCAGTCCCCATTCTCCAACTGGAAATGCGCACAGTATCGCGGCCAACCGGATTTCATATTGCTTGAACCTGATTGGACCAAGTATCGCTATGGATACGGCTTGTTCGTCGGCGCTCAGTGCGACGCACGCGGCTTGTGAGGAACTTTTGAAAGGTCGCTGCGACATGGCTTTGGCCGGTGGGGTGACGGTGATGATCACTCCGGACGGTTTTATCGGCTTTTCCCAGGCGGGAATGCTTTCGCCCAGTGGTCAATGCCGGGCGTTTGATGCTTCGGCCAATGGTTTTGTGCGTGGTGAAGGTGCGGGCATGGTTTTATTGAAACCGCTTTCCAAAGCCGTCGCTGACGGAGATCAGATTTATGCGGTGATCAGTGGTACTTCGACCAACCAGGACGGTCACACCAACGGGATTTCACTGCCCGGTGAAGACGCGCAACGACGCTTGGTGAAAGATGCCTGTAAGGATGCGGGGGTTGATCCGAGCACTATCGGTTACGTTGAAGCTCACGGCACAGGAACGGCAGTGGGGGATCCGATCGAGGCTCATGCTTTGGCAGGTGCTTTGTGTGAGGATCGTTCTGCTGATGAACCATTGGCGATTGGTTCGGTCAAATCCAACCTGGGACACTTGGAGACGGCTGCGGGTGTAGCGGGTCTGATCAAGGCGGCTTTGGTGGTCGAGCGCGGACAGATTCCGCCGAGTTTGCATTTCGAGAAACCCAGTGAGCACATCGATTTTGACGAGTGCAAACTGCGGGTGCCGGTTGAAACCGAGGATTTTCCTAAAACCAATGGTGACGGACCGCGTCTGGTGGGAATCAACTCTTTTGGTTTTGGTGGGGCGAATGCGCACATCATTCTGGAACAGCCTCCGGCTCAGGAGACCAAACGCAAAGCTTCTGAGAAATCGGCCAAATCTTGGCCGGTGATGCTTTCTGCTCGTTCGGAAGAGTCGCTGAAAGCGGCGGCGAGTGGTCTGGCTGACTGGGTGGAAGCCCAGGATGTGAGTGAGGGAAGTGATACTTTATTGGGTGACCTGGTGTTCACGCTGGGGGCACGACGTAACCAACACGCGTATCGCCTGACGGCAGTGGTCACTTCGGCGGCCGAGTTGGTGGAGGAGCTGCGTGCTCACGTCGAAGAGGAAAACGGCACCACTTTGCGTGATTCGTTTACTCCGGCACCGGAACATCCGGTTCGAGTGGGTTTTATCATGAGTGGTCAGGGGCCTCAGTGGTGGGGCATGGGACGGGAACTGATGGCGAGCGAGCCGGTATTTCGCGAGGCGATGGAAGCTTGTGCGGCGGCGATGGACCCTCATGCACAGTTTTCGCTGCTTGAGGAATTGGCACGCGATGAGGAAGACTCCCGTTTGAAACAAACGGCGATTGGTCAGCCAGCTATTTTTGCGATGCAGTATGCGCTGTGTGAGTTGTGGAAATCGTGGGGGGTTCAACCTGCTGCGATCACCGGTCACAGTGTGGGCGAAATTGCCGCGGCCTGCCTGGCAGGAATTTTGACGATGGAAGAAGGCGCGCGGGTGATCGTGCTGCGGGCACAGTTGATGAATGAGTGTGCGCGTGGAGAAGGCACGATGTTGGCGATAGCGGTCACTAAGGAGAAAGCGGAGGAATTGATCAACAAGCACGACGCTTCGGTGAGCATTGCCGCTTTCAACGGCCCGCAATCTTTGACTTTGTCCGGACCGGAAGCGGCTCTGAAACTGATTCAGGAAGAGCTGGAAGCTGAAGAGATTTTTGCGCGTTTTGTGAAAGTGGATCATCCTTTCCATCACGCTTTGATGCAACCTGCCGCTGATGCTTTGGAAAAAGCGCTGGCAGATTTCACTCCGCAGGAAGAAACGGTGCCATTTTTTAGCACGGTGACCGGAGAGCGTTGTGACGGCAAAGACGTCACCGCTAATCACTGGGCGCGAGGCATTCGCCAACCGGTGCAATTTGTTTCTGCGGTAGGAGCTGTGGATGAGTTTGGAGTGGATGTGTGGCTGGAGATCAGCGCTCATCCGGCTTTGGCGATTTCGATCAAGGAGTGCCTTGCTGATAGTGAGAACAAATCGACGGTGGTAGCCTCGGCTCGTCGTGAGCGCGAGTATGCTTCGGCTCTCGAAGCCGCTCTCGAACTGCATCGTTTGGGTGTGGTGATGGATTTTGCGGCGATGACGCCATCGCGTCATTTGCTGACTCTGCCGACTTATGCCTGGAATATGGAGCGTTGGTGGCATGAAGCTGGAGAGCTGCGCGACAGTCGTCTGGCTCCCGGTGGCAAAGGTTTGCTTGATACCCGCACGCCACGTGCGACGCCTACCTGGACCACTCGTCTCGATGAGCGTCACATGGCTTATCTTCGTGATCATAAAGTGGACAGCCATGTGGTTTTCCCTGCGGCTGCTTTTATCGACATGGTTCTGGAAGCCGGGATCGAGATTTTTGAAGGTCGTCCTTTTGCGATCGAAGGTTTGGATATTCGCAAGCCTTTGATCATGTCCGATCCGCCGGTGGGGTTGATTCTGGAGCTGAGTTATGATCCGAATGAGCGCACGTTTTTGATTCAGAGTTGTTTTGAGCCTTCGGACACATGGTCCGTCCATGTGGTGGGTTACCTGCGCTCGGAGCGGGTGGAGTCCTCCTTCACGGAGTCTGATTGGGAAGCTCCGGGGGATGATCTGGCATCGGTTCCTGCAGATGAATTTTACGAATACATGGCGAACCTCGGTTTGCGATACGGCGACGAGTTCAAGCCGGTCAAAGAGTTGAATGCCAGTAATGGCAAGTCGTCCGGAGTGGTGAAGATGTCCGAAGCCAGCGCCAAACGTGTTGGTGAATATGCCTTGCACCCAGTTATTCTGGACGGGGCGTTGCACGTCTTTTCTGCTGGAGCACAAACCATTGAGGATCGCAAGGCGGGGATGAAACTGCCGGTTCGTTTTGATCGTATTTTGTATGTCAAATCTCCGGGTGCGACCAGTCGGGTGCGGGCCGAGGTTTTGACCTGCAACGAAGAACTGATCGAAGGCCGGATTGGCTTGTATGATGAGTCGGGTAGCCCTTGTGTGCTGGTTGACGGTTTCCGCGCCGTGGCGATGAGTTCGGTTAGGCGTTCGGGAGCTTCCGGTGGTGGACGCGATGTGGTTTACCATGTGGATTGGGAACGTTCGGATGCGGCGGCCCAGCCCAAAGCCCTGGAGTCCATGCCGTTGCAAGATTTGAGTAAAACCGTGGAGACCGCACTCAATGAAGTGCTGGACATGCGCGGTCGTGACAAGTTGATCAAGGTGATGGCGGAGGAGGATGTTCTGGCTGCGGCACAGATCGCCAATGGTATGCGTGAGATGGGGGTTAACGCCAAAACGGCAGCAACATTTTCCGCTGATTCACTCAAGGTCACCGAGTTGATGCGTCCGGTGTTCAAGCGTCTGATGGACAAGCTGGCCAAACGCGGATTGGTTGAAGCTGCCGGAGAAGGCTGGACGGCTTTGCCTGCTTTTGATGAAGCTGCCCAATCCTCCGAAGCGGCATTGAAAAGTTTCCTGATCAATCATCCTGGGCATTTGCCGGAGGGGATGATCTGTGCCACCACCGGAGCGGATTTCGGTCCGATCCTGACGGGTGAAAAAGACGCGGTGCAAGTTCTTTTCGGAGGTCCTGGTGCTGACTTGTTGGAGCAGTTTTATGGTGATGGTTTGTTTTCCAGTCACTGGATGACCGGTATGGCTGCCGGGGTGCAGGAAGCTGCGCGCCGTCTTCCGGAAGGACGTGGTTTGCGTATTCTTGAAGTGGGTGCGGGAACCGGTGGTTTGGCGGCATACATTTTGCCTCAGCTGGAACGCAATCTTCACAGCTATATATTTACCGACGTTTCGGCAGGTTTCTTCCTGCCGGCGCAGCAGAAACTGGCGGCTTTCCCAGAGGTCGAGTATAAAGCGTTCAACCTTGAAAAAACGCCTGAAGAGCAGGGGTTTGATGAGGGGCCTTTTGATTTTATTGTCGGCACCAATGTATTGCACGCGGTGGCGGATGTGACGGAGAGTGTGAAAAACCTGCATGAGATGTTGGCTCCAGGCGGCACCTTGTTGTTCATGGATTTGGCGACACCGCAGTTGTGGACGGAAATGACATTTGGTTTGACCAGTGGCTGGTGGAGTTTCACTGACCGCGACCTTCGTCCCGACCAGCCTTTGATTTCGCGTGAAACCTGGGCAAAAGTTCTGGAAAATTCTGGATTTGAAGAAGTCACCACATTGCCCGGCTTGCTGGGGCCGGAAGGTGGCGAGGGACAGGTTGGCATCATGGGGCGTAAAGCCTGGGATGGCAAAGCGCCTGTTCGCATTGCTAAGAAACCTTCCGAGGAAACGGAGGAGGGTGAAGAAACTGAAGCGGTGGAGACACCAGAAGAGCCGGAGGCAAGCTCATGGGTGATATTCGCCGACGAAGAAGGGGTGGGCGCGAGTCTCGCACAAAACCTGAAATCCGAAGGCAAAGAGTGCCGGGTGGTGACCCAGGCAGGGGCTTTCGCGGACAAAGGCGAGGGGGCTTTTGAGATGAATCCGAAAAATCCGGAAGATTGGACAAAGTTGTTCGAATCATGGACTGCCGAGGATCGACCACAGCGGTTTGTTTATATGTGGACGATTGACGAGAAAATTGCCGAGGATGGTAAGGATGCGTTGATTGGCACTGATTCCATGTTGCATTTTTCCCATGCTTTGGATCAATTTTATCCAACCGGCGGTTGTCGTGTGGATCACATCACCCGTGGGGGACAGCCTGCAGGACGCGATCAAGGTCCGGTGACGGTGAGCCAGGGACCGGCGATTGGTTTGTTCCGGGTGGTTCTCAGTGAACATCCTAACATTCCTTGTCAGGGAGTTGATTTGCCTACCCATGTTTCGGCTGATGATGCAGAAGTGTTGTTGGCTGAGTTGCGTAGCCCTAACACCGATCGAGAGGTGGCTCTGCGTGGTGAAGCGAGGTATTCGCAGCGCTTGACCAGAGGTCTGGCTATTGATGAGAAAATTTTGCCACCCGACGTGTCCTTGCGTTTGGAATCCCGTGAGCGTGGTATCCTCGACAGTTTGAAGTTCACTGCTTTTGCTAATGAAGAATGTGCCGCGGGCGAGGTTTTGATCAAGGTTAAAGCAGCGGGTATGAACTTCCGTGATGTGCTTAAAGCGCTGGCACTTTATCCTGCTGAAACGGCTGATGCCCGGATGTATGGAGATGAGGTGGCTGGTGAGGTGGTCGCGATTGGCGAAGGGGTGGACAGTGTCGCAGTAGGTGACCAGGTTTTTGGTTTGGCTGTTTTTGGTCTGGCTACGCACACTTTGGCCCGCGCGGCTGATGTGACGCTTATTCCAGAGGGAGTGACACATGAGGAGGCGGCTACCTTGCCGGTGGTGTTCATGACTTCCTGGCATGCTTTGAAACACGCTGCGCGTTTGCGTAAAGGTGAATGGATTTTGGTTCATGCCGGAGCAGGCGGAGTGGGCATGGCGGCTATTCAGATTGCGCACCATTTGGGAGCCAATGTGATCGCTTCTGCCGGTAGTGCGGTCAAACGCGACATGCTGAAGACGCTCGGTGTGGCCGAGGTGATTGATTCACGTAAGGGTGACTTTGCCGAGCAGGTGATGGAGTTGACCAACCGTCGAGGAGTGGATGTGGTGCTCAACGCACTGGCAGCCGAGGCTATTCCGATGGGCTTGTCCTGTCTCGCCGAATCCGGACGTTTCATCGAAATCGGTAAACGTGATATTTATCAGAATTCGAAATTGCCTTTATTCTCATTGCGTCGCAATGCTTCTTTCCACGTGATCGCCATGGATGCGATTTTTGCTGGAGACGAGGATCTCACCCGCGAGTTGCTGAAAGAGGTGGTGGATTTGGTGAAAGAGGGGGCTTTGACCGCCTTGCCTTTCCGCACCTTCCCCGCTTGTCGAGTTGATGCCGCTTTCAGATTGATGGCTGCGGGCAAACATATTGGTAAGGTGGTGATCGCTTTTGCTGACCCTTTTGTTCATCGAGTGGGAGAAGCTCTGCATAAGGACTTCACCGTTAGTGCTGAAGCGACCTATCTGATTACCGGTGGTTTTGGCGGTTTTGGTCGGGTATTGGCGAAGTGGCTGGTTGAATCCGGTGCGCGTCACTTGACCCTGACCAGTCGACAAGGTGCGGCGACCAAGGGCGCACCCGAATTCATCGCCGAGCTCAAGGAGCTGGGAGTGGAGACTCTGGCAGTGGCTGCCGATGTGGGCTCTGCTGAAAGTGTGAAAGGCATCTTCAAAGAAGTCGAAGCTACCGGCCGTCCGCTGAAAGGTGTGTTCCATTTGGCGATGGTGATCGACGATGCGCCGTTGGGTGATCTGAATGCTGATCGCATGAAAGCGGTGATGGAGCCGAAGGCACTCGGTGCCTGGTTGTTGCACGAAGGCACGGCGAAAATGGATTTGGATGCGTTTGTGATGTTCTCATCGATTTCGAGTATTTTCGGAAATCCGGCGCAGGGTAACTACTCTGCGGCTAATGCTTTCATCGATGCGCTGACTCATCACCGTCATTCTCTTGGTTTGCCTTCTTTGGGCGTCAACTGGGGTGTTCTCGGTGGTGAAGGTTATGTCGCTCGAAATGAAAAAGTAGCTGAGTTTTTGGAAAAACAAGGCACTTCGTCGATCGAACCCAACGAGGTGACCGGTCTGCTTGAGGCTTTTCTGGATGCCGATGTGGCGCAGGCCGCTGCGATTCGGGTGGATTGGGCCAAGTGGCGTAAGTCTTTCCGCAGCATGCAGGAGAACCCTTTGCTCGAGCGAATCTTCGCTGGCGGAGTGGAAGCGGATGAGTCTTCAAGTGGCGCAGGTGATTGGCGGGTGAAGATCGAATCGGCTGATCCTGACTAACGTGAAGCGGTGGTTTGCAAGGCGGTTCAGGACATCGTTGGTTCGGTTCTACGAGTCAAACCTGAAACTTTGCGTGAAGATCAACCGCTGACTGACCTCGGTCTGGATTCGTTGATGGGGGTGGAAATCGAGACTTTGATCGAAAGTTCCATCGGGGTGACTTTACCACCGACCAGCCTGATGCGTGCCCGCACCATTGGCCAGATTGCGACATTGATCTACGGCCATCTTGGTGGAGAAAGCAGCGCGACGGCTCCGGCTGAAGCAGTGGCTCCGGTTGAAGAAGAGTTGTCCTTGGACGAAGTTGATTTGGATGCTCTGTCGGATGCGGATTTGGACGGTTTGCTTGATAGCGCTTCGGAAGATGAAGCGGAGCCGGAAACGGCAGCATCGGCGAGCTAGACGGAACAGAGCGGATGGAAAAAAACAATGCCTTATCACGGTTGAAGGAAATGCTGGCGAGCGGAAAAGCCCGCCTGCAACCTTTGACTTTTTCCCAACGCGAGATTTGGGAGACCTCACCGGTCAAACCGAGTGATCCGGCCAATCACATCTGTTCGTTTTTTGAAGTCAAAGGACCGGCCACGGTTGAGCAGATCAAAGCGGCGGTGGGTAAGGTGGTCGAGCGGCAGGAGGCCATGCGCACCTCTTTTTTGCCTGGCAAGGAACGCCCACTGCAGATTATTCGAGCAGCTGGGGGGGAACCTGCTGTGAGCTTTCGTGAGTTGAGTGAAGAGGAGGCCAAACCCGGAGCCATCGAAGCGGTGATGGCTGAAGGTTTTTTTAAACCTTTCGATTTTTTGAACGGACCGCTTTACCGCATGGATATCCTGCAACGTGGTCCGGAGGATTTGGTTTTGGCTTTTACGGTTCACCACAGCGTGGGGGACGGATGGACGCTGGGTGCGTTTGTTGAAGATTTGTGCACGGCTTACATTCTGGGTTTGCGTGAATCGGGAATGGATTTGGGAAAGATTAAGGGCATTCGTGATTCCCTGACTCCGCTGGCGATGACCCATAGCGAATGGGGAGCGGTTGAGCGTGCCCAGTGGAAACCTGAAGAGATTGCCAAACATACGGACTTTTGGAAAGTCCGCCTGGCGGGATCAAAGTTGTTGTGGGGGGACGCAGGAAAACAAGGGGACAAGAGTGAGCGGCTGCAGCGTTGGGTCGCGGAAATGTCCGAAGAACAGGCAGATAAGGTTCGTGACCTGGCTCGCCAGTTGGGGGTGACGGTTTTTAACGTCTTGCTGGCGGCTTTCCAACTGACACTTTTCAAGCGGACCGGGGTCGATGACATTGTATTGGGGACACCGGTGGCCAATCGAACCAAGACTGCAGTGCGTGAAACGATGGGCTATTTTTCGGGAGTCGTGCCCTTGCGCGGCAAGATCGATCCTGAGCAAGCTTTTGCCGACCGGGCAAAGGTGGTGCATGAACAGACGATGGATGCTTTTGAGCACGCCATCCCTTTTGCCGAACTGGCAGCGGCTGTGGGTGAACCCAAATCAGCAGATCAGCACTGCGTATTTGATACCCGTTTTGCTTACCAGAACCACCCGATGCCGGAAGTTTCCTTGCCGGGTATTTCGACCCGGGTCAGGGTGATTTCCACTGGCACCGCACGTTTTGATCTGGCCTGCGAATTGACCGAAGACAATGGGGGATTCGAGGTGGTGTGGCTGCACCGGGAATCGGTGGTATCTTTGGATGAGGTGAAGGAACTGAACCAACTGTTTCACGAGGTATTGACAAGCGTCTGTGAACAACCGAAAATCAGTCCAGCGGCAATGAAGGTCTGATGATTCTTTTAAAGTCGGAAGCGAATGAGCGAGCAGAACAGCCAAGTCACTTATACTCCGTGGGGATCGTGGGTTAATCGCACCGCCATCCCGGTCGTTAATATTCTTTTTTATCTCGGTCAGGCTCTGCTGGCTTACAGTGTTTACCGGGGCTGGCTTTGGCTTTCTATTCCCCTGGTTTTAGTGGTCAGTCATTTGATGCATGGTTATCTCATTGGCTTTCATGAAGCGACTCATTGGGGTTACCGGAAGAATCGTTTTTTGAATGACTTCAATGGCGTGCTGATGGGCACGATCAGTTACAACAGTTTTACGCTCTACCGCATGTTGCATCAGTCACATCATGTGCATTTTGCCACTCAGCGGGATGTGGAATTGTGGCCTTTTAATGATCCCGGTGCGCCTTTATGGAAACGGCGTTTGGTTGCTTTTATCGAGTTGAACTTTGGCTTGGCTTTCACTCCTTTTCTATTTTGGCGGGCGTTTTTCCATCGTGATACGGAAATTCGCAATCCTAAAATCAGGCGTCGAATCTGGAAGGAACTGGCTTTGATCGTGGTATTCTGGACGGTGGCTTTCACCTTGGTGGCTCATTACCAGTTGTGGCCCTGGTTTTTCTGGAACTATCTCATCCCGGCCTATATCACGGGGAATATGCAGAGTTGGCGCAAATACATCGAGCATGTCGGCCTGAGTGGTAATACGGCACGCAGCGGCACCCGCAGCATCGTCACTGATACCTGGGTGGGAAAATTGATTTCGCTTTCTTTGTTGCATGAGCCTTTTCACGGGGTTCATCACATCAATGGCAAAATGCACTATTCGGAAATGCCCGAGCACACCGATTGGCTGGCTCCGGAAGAAGAGGGGGATACCCAGCCCTATGCGAGTTATCACGCGGCTATTGCGCATTTGATCCGTCAACTGCCTGACCCTAAAGTGGGCAGTCAGTGGAAAACGGTTGAAACCAGTGGGGATTGATAGAGTTTGTGATTTCCCCAAGCTTCGGCTACACTTTCGCCTTGATTCAAGATTTGATAAAAACCCATGAGTTCTGCCAGCCCATCTGATGCCAATGCCCTCCTTTTTGAGGCCATTGAACTGAAAAAAGAGTACGATGACGGACGGGTTCCGGCATTGCGGGGGGTCAATTTCAAGATTGAAGAAGGGGATTTTGTAGCCATTATCGGTCAGAGTGGATGTGGTAAAAGTACTCTGCTTAATATGCTGGGAACTTTGGATCATTTGACCACGGGCAGTTTGCTGTTCCGAGGGCAATCGATTCTCGATTTGCCGGATCCCGCTGCTTACCGGGCGCGTGAGATTGGGTTTATTTTTCAATCGTTTCACTTGTTGCCGACTTTCACCGTAGTGGAAAATGTCCAGATTCCGATGTTCGGTATGCCCTGGTCGCGCACAGAACGCCGTGAGCGAGCGGTTAAATTGCTGGATGATGTGGGGCTTTCCCATCGCTGTGATCACTTGCCCTTGAAACTCTCAGGTGGAGAACGCCAACGGGCGGCGATCGCACGCAGTTTGGCGAACGAGCCAGCGGTATTGCTGGCGGATGAACCGACGGGTAATCTGGATAGCAAAAACGCGGTGCAGATCATGGAACTTTTGGACAAACTTCACGAGGAGAGAAAAACGACCATGGTGATGGTGACGCATGATTTGGAGGTCGCGGGTCATGCCAAACGAGTGATAAAAATGAAGGATGGATTGATTGTTTCTGATAATAATTCCGTCGAAGAAACCAGCGCATAAGGATTATGAATTTTTTAACTATTGTTACTCGTAGTCTTTGGCGCCGTCCGGTGCGCACCAGTTTAACTCTTGTGGGTATCGCCATCGGAATTGCCGCGGTGGTGGCCTTGGTGGGTATGGCATCGGGTTATGAAAAAAGCGTAGTCAAACAGCTCGAAGTGCTCGGTATTGATGTGATTGTCAGTAATATGGAGGGCGGCATGATGCCAAAACCTTTTGATGCCAAGCTTCAGGATGAGATCAGGGGCTTTCCGAATGTGAAGAAGATCACCAGCGTCTTGATGCGTATGATCAGTGTCGAGGATGCGCCGATGATGATGGTATCTGGGCGTGAATGGGGAGGCTTCACCTGGGATCAATTGACGGTGGTGGAAGGTCGTATGCCCAAGGATGAAAAGGAACGAGTGGTGGTGCTGGGGCGTCTTGCCGCGGAGGTTTTGAAAAAAAAGGTGGGGGATACGGTGACAGTTGAGATTGAGGATTTTGAAGTGGTGGGGATTGTCGATGGCAAATCGGTGGTGGAGAATGGGGCGGTGATCCTGGCTTTGCCGTTGTTTCAGGAGGTGAGTGGTTATGAGGGCATGGTGAATTTCATTGATATTCAAGTGCCGTCGGAAGTCGATAAGGAGGCGACCCAGGCTTTGTGTGATAAAATCCAGAAAGTTTTCCCCGAGGGGCGTGCGGTGATGGCAAAAGAAGTGGTGGGCACAAGTCAGGGTTTTAAAATTGCCCGGGCGATGAGTTGGAGCACTTCGCTGTTGGCGATCATTGTCGGGGTTCTGGGAGTGATGAATACCATGTTGATGACGGTTTTTGAACGCACCCATGAGATCGGTATTTTTCTCGCTCTGGGCTGGAAACGTCGCCGCATTGTTTACCTGATATTGTGTGAATCTGCGATACTGGGTTTGCTGGGAGGTGTGATTGGGGTGATTCTGGGAGTGCTCACTTGTGCGATCCTTGAGATGACACCCGCGATTCACGGCTTGCTGGAACCCGATCTTTCATGGACACTGATGTCACGTGCAGTGATGATCGCGGTATTGGTGGGTGTGGTCAGTGGTTTATATCCAGCTTGGAGGAGCTCGCGCCTGACGCCGAGTGTGGCCCTGCAGGGGTGACAAAACGGAAATTAAAAATTTGCACATCGAGCGATGAAACTCGGAGAGCTGGTAGAAAGAATAGAAGGAAGCCTTGAAGGGGATACTGAATTGGAGATCAGCGGGATTGCTGGTTTGGTTGAAGCCGTAGCAGGCGAGCTCAGCTTTTTTTCCAATCCAAAATATGCATCATCGTTGGCAGAAACCAAGGCGTCGGCAGTGATTGTTGCCGAGGACTGGGAAGGCAGCAGCCCGTGTGCGGTGATCAGGGTCAAGTCTCCTGATAAAGCGATGGCGATGGCAGGTTATGCATTTGAGCCTAGCTGCCACCCTTTGGCAGATCCGGGTATAGATGTGGCGAGTTCTGTGCATGAAGATGCTTGCTTGGATGCAAGTGTCAGCGTGGGACCGTTCTGTGTGGTGCGACCCGGCGCGGTGATAGGACCGCGCACGGTATTGGTGTCCGGCTGTTATGTTGGCAGCGATGCGGTGATCGGCAGTGACTGTGTTTTGCATGCCAATTCGGTGGTGCGGGAAAGGGTGGTCCTTGGGAACCGGGTGATTCTCCATGAAGGTGCCGTGGTGGGAGGTGAGGGGTTTGGTAATTATTTGGAAAACGGGGTGTGGCAGAAAATCCCTCACATCGGCACGGTTGAGATCGGCGACGATGCGGAGATCGGGGTGAACTCGACCGTTGATCGGGCACGTTTTGGCAAGACCGTCATTGGTCAGGGAGTGAAAATCGATAACCTGGTGATGGTCGGGCACAATGTGCAAGTCGGGGATCACACGGTGATGGCGGCCCAGGCCGGCATCGCAGGAAGTGCGACGATTGGCAGCCACGTGGCGATCGGTGGGCAGGCGGGGTTGGCGGGGCATTTGCACGTGGGAGACACCGCGAGGGTGGGGGCTCAGGCAGGGGTGACAAAAAATATCACAGAGGGAGTATATGTGACAGGTTACCCTGCCATTCCTCACGACAAAGCAGCTAAAGGGCATGCCAACTTGATGCGCTTGCAGAAGTGGAAGGAAAAAGTGAAGCTGCTTGAAAAGAAGCTGGCGGCATTGGAGCAGGAAAAAAGCTAATATAGACAATAGATAAATTTGGTTGAACTTGTCGGCTATGATGTCCTTACGAAGTATATTTTTGACAAGTGCGGTCTGGTTATTTTTTAGCGGACTGGTTTTGTTGCAAGCGCAGCAGTCTTCCCCGGATGTGCATACGTTTACTGCCAAAAATGGCAAAACTCTGACTGCCCGGGTTTTGGCGGTCAGTGGCGGTAAGGTGTCGATCAGTCGAATGAGTGATGGCAAAAGTTTTCAACTGCCTGCCAACAGTTTGAGCGCGGCAGATGTGACTTTTCTGAAAACATGGCTCAAGCGTCGCGAGTTGATGGGCCATCCGGCGGGATGGAAAATCCTGCGCGTGCATTTGCCAGAGTTTGTAGATTCGGTTGAAGCTCCAGGCATTCCGGCGGCCTTCCGGCGGGTGGGCTTGCACACCTGGGAGGCTGAGTTACCGGAAAAAGCCTGGGTATTGATCCGGCTTTGGCGGCGCAGTGGCGATTGGTATGCGCCGGAGTTTTTGCTACCTTACGACGGGCAGAGTGAGTGGACCTTTACTTATCAAAAATCAAAATTGTATCGATCCGTGGGTGCGGGGAAAACCCGTCCGGTGTTGGTCGGGATCGACATCGAGGATGACGGGGGCAAGGAGCAGCTCAAAGCTCTCAAGGATGAAATACCCGATAGCGGGGTTTGTATTTTTGCCGGTTTTCTGGATGATGCGGATTTTGCTTTGCTGGGATCCAAGCCGGTATTTTCCTTTGTGGTGAGAAAGACCCCACGGTTGTCCGTAGCGGGTTCGAAAATCCGTGCGATCCGGGTGATCCGGGATTTGGTTTCTTTTGACGGGTTGAGCAGTTTGAAAGAACTTGAGTATTTGGACATCACCATGACGGGGGATTTTCCCCTTGGTGATGTGTCGCGGCTCAAAAGCTTAACCACCTTGGTAGCGGACGGAGATGTCAGCTTGGGGCCTGCGACCGGGGAATCGGCGTGGCCGGCTTTGCGTCGATTGTCACTGCAGCGCGCGGATATAGAGGACGCGGACAAGTTTGGTGATTTCATCGACGGGCTGCCGGAATTGGAAAGCCTGGCACTGCCGGATGAGAATGAAATGAATGTGAAGGGGGTGGCGGCGTGTCCCAAGCTGTCGGTATTGAGGCTTGGGGATGAATGTTATGATCCGCAGGTGGCCGGGTTGAAGGAATTGAAACAACTGCGCACGGTGTTTTTGAGCGGGACTTATAATGGCAGTGAAGTGGTGGCTCTGGCTGACGCTGGATTGTTTGCAAAGGTCACGACTTTAAAAACGCATGTGGAGATGCCGTTTTCCAAATTGCCCCTGTTGAGCAACTTATACCTGACCGGAGATCAGGATGATCTGGATATGGCCATCCTTGGCGGAATTGCCGGGTTGACCAACTTAGAGGTGCAGATGATGAGCTCGGATGATGTGCAAGCGTTGCAAAGCAATGCTGCGAATTTGAAAAAATTAAGCACGCTTTCCGTTCGTTTCCCCCGATGTCCGGATATTGCTGCATTGGCCAAATTGCCGGCTTTGAAATATTTGAAGGTGTATGAACAGTTTGGAACATCCGAGCAGGATTTGACGGCCTTGAATGTGACTGCCTTTGCGACTCTGCAGGGTTTGGATCTGCAGCAGATGCAGAGCTTGCAAAGTGTTAAAGTCGCAGGGGGAGGCAGTATTTTGTCGGCGATCAGTATTCGTAAATGCGGAGAACTGAAATCGCTGGTTGCTGCGGAGCTTGCGCAGAATATGGGGGAGCTTTGCATCGCCAATTGCGACCAGTTGGCGGATCTGGAAGGATTGCTGAACCCGGATTCCTTGAAGGTTCTGCATTTGGCGGATAGTCCCCAGCTGAAAAAAGCAGCAGGGGTGAATCTGCCTGACAAATGGCAGCGTTTGTTTATTAAGAAAGCCGGAGCCTTTAAATAAAGGGGCTCGCTTGCGAAAAATTTCCATTGCAAAGCTGCTGACGGATCGTATCTTTAGACATAATTTAACAATAACTCCAACTACACTTTATTATGGGTCCTATAGGTTTTCAGGAAATGATTTTGATCGCACTGGTAATTCTTTTGCTTTTCGGAGCAAAAAAACTGCCTGAGCTTGCACGTGGCATCGGCAAGAGTATGGGGGAATTCAAAAAAGCCAAGGAGGATTTCGAAGACGAAATCAAGCGTGGCACCGAGGAGGGAAACAATCCTTCAAAAAGCACTCCCGCGCCTTCTGAAACCGTAGCGCAGTCTTCTGATAATGTCGTAGAGGAAGATGGTGAAGAAGCCAAAGCTGAGAAGGAAAAAGCAGAAACAGCTGCTTAAGCTTTTTTTTGAGATGATGAGAGTCGAGAGCATCAGCGCTTCGACTCAAAGGCAACCCGCGAAACGCTCTTTTGCGGGTTTTTTCTTGGCTATTTTTCTGCTTTTAGGGAATGGTGGATTTTTTGGTTCAGCAAGTGCCGACGCACAAGAACACAAAGCGGCACCTGTGGTTGAGGGGGAGATTCGTTTTCTTTCTTATAATTTGCGCAATTACCTGCCGATGAAACGGCGGGTGGATGGCATCAGTGTAGAGGATGCTCCCAAACCGGAGGATGAGATTGACGCCTTGATCAAAGTGGTGGTGAAATCCAAACCGGATATTGTCGGAGTCTGTGAAATAGGGGGTATGGATTATTTGCTGGATTTCCAGCGGCGGTTAAAAAAAGCGGGCATTGACTTGCCGTATCTTGAATGGGTCGAAGCCTCTACCGAATATGAGCGCAATCTGGCATTGTTGTCACGGTTTCCTATTGTGGAGCGTGATCCGCGGACGGGTCTCAGTTATTTGATTGGCGATAAACGTTTGCCTTTTCAACGTGGTATTTTAGATGTCACGATTGCTCCGAACCCTACTTACCGGCTGCGTTTGGTGGGTTTGCATTTGAAATCCAAACGAGAAGTTCCGCAGGCAGACCAGGCTTTGATGCGCAGGAACGAGGCGCAGTTGGCGCGTCAGCATATTGATGCAATTTTAAGGGAGCAGCCGGGAGTTAATCTGATCGTTTATGGCGACCTGAATGATACCAAAAATGAAGCGCCGGTGCGTACTCTGCGAGGTCGCTACCGCAGCGATTATTATCTCACTGCAATCAATGTGGAAGATCAGTATGGTTTTCGCTGGACCCACTATTGGAATTACGCCGATTCGTATGCACGTTTTGATTTTGCCTTGGCGAGTAAAGGGGGGCTGCGGGAGATCGATAAAAAAAAGAGTTATATTCCGCATGGAGAAGACTGGTACCTCGCCAGTGATCACCGCCCTTTGATGTTGGTTATTATACCGAAAGATCGTTGAACGGTTCATTCGTGAATACCCGCTTTTTGGCACTACACGATAAAGAAATTAACCACTGAGTGCACTGATAAACACTGATGGGGAAGAAGAGCTTAGAGGGGGACAAGAAAGTTAAGCTGCTGACGGCTATGCATTTCGCCCTTGCAGGGCTGGGAGAATTGGGTTTTTTACCCAGTGCTTCGCACTGGGCTATATCATTGAGCACCGTTGGTGCAACAGAGATGTAAGCAAACTGTCCTGAAAGGACAAAATGTGATAGCCCAGTGCGAAGCGCTGGGGTTAAATTGTCTTTATTGCCAGCCCTAAAAGGGCGAAATGATGTTGTCGGGTGATAAGCTAGCTTTCAATAAACAATGGCTGATTTTTTTGTCCTGCGGCCGGGAGGGAAATACAGAAAACGAAAGGTCTCGAATCTCTTACGATTGGTTGGGAAGTGGGTTCTATTTCTGGGAGTTCAATCAAGCGCGAGCTTGGAGTTTTGCCTAAGAACGAGCAAAAAATCCGCTAGGATCTACAAAAATTGAATCGCCTTTTGTTTTAGGTGCGAAGCTAAATCGTAGGGAGCTCAAGTTTGTTTATTTTCCCCGGCGCTTGGCGCGGGCAAAACGTGCGCGGGCGGATTGAGGTGGTTGTGTGGGGCTTGGCTCGGTCTGCTCTGAAGGCGTGGCTGGTTCAGCTGGGGCGGGAGGCTTGGGGGTGTTTGTTTTGGGAGGGTGTTTAGCTTTTTTGACGCGTGGGAAACGCGGGCGTTTCAGGTTCAAGGCGAAGTAGGGTAGGTGCCAGCCGGTGCGGGTGATGAGGGCGTCGAGGATGATGGCGAGCAGCAAGGCGGCGAGCAGCCATGGCTGGATCGAGGCGAAGTCACGGCGGGTGGGTTTTTGCCAGGCGTCGGAGAGGTCGACCAGATTGCGGCCTTTGCTGGATGCTGAGAGGGTTTTGAGATCTTCGATTCGTTGGCCATTAAAAGCCCATTCGGTGCTCGACCCTACCACCAGTGGCCCAAAGGGCAGCGCCTGTGTTGAGGAAATTTGGATCGCTCCGCGCACCGGCAGGCCTTCGGCCAAATCCGTGCGCAGCGAATAGTGTTCGGGGGAAATCCTTTCCCAGATAAGCTCTTTGGTTTTTGGGCTTCCTTTGATACCTTCACTGATCACCAGTTTGGGCGGGGAGGTGGTAAAACGTTCGCCCCAGATTTTGTCATCAAAGAGCAGGTCAATGGTGAGTTCGGTGCCGTTGAGCTGGGTGCGGATCCCGATGCCGGAAGGCACCTGTTCGCCCATCAGCCAACGGTTCAAGGTCTGTATAAAATCCCCCAGTTGAGGCCAGTCACGAGCCTTTTGGGAGAAGTCGCCACCGAGTGGAAAGGATATGGCGGCACTGCGACCGATGCCACGGCGGCCAGTGGCGATCAGTGGAGCATTGTATTCGTCGGCGGATTTTAAAGCGGCGGTATCGCCGTTTTTAAGGTAACTTAAATTATAACCGTCTATAACGGCCGGCCACTTCATGTTTTGGCTGGATATTTCGAACCAACCGCCGGTGCTTTGGGTTTTGAGTGCTTCATCGATGAAGGTGGAGCGGGCCACGGTCACGGTTTCCTGGGCGAATATGTTGGGCAGACTGGCCGGGTCGGTGGTGAAAAAAATGCGACCCCCACCCCGGGTGGCAACATCTTCAATGAAAACGGCGTCGGGGTCGGAGCGTGTGCCTAGGCCGATCACACTGACGGTGCCACCATCGGCGGTGATTTCCTTGAGCAGGGCTTTGTATTGACCGGGCTGTTCTGAATCGGCTGCATCGGTGAAAAGGATCATGTGACGTTGGCCGACTTCGGCTTCTTTCAGAGAGTTCCATCCGGCTTTGAGCCCTTCGTAAACGTAGATGCCGCCGCCCATGCTTTCGATGGATCGTGCGCGGTTGATGATGTCTGCCCGCCCGGCTTCCACACCGATCAGCGGCACGATCTCGTGAGCGGTGCTGTCCACCGCAAAAATAGTGATCTGATCCATCGAGCCGAGCAACTCGACGGCACGCGCGGCGCCTTCGTTGGCCAGTTGCATTTTTGTCTGCCCTCCGGCGGCGGTCATTGACATTGAACCGGAGCGATCCATGACGATGGCCATGGCGACGGAGAGTTTGCGGTGCTCGTTTTTGAGTTCCATGGAAACCGGCAACAAGGCATCGACGTGGCTTTGTAAATAGCCGCCGGAACCGAAGCTGCGTTTGCCACCGACCATGAGGAATCCGCCGCCCTGTTCGGTGACAAAAAAATCGAGGGCTTTGAGGAAAGACTGCGGCACTTCGTGGGCGGGCACGTTATTAAAGATCACATTTTTGCAGCCACTGAGTTGTCCTATTTTCAACAAGGCGGGTTCACTCACGACTTGAACCTGAAAACCTTGATTCTGAAGGATGGGCACGAGCGGGTCTTTGATGTAGTGGGTGACCAGTAGGATGCGTGGACCGGAGTGAACTTCGACCCAGCTTTCGTAATGATTGTTGCCTGAGTGAGCATCGCTCTGGGGTGAGATCCGGGCTTGGTATTGGTAGGAGCCGCCTTTGATGATGCGGTCGGTGAATTTGAGCTTGCCGCTGCCTTGGGAAATTTTGATATTGCTTTCTCCGAGCTTTTCCTGATTGCGGTAAATGGTGATGGGGATATCGCCATCCCGGTTGCCGAGAACTTTGATGTCGAGCAAAAAGGGCTCACCGATTTGGATGCGGTTGGGTAGGTCGAATTGAGTGATCTGGTAATCGACGGTGGATTCTGCAGTCAGTAAGCGGTAGTCGAGCGGGATCGACATCTGTTCGAGTTTTTCACTGAGGCCGGTTAAGGGCTCGGTGCTGTAGCCGTCGGTGAAAAGTAAAATACGGCTGCGTTTTTTGCGATCGGCGAGGGCGATCACGTCCTCCAGGGCGAGGGCGGTTCGAGTCAGGTTGCGCGGGCCGGGATAGCTGCGGGTTTCTGAGTTTGACTGGGTGACCACTTCGGCGGCATAGTCTACAAAACGTAATTGATCATCTTCGGAGGGGCGTGATTTTTCTAGTAAGCGGCGCCACTCGTCGATGTTCTGGTCGACCATTTTTTCGGCGGATGCGGAGCGGTCGATCAGAACCCAGAGATCGAGCCCGTCCTTGAGACGTTTGATCTGCGGGTCGGTGAGGATCAGGGTGATCAAGATGAGAATGATCACGCGCCGGCTTTGCCATAAATGCAGGCTGCGAAAATACCAACCGATGACGGCGAATACAGGCAGAAGTAGAAACCATTGAGGAGCGAGGAACATTTAGGGGGAGAAGAGAGTTAAACCACTGATGGGCACTGATAAACACTGATTTTTTTATTAGTGTATTCGTAGGGTTTTTTATGAAAGCCGTAACCAAGTTCGCTGTGAACGCGCATGGCACATCCAATCAATACTTTGCTTTCGTTTTTCAAGTATATATCGGTGTCCATCAGTGTGAATCAGTGGTTATAAAATCAGTTAAACAATTGGGAGGGATTGTTTGTGGGGCGGGAGACGAAGTGCCAGGAGGTGAGTAGGGCGGCGCAGAGGATGAGCAGCCAGAGTTGCCAGCGAGCATCTTGTTCGCTGTATTGATTGATTAGATCGTTTTCTGCTTTGTTTAGGTCGTTGCGTGACGCGGCTTGTTGCAGGTCGGCTTCGCGGGTATCGGCGAAGTGGGTGGCTCCGTTGAGTAGAGGGCGTTCTTCGTCGCCTTGCCGGATTTGAAAAAAACCGACTTGAGCGGGCGCGCGGATTTGAGCTTGATGTGCGGGCAGATCCCGGCTGATGGTTTTTTGCTCGATGGTGCTGGACAGGGTGAGCGGGGCAGCCTCTTCGCTGTGAGCAAAAGCAAGGTTGATGGGTTGGGATATTTCGAAGTTGAGTTGCGAGGGAGCTACTTTCATTTTTCTCACTGATTCGACAAAACGGTGGATGGTGACGATGAAAGCGGGCAGGTGGGTGGCGTTGGACGAGGCAAGGTCAAAATTGAAGATGAGTTGATTGCCTTGTTCACCGCGGCGCAGGAAAATGAGGGTGTGTTTGTTTTGCCATAACAAGGGGGTGTCGGCCTCGGTCAGGGGTAATCCGAGTGACGCGCGGGCGAGCAGGCCCTGCCAATTGAGATTATCAAGTAAGGGGTGGTGTTCTGCGTAGATCTGTCCTTTGAGGTATTTGGAGGGCAGTTGGTTGCGGTCGAGGAAAACGATGCCGTGGCCTTTAGATAAAGGGGCGGGATTGAGCGGTTGATAAACGGAAAAAGTTAAATCAGCGCTTTGATCGGGAGTGGGCAGGGAAATCCCGGAGAGGGAGCTGAGGGTGGTTTTCAGTAGCGGTTGGATTTCCGGGGTGAGAATGGTGGCTAGGCTGAGTTTTTTTTGTTTGGGGCGGATGATGGGCAGTTGATCGTCTAACGCAAAAGCGTCCGGATCCATGCGCAGAGTGATCTGGTCCGAGCCGTCGGGGAATGCGCCTTGCAGGGAGCGGGTTTGACCGGCGGCCAGTTCGATGGATCGCTGTTTTGATTTTTTCTCGTCAGTGTGTAACAACCAGTTTCGTTTTTGAGTTTGTTCGGAGTAGTTGCGCACCAGTGCTTTCCACATCACCTGGCCGTCGTCCCGTTTCACAATTTGTAGTCCGGCAAAACCTACGTTGTCAGTGGGTTGACCAATGGCGAGCAGTTGGGCGTCGTAAGCGAGTTCGTCGATGAGGTGATCACTGACCATGATCAGGGTGCCGCTTGTCCCGACCAGACTGCGGGCGGTTCTGAGCGCCGGGGTGAAGTCGTGGGCGGTGGCGAGTGGTTGCCAGTTTTTGAGAGCGTCGATGAGTTGGGCGCGGCTGTTGCCGTTGTAGATGGGCTGTTTGGAGCGGTGGGAGTCCAGTACGATGTATTCGGTGTGGTGGACCGTGCTCGCCAAACGGCTGAGTTCGGATTTTAATTGCAGGTATAGAGGTTCTCGGAAAGTTTCCATCGAGGCGGAGCTGTCGATAACGATGGCGATGCGCTGAACGGCGTTGTTTTGCATCCAACGAGGTTGAACCAGAACCCAGGTCAGCAGCAGGACAGCTAGAAGTTGTAACCACAGAGGGATGGATGAGCGCAGCCGGTCGAATTTCTGGCCTTTCACGCTTTGGTGCTGCAGGTGATCGAGCAGAAAGAGGGTGCTGATTTTCACCACGATCGATTTCTGCTGCAAAAAATGGATCAGGATAATAGCAGGGATGCCGAGCAAAGCCCAGAAACCGAGAGGATTGGCGAAGGTGAAAGGCAAGGGTGTAGGATATAAGAGTTAAATCTTCTGAATTCTGTTTTTCAAAATTCCACGACTTTGGCGGAGAGGGCTTCGTATTGTAGAGCGGTTTGGAAGTCGGGTTCACTGGGGATGCGGGCCATCAGGAGGCCGTGTTTTTGAGCTAGGGTTTTCCATAGATCGAAGTGGCGTTGGTAGGCGCTGCGGTAGCGTTTTAATAAGTGGGCTTCGATGCGGTGTGAATGGTGGCTGCCGGCTTCGACTTCGACGAAATCGTAATTGCCATCCCATTGAGGTTTTTCTTCGTCGCTTAAAAAGGGAACCATGAGGATGGCGCGTCCGCGACCCCGGCTGAGGGCGATGAGGGTGCTCTCAGGGGAGTCGAGGAAGAGCAGGTCACTGACAAAAATGCGCATCGATTGAGCGCGCAGGGGGACTTGGCTTAAGTCGGGGGAGGCGGCGGCGGGGGTGCTTGGAAGGTCGTCGATTTTATCGATCCAAGAGGAGCCGTGGATCATGTCGTTTTGGAAATGCAAATGTTCGCTGCCTTTGATCACGGATACGGACAGCGAGGCGCTGGCTTTGAGCGCGGCATGAATGGCAAAGTAGAAAAGTTCGAGTGAGCGCTGCCATTTTTTTTCACTGAGTTTCATTGACTCGGAGATGTCGAGGATGACATCGACGGAGGGGCGGACTTCCTCGCGGTAGAGTTTCATCGAGTAGTTGCCGGTGCGGGCATAAGCCTGCCAGTTGATGTGACGGGGGTCATCGCCGGGCATGTAAGAACGGTGATCCTGGAAATCGAGGGAGCTGCCGACGCCGGCACCCTGGAAATCACCTACTTGTCCACGCCATACTTGATGGGCGATGGGGAGCTTGAACAGTTCGGCGTAGGTTTGGGCGCGAGCGCTGATCTCGGATATGTGGGATGAAGAATTCAGGATTCAGGATTCGGTTTTTTTGAGCGCATTTCTTGGTAGAGAGGTCTTGCTCGCCAGAGGGGGATGGCCAGGCTGATCAGGGTGAAAATGCTGGATGCGAGCAGGAAGTAGAGTGGGTGGTTTTTACCCGCGGAATCACTCAGAGCGAGCAGCGAGACCGGGGGGATGGGCAGGCAGAAAAATAGCACGTCGCCAATGCTTTTGGAGGTATCTCCTACCAAAGCGAGGATGAAGCTGATGACTACGGTGCAACATTGGATCAGAATGTATAAAGCAAACATCTGGTTGGATTTTGGAAAAAACAGATGGATGAAAATAAGGGGGTAGGTGATGGAGCCTATGAGACTGATCAGCATCGCGGCGTTTACAATGGTCCAGTCTGAATAGAGGATACCCTCACTAAAGAGAAAAATGCTAATAAAAATCAAGCTGCTGAAAATAAGAAAGAGGATGCCGGTATGCCAACCGGGGGTGAGCAGGTATTTGGCTGAGGGGTAGATACGGCTTTTGGTGAAAGGGCGAAGCACGCTGGGTAAGGTGGAAGGGCGTTCGGTGATCGCGTCGGCCCAGACAAGAGTAATGACCATGCCTGCCAGCATAAATACAAGTTCTTCGTCTACGCCGGCCAGATTTAACAAGATGATGGCGATGGCAAAAAAAAGTGAGATCAAGCGCTTTCGGGTAGCGTTGTTTTCTGCCAGCGAGGCAATCTGGCCGGCACCGAAGTCGAGCAGGAAATAGATGATGTAAGTGCCGGCAATCACGATGCCTCCGATTTGCCACCAAAAGTTGGGATCAGTCCGGCCGCTACCAAAGGTGCGGTAGGTAGGGCTGAAAGAAAAAATAGTTATGGCGTAAAAACAGATAAAGCCTGTTGCGGCAACGATAAAACCTCGCAGTAAGACTGGGAATGACGAAAACCCCACGGTGAGTGCGGTGAACAAAGCGGAGGCAAAAAATGTGAAAAACAGGATGAGGAATTCTTCGATCAGATCGATGCCACCGAAAAAGTAGCGCATGACGAGGTAGGGCAGAATGCTGATGACCAGTAAGGTGGTTTGTGACATCAGGGCGGCCCATTTGCCGAAGGTTATACGCCAGGCGCTGAGGCGGGTCAGCTTGAGCAGGTCGAGGGAGTTGTTTTGTTTTTCGGCGGCCAGGGCGTTGAAACCGCGAATGGGCATGGCAACTAAAAGAGTCACCATTAGGAAGGTCCAGAAAAAGCCGCTGGCGGCGTTGGCCGAACCGGTGGAGGCGGCACCGATGAATACGGTGAACACCATGAAGCCTTGCAGCAGGATGAAGGAGGTGGTGAAGATATTGGTGCGCAAACCCTGGCGAAGCTCTTTGACGAGCATCGGGCTGAAGCGGTTGGGGAAGTCGGTGAGTTCCGTAGTGGCTGCTGGCGCTTTCATGAATTACGCCCTTTCAGGGCTGGGAATATTTTGGTGCGAGATACCCAGGGCGTTGCCCTGGGCTGTAACAGGTCGCTCCGTTGGAGCTGGTATTGAGTTGCAAAGGAGGGGGGGATGATGGATTTGCTCCGAGCTGGATTGGCCCCGAAGGGGTGAAATGAGATAGCCCAGGGCAAGGCCCTGGGGAAAGGTGTAAAAAAAATGAAGCCCTGTAAGGGCGGAATGAGTGGGTGAGGGGAAAGTGTTCAAGCTGGAGTGGTTTGATTTTTTTGCGCTTCGATGTTTTCGAGGATGTCGATGAAGGCGTCTTCGAGTTTGCGTTCTTCGCGGTGGAATTCGATGATTTGCAGGCCGTCCTTGATCATGCGCTGGAGGACATCTGCGGTGATTTGATCATCAACAGAGTCCACTTCGATCCGGGCGCCTTCCTTGAGCCCTTCTTTGAGTTTCACATGCGGCGACATTTGCGCCCATTCGAGCAGTGCCCGGGTATCACCGTGGACTTCGACACGGATGATGGTGCTGCCACTGTCATCGCGCTTGAGGCTCTCGGCGCTGCCCTGGTGAATGATTCGCCCCTCGTTGATAAAGAGCAGGCTGTCGCACATCTCGGCGAGCTCGGAGAGGATGTGGGAACTGATCAAAACCGTTTTACCCTCCTCGGCTAGAATCCGAATCAGGTGTTTGAGTTCCACCCGGGCTTTGGGATCGAGGCCGGCGGCGGGTTCGTCGAGGATCAATACTTCCGGGTCGTGAAGCAGCGAGCGACCCAGACAGAGTCGTTGTCCCATGCCTTTGCTCAGGGTATTGATCAGTCGGTCGGCAAGGGGAGCAAGATCGGCGAAGTCCATCACATCGGTGATGCGCCGGGTTCGTTCCTGGCCTTTGAAACCCAGGGCGCGGGCAAAAAAATCGAGATACTCGATCACGGTCATGTGGTGATAGGTGCCAAAGCTATCAGGCATCCAGCCGATCTTGGCGCGAACTTCGGCAGGGTATTGGGTGACGTCGATACCGCTCACTTTGAGCGTGCCCCGGGTCGGGTAGTCCAGCGTGGCGAGGATACGCATGGTGGTGGTTTTGCCTGCGCCATTGGCTCCGACAAAACCGACTACGGTGCCTTTTTCTATTTTAAAAGAGACCCCGTCAACCGCTTTCAGGTTGCCGAAGTTGCGATGAAGATCAATGACTTCGATAGCAGGTAGAGCGGGAGGGGTCATTGTTTTGCAGCAGCGGAGTCGTTGGTTGAAGAAGGAGCTGACGAAGCTTTGGTCACGGGGCCAAAGATCATGGCGTCGGCGTTGGTCCATCGAATGGAATCGAGGGTTTCGATAAAGGCTAATTTGGGATCTTTACTGACGGTAAAAAAATGACCCGGGCGAAAGGATAGGGCACGGGTTTGCCGACGTAAGGAGTTATCAGTGGTTTTGTTGTTGGAGCGGTTTGCCGAGAGAACGGAACTGTGTTCGTTCCACCAGGTGTTCAGCTCACTGCGGGAGGAAGCTACGAGGATGATTTCGCTGCCCGGGGCGATGGGCTTGTCTGTTTTGGCTTTCCACACCCGGCCACCTTCACCCACGTAGAAAAAATCTTCGACAGTGAACTCAAGACTGGAAAACAGCTTGGGATCCTGGGTAGGAGTGATTTCAGTGGTCATCTCGATACGGGAACGGGTGGGTTGTATGCTTTGGATAAACTGCGCCTGTTCACGACGGCTTTGAAACCAGTCGCCGGAAAGTTGATCGCCAGCAAAATTAAAGTTAGTGTGGTTGGAGTAAGAAACGCGCGGGCTCCAACGTGAGTGGGCCAGTGCTACTGCGGTAATGAAGCTGCTGTCCTGGAGTTTAAAATGATTACCAAGCAGTACCCCGGTGCGGCTGATTTGCTCCTGGGTGATGTAAGCACGCTTTTCAGTGGTGGCACTTTCCAGATCAATCACCAACATGCGGCGACCTTGCCCGCCAACGCCATCTTCAAAAAGAATGAATGCCAGCACCAACAGACCGGCAATGAGGGAGATCAGCGGGGTGGTGAAAAAGAGGCGGTGACGGCGGCCGGCTTTGGCGAAGACAAAAAAGTTCACCGGTCCTACCAGCACACTGAAGATGGTGAGGATCAGCATGACCAGGACAGGATTGGATCTCTTGTGGCCAAAATCCTTTTGTAGTTTCCAGTCCTTGCGGTAGGCCTGTTCGAAATTGAGGCGGTTGGTTGCGGCGTTTCTCAAGGTGTTGTAAGCCTGAGCCAATTTGACGTTGCGTCCGTCCCAACCGTGCAACTCGATGACGCCGTAACTGTGGTCGCTGCGGATGATGTTGCCGAGCACCGGTTTGCGATCGAAACCCAGTGAGCGGTAATCGAGCTGTTTGTCCCGCGGCTCGGTATAGATCTGCAGGATGCCGCCAAAACGATTGCGTTCCAGAATGGCTTTTTGCACGGCGGGGCGCAACTGGGTCCACTCATCGGCTGCGATCATCAGGGCGTCGTAACCGATGTAGGCCCTCCAGTCGGCGGGCAGCAGTTGATTGTCGCAGCTGGCGGCAAATGAAATATTGGAAGATGAGCGGGATTTGGAGCTTTTACTTTTCTGTTTTTTGAGGTAGTTGCTCAGCAGGGTCAGATTGCGGGCGGCGAGTTTTTCACTGATGATGATGCTGGGCCATTTTTCAGGTAATTGCTCGTAGTTGGAGGTGGAAAGGCTGGAGAACCCGTCAGCCTGGATGTGAATGCTTTCCTGGCGGTAACGTGAATACTGTGGCAGCCAGTGAACAGGAACAAGGATGTCCTGTTTGACTTCCTGTCCGGCTTTGGCTGTGATTTTAAATACTGAGTGGTGATTTCTTTCGCTGTCACTGCGGAATTGCAGCCGCCAGCTGCGGTCTTTGGCTGTGCCGTTTTTGATCACCACTTGGATGGGCTGGAAGCCGTAGTTGGGGCCTTTTTCAAAAGGACTGGTAAGGGATATTTTGGAGCCTCCCGACTTGGGGTAGGTGTGTTGGTAAATGTTTTTCTGAGCCGAGGCAAAGCCGACGAGAAAATGCAAACCTGCGATCAGCAGAATCAAGGTCAGGAACGGAGCTGGGAGGCGTCTTTTCGGGATCATACAGGCAGGTTCGATTTGAACGAAATTCTATGAGTCGCAGCCCTAAGCATTTGCTTTTTCTTTTAAGGTAGCTGGGGTATCGAGATCCTGGGTGGGGATTTCGGCGAGCAGTTTTCCGACAAGGTCGCGGGCGGTGGTGCCGTCAATCCGGGCTTGGTATTCCAATACGATACGGTGTTGTAAAACCGGAATGGCCACCGCTTTGACATCTTCGAAACTGGCGTTGATGCGGCCCTTGATCAAAGCACGCGACTTGGCTGCTGAAGCCAGGCTTAAGGCGGCACGAGGACTGGCACCAAAACGGATGCCTTCTGAGACTTTGCTTTGACCGCGATGGGTGCCGTCGACCAGTCGGGCGATGTAGTTGGCGACCACGTCGGGCAGGTAGATTTTGCGCACCGCATCCATGATGTTGATGAGCGTTTGCTCATCCATGACTGATTCGACTTTGGGTTCGATACCGAGTTCGCGGTGCTGGACGATACGTTCCAGGGTCTCGGCGTTGTTGCGTTGCACTTCGAGTTTGAAGAGAAAGCGGTCGAGTTGAGCTTCGGGCAAGGGGTAGGTGCCTTCCAGTTCGATTGGGTTCTGGGTTGCCAATACAAAAAACGGGACGGGCAGTTGATGGGCTTTTCCCAGCACCGTGACGCGGCGCTCTTGCATCGCTTCGAGCAATGCGGACTGGGTTTTGGGTGAGGCGCGGTTGATCTCGTCTGCGAGCACCAGGTTGGCAAACAGCGGGCCGGGTTGGAAAACAAACTCGCGACCGTTGGAGGTCTCTTGCAATACGGGGTTTCCGGTGATGTCTCCGGGCAATAGGTCGGGGGTGAACTGAATACGTTTGGTTTCGATTTGCAGGGCTTTTGACAGGGCGGTGACCAGTTCGGTTTTCCCCAATCCGGGCAGACCTTCCAACAGGATGTGGCCGCGGGCGAGCAGGCCGGTGATGGTGAGTTCGATGAGGTCTTCCTGACCGAATAATACGCCGTTTAGAGTATCGTTGAGCTTAGTGATCTCGGTAGCGTATTTTTGAATATCTTTTTCGGAGATGGGCATGGTGGGATTTCAGACTTCAGATTTGAAATTTCAAAATATTAACTAAGGTGATTTGAAGTAGCGTTTTAGCAATTCTTTTTCGGCGGGTAATAAAGATTCTTGCCAGATGGTGTCACCGCCTTGACCGGTGGATTTGACCGCTCCGGCTTGCTGGGGGCCTTGTTTGCTTTTGTCGATGTCGTGTTCGCTCTGGCCGACGCCTACCAGATCACCGGGCGCGGCGCGGGAGAGGTCGGGATTTTGCACCGCTTCGAAGTTTTTTGTACCAAGGTGTTGGGGATCACCGAGGCTGATCGGGGCTTCGCCCGGGCCACGACTGATGCCGCCTCGTCCGGGGCCTTTGCCGTTTTGACTGAGCAGATAAGCAATCAAGTCACCTTCTTCGAGCCCGGGCAAGCCACCTTTTCCCATGCCCGCTTTGCGGGCTGCTTTCGCGCCTTTTTTCAGTTGTTTGCGCAAGGCATCCATTTGTTCCTTGCTGAGCTGGCTCATATTTTTCAACATCGAGGGGTCGATGTTTTTGAGCGCCTGCATCATTTTTGAATTGAGCGGCAAGGCGCCGCTTTGGAGGTTTTTCAGTGCTTGTTGATATTCTTGTAGCAGTTGGTTTTTGGTGGCCTCATTCATCTGGTTGGAAAAATTCTGGAAGGCGTTCAGGCCGCGTTCTGCATGGGCGAGATCGGCTCCGAGCTGTTCGATTTGTTTGTTGAGACCGTCACGCATACTGTCCGAGGCCTCCATGCTGCTGTGGCTGAACCATTCGTCTTTGGGCTGTTCGCTCAGGGCTTCTATTTTTTCCTGCACATCATCGAGCGATTGTTCTTCGATCAACTCGGTTTCTTCCAAGCTCTGCAACCAGTCCTCCATTTGCTCCCAAGCGAGCGGCTGGCTTGGAGGTGGCAGGGCGGTGCCTTGAATGATGGTGACAGGGACGAGGAAGGCGGCCAGAACCAGAGTGATTGAAACCGCGAAAGGGGTGAGGATGCGCGGCCAATGCCAGTCGAGTCCTACATTGATGTTTTGTGTGCCAGGTGGGGTGGGCCACTTGCCGATTCCCTGATCGGCGGTAGTCAGGGCGTTGTGGAGGTGCAGTTGGTCTTCCAGGCGAACCAAGGCATCCTGTCGGCGGATGTATGAGCGGCGGGTGGTGATCCAGGCGGTGATAGCTAACAAGATCAAGGCGGTGGCAAAAGCACCGAACAGGATGGGGAGGGATGGGGTGTTTTCGATGCTGCGCAGATAGAGCACGACGCCTGCGCTGATAACTGACAGCGCAACCAGCAGGGGGGTGAAACGATCCAGCCACCAGGCGGCATTGATTTTCGCCTGGGTTTGACGGGCAATGTGACGCCAGGTTGTGGAGATTTCCGTTTCAGACATTGGTTGTTAAAATGCTTGCTAGTAAAGATTAGTGAATAGCAGGCACTGTGTAAAGAAGCTTCAGGTGTTTTTCATGAAAGAGGCCCGAAGAGCAATCTCAGCAGCTAAAGACCTGCTGCTCATTCATCCATTGACTGCGCCTGCACTGCAGTGATGGCGATGGTGTAGATGATATCATCCACCAAAGCTCCACGGGAGAGGTCATTGACAGGTTTGCGCAAGCCTTGCAACATCGGCCCAATGCTGATGACATTCGCCGATCGTTGCACTGCTTTGTAGGTAGTATTGCCGGTATTCAAGTCTGGAAAGATAAATACGGTCGCTTTACCTGCCACTGGGCTGTCAGGAGCTTTGGTGGCTGCGACTTCTGCGATCGCAGCTGCGTCATATTGCAAAGGGCCGTCAATCAATAAGTCGGGGCGCTGCTCTTTAGCCAGTTTCGCAGCACATCGAACCTTATCCACATCGACGCCCGCACCCGATTCCCCAGTGCTGTAACTGATAAGCGCTACCCTGGGCGGCACTCCAAACTGCGCAGCTGAGTTCGCGCTTTGGATCGCTATATCAGCCAGCTGCTCTGCGTCGGGGTCAGGATTCACCGCGCAGTCCCCATAGACTAACACCTGTTCTGGAAGGCACATGAAAAATACCGATGAGACCACTTTGGCATCTGGATGAGTGCGTATCAGTTGCAGTGCCGGTCGAATGGTATTGGCAGTGGAATGAACCGCTCCCGACACCAGGCCATCCACTTCGCCCAGCTCCAGCATCGCTGTAGCCAACATCACGTTGTCCTCCAAAGCCTCACTTGCTTGTTGTTGGGTCATGTTCTTGTGCTGACGACGTTTCACCAGAAAGTCCACATACTGATGGCGAATCGGAAGGGGATCCAGAACTTCAATGCCTTGTCCAATTACCACATTCTGTGCCTCGGCAATACGGTGGATCTCATCAGGGTTTCCGACTAACACGCAAGTAGCAATGTCGCGTTGGGCGCAATTCATCGCCGCCAGAATCGTTCGTGGTTCCTCGCCTTCGGGCAGAATGATACGCTTGCGATTTGCCCGTGCGGTATAAGCCAGCCTATGGCGAAATGCTGCCGGCGACATGCGGAATTTTGGTTCCACTTTCAAACGATCCTGCAGCATCACTCCGTCCACATGACGAGCAATGAAGTCCATCGACGTATCAAATCGCTCACCGTCCGAAGCAGGGATCTCATTACTCATCCGAGCCAAGCAAGTCGCTGTGGTAAAACTATCGGTAGTTACTCGCAAAACAGGCAATCCTGTTGCAAGCCCATGCTGACAAAAATCATAAAGTTGTGAAGGGGCTTTCACCCCTTCGGTGAGAATCAGGCCAGCCAAAGACACTTTGTTCAAAGCTGCCAAAGCACTAGCCATGATGACATCAGAGCGATCCAACGGCGTCAGCAGTAAAGCGCCGGCTTTAAAAACATGCAGGATATTCTGCACATTACGTGCGCATAAGGCGATGGAGGTCACGCGTCGATGCTTCAAGTCTCCCTCAAACACCACTTCAGCCCCTAAGTGCTCGGCGACATCTGACATCCTGAATGACAATAGATTACGATTCCAAGGGATGCAGCCAATCAAATCGAAGTGACCCGCTTTAAATAAATCGCTGTGGTTTAGATAGCCATCTCGAATGCTTTCTAGTTTTTCAATGTCAAAGGGGGCTCCTTCCAAAGCACCTCCACTTTCCATCAATGAGCGAACCTCATGTTTCGAGGCAAGCTCTGAACGGGTTTCCACCTTATTGAGAATACACCCTATGATGGAGGGGTTTTTGATCCCGCCATATAAAGTTGCTGCGGTTTTGATTTTTTCTTCTGTCTCTCGGATCGAGTCTTCTTCTACACCATGCACTAAAATCAACTCTGCATTAAGCGCCGTGACTAAAGCGCGATTGATTCGATTAGGAAAAGTTTGCTCATGAGTGGGCAGTAATCCCTCAACGACAACCACATTGAGATCTTCAGTTGCATTGTTGACCTTACCGACCACCAGTTCCATTAGATCCTGCATGCGGTCATCGCGCAAATAGCGCTCGGCCTCTTCGATAGGTAGGGGATCGGGCGGTGTGAAAGCACTGGTGGATTTGACAAAATGAATCGACGGATCCGGCTTATCACCGCTTGAGCCATTTTGACTGATAGGTTTACAAAAACCCACCTTGATACCCCGACGGTCCAAAGCGCGGAATGCACCCAGGGCGACAGAGGTCAAACCTGCGCCTGGACTGGAAGCGGCTAAAAAGAAAATGTGCTTCATGATGTGACCTCACCATATCTTCTGAAGCATCAAGAGCAATCACAAGCTGCTTCTTTCAATAGGGGCAAAGGGGAGGCTGAAAAAAGAAGATTACAAAATTGGCGAAGGTAGGCTTATTTACACTGTCAATTTCAGGTTCAAAAGTCAGGCGTGAGAGTTGTGGCATATTGGGTCAGGGTTGGGGTGTTTTTTAAGGGGAAGTAGTTCTTAGATTCGATTTTCGGGTTCTAGGAAGGATTAAATGGCTTTTCAGCTTTGTTACCGGTTTCATGCAACAAAGGTTGCGTGAGAGCTTTATTATCAAGGTGTATTGAAAACTTTGTTTGGGCGCTGATCGTCGATTTGACAAGGGGTAAAAAAAAAACTTTCAAAAAAACAGGAAAAACGCTTGTGAAAAGTTTCACAAAGTCTTTAATACGCCCGATAAATCATCACAAATGGGTAACTTTTTTCCACGCTGGGTAAATTGGATTCCACTGAAAGTCATTTTTGGCCTTTCAGTGGTAGGAATGCTGGTGGTTCCGGCCTTTTGGTACACCGCCACGGCTAAATACACCCGGGTGGGTTACGAACCACAACAGCCGATCCCTTTTGATCACAGTATCCACGCGGGGCAGTTGGGCATGGATTGCCGTTATTGTCACAGTTTTGTAGAAAATTCAAAACACTCGAATATACCAGTGGCCGAGCAGTGTTGGAATTGCCACAAGGCGATCCGCACCGAAAGCGACAAGTTGTTGAAGCTGCGTGAAGCGGTGGATAAAAACTACGAAGGTTACACCGGTGAGCGGGTGAAGTGGGTGCAGATCCACGAAACTCCGGATTATGCTTATTTTGATCACTCGGTTCACGTCAATCGTGGAGTGAGCTGTATGGAGTGTCACGGCAAGGTTAACGAGATGAAGGTGGTTCGTCAGGAGAAGTCACTTTCGATGGGATTTTGTTTGGATTGTCACCGCAATCCGGAAAAACATCTGCGTCCGATGGATGAGATCACTAATTTGAATTGGAAAGCTGAAGATGTCGATCGTCACGAGTTTTTCAAGTATCTGGCGGAGAAGACGGGCAAATCGGCCAAGGACTTTGCTGAAGAGCATAAAGTGAAAGGGAAAGAGAAACCTTTGACCCGTGAAGATATTGGTAAAGGGCTGAAAGAGGCTTGGAACGTGAATCCTCCAGAGAGTTGCACCGCATGTCACCGTTAATGTTGACACTGAAACCGAGAAATAAGTAGATTTTCCAGTTATATTAGAATGAAACGCAAGTGGCAACATCCTGAAACTCCCGACACCGGTCGTCAGTACTGGCGTAGTCTGGGCGAGCTTGATGAAAGCCCTGAATTCACTTCATGGCTGGAACGTGAATTCCCACAGGGAGCGGCGGAATTGGCCGGACCGGAAACGGATGGGGGAGTTTCACGACGCAATTTTGTCCGCCTGATGGGTGCGGCTACCGCACTGGCGGGTTTTGGCATGGCTTCTTGCCGTCGCCCACGACGTTTCTTGGTCCCTTTCAACGAGCATGTTGAGTGGAACGTGCCGGGGAATCCTTTGTTTTACTCCACGGTGAAACCGCGTATCGGCGGACTCGGTGGAGATCCGCTGGTGGTGACGACTCACGAAGGGCGTCCGACCAAAGTGGATGGCAATCGTCTGCACCCGACCGTTTCCGGTGGGTCGGATGCTTTCATGCAGGCTTCGGTGCTTGATCTTTACGATCCGGATCGTTCGAATTTGTATTTGGCCAAAGGGAAAACTTCCAGTGAAGCGGACTTCAACGGTGAATTTCTCACCGACTTTCAAAAAGGGGTGGGTGACGGCACGGCTTTCTTGGTAGGGGACTCTTCTTCACCGACTCGCAATCGTTTGATCTCTGAGCTGAAAAAACGTTACCCGTCGGCTGAGTTTTATCGCCACGAAGCGATTTCGCATGACGGTTGTGCGCAAGCGCAGGAGATTTTGTTTGGCAAAGGTGGTCGTCAGGTGACCCGTTTTGACCGGGCGGAGAAAATTTTGTCACTCGACTGTGACTTTCTTGGTCTCGACCGAATTGGTGAGGATCCAGTGAAGCAATTCACTTTGGGACGCCGGGTTGAGGATGCCAAGGGCAAGCTGTCTAAAAAGATGAATCGACTTTATGTCGTGGAACCAGCGTTCACGCTGACCGGCGGCATGGGGGATCACCGTTTGCGTTTGCCCGCAAGTCAGACTTTTAAAATTGCGGTCTTGTTTGCCCGCGAAATCGCCAAAGCAACCGGCGATGCGGCTTTGAAAAAAGCTGTGGCCGCTACGGCGGGACGCGTGAACGACGCGATTTTTAACCGCAAATGGATCGTGGAAGCCGCCAAGGATTTGGCCGCATCCAAAGGCCGGGCACTGGTGGTGGCGGGTTCTCGTCACGACAAAGAAGTGCATTTGTTGGTGGCAGCGATCAATACTGCACTGGGTGCTTTCTCGGGTAGCAAAGCTTCCCTGCAGGTGGTGAATACGGGGCAAAAAGAAGCCCGTTTGCCAGGCATCGATGCCTTGGCGAAAAAGATGAAATCCGATTTGGTGCGCACCTTGGTGGTGGTCGGCGAAACGGATCCGGTGTTTGACGCCCCGGCTGATTTGAATTTTGCTGAGCTGATGGCCAAAGTGCCGGTATCGGTTCACTTGGGCGTGAGAAAAAATCTCACCGCCAAAGCAGCGACTTGGCATGTGCCGGGTGCTCACTACCTCGAAAGCTGGGGCGATTTGCAGTCGGTGACCGGAGTGTATTCCGTGATGCAGCCAATGTTGTTGCCTTTATATGGTGGACTTTCAGAGATTGAATTTTTTATCCGCCTTTTGGCTGAGCCTGAAAAAGCATCTGCTGAAGGTGAGGAGGCAGATGGCGGAGCAGCGGTGGCGATTGAAGATGTGCCCTTGCCTGGTTTGGCTGAAGTGAAAAAGACTTTTGCTGCTTTGGCAAAAGGCGACGTGAAAAAAGCTTGGAACGCAACTTTGCGTGACGGTTACCTCGACAAATCCAAATTTGCAGCGGCTGCTGGAGCTAAAGTAGATGTAACCAAGGTGGCTGGAGCCATCGAAGATGTTAAATTGGTCGACATGCCGTATGCCGAGTCGATGGAAGTGGTTCTGACTACTAGCGCGGCGATTTACGACGGACGATTTGCCAACAACGGTTGGATGCAGGAAGTGCCTGATCCGATCACCAAACTCACTTGGGACAACGCGGCTCTGTTGAGCCAGGCGACCTTCGATAAGTTGGGTCTCAAAGAGGACGGAGAGCTTTTGGAAGTCGCTGTGGGTGAGGCGGTTGTCAAGGTTCCGGCTTTGCGCAGTCCGGGGCAGGCAGATTTCACGATCACTCTGGCATTGGGTTATTACGGCCACGATGCTAAGGGGCAGGAAGTGGAAATTGGTCGGGTGGGAACAGGCGTTGGTTTTAATGCTTATCCGCTGAAAACGACATCAGCTTCTTACGTGGTGTCTGGCGCAAAAGTGACTGGCACGGGCAAAAAACACATTCTGGCTCTCACTGCAGAACACTACAGTATGGAAGGCCGTGCTTTGGCTCGCGAAGTGACCCTGGACAATTTTGATGATGATCCTGATGCGGTGCAGAAGCACGGCATGGATGCTCATATTCCGGAAAACATCTCTTTGTATAAAGGGCCGGATTTCATGAACGCGGAAAATCCGGTGAACGATACCGAGCGCAGCAATCCGTGGAATTTCCCTTTCCGTGTCGACCCTGACCACCAGTGGGCGATGACAGTGGACTTGCATTCTTGTCTCGGTTGTAATGCTTGCACCGTGGCTTGTCAGGCAGAGAACAATATTCCCATCGTCGGTAAAGCCGAGGTGCTCAATGGTCGTGAAATGCACTGGATCCGCATGGATCGTTATTTCACTACCTTGAAACAGGAAGATCTTGCCAGCCAGTTCCGCGATGGAGACGGGGATCGCCCCGGTCGTCGCAGCGTGGACGATGACAATATCGAAATGATTCCGCAGTTGGTTAACTGCGCGCAGTGTGAAGCGGCTCCGTGCGAAACGGTTTGCCCGGTCAACGCCACTGTCCACACCAGCGATGGGCTTAACGCGATGACTTACAACCGCTGTATCGGCACACGTTATTGTGCCAACAATTGTCCATATAAAGCACGACGGTTCAATTATTTCGACGTCAACAAACGTCCGCTGGATAAATTGCGTCTGGGACCTTTGGCGCCAGCCGAGGGCAATGCGACAACGACCGAACAGTTGCAGAAGAATCCAAACGTCACCGTTCGTATGCGTGGGGTGATCGAAAAATGCACCTACTGTGTGCAGCGGATCACCACGGCTAAAATTGCGGCGAAAGCCAAAGCTCGTGAGTCTGCGGACGTGCAAGTGCCGACCAATAAAGTGGAGACTGCCTGTCAGGTGGCTTGTCCGTCGGATGCGATTATTTTTGGGAACTTAAAAAACCCGAAAGAGGATGTGAATCAGAAAAATTCCAAAGCTTCTCCCCGTAACTACGAGATACTGAAGTACCTTGGGATTCGTGCTCGCACGACTTATCTAGGCAGAGTTCGGAATCCGAATCCAAGCATGCCGGGTGCAGCGAAGGTGGGGCAGGCAACCGCGAAGATGCAATAAATTGGAATCAACGCGAGTGATCACAGAATTGACTAAAAGATTTAAAGGAATTATTTGAATGGCTAAGGGAACAACAGATTCGAATCAGACGGTGCACCCGAGCGAAGCTCCAGGGGTGAAGCGTGAGTCGTTGGTTCTGAACAACCGCTCGATGAGCTGGATCACGGATCGCGTCTGCGGTATCGTGGAAAACCGCCAACCGTTTGTCTGGTGGATTTTGTTTGTGCCTTCCGTGTTGCTGGCCTCATGTCTTGGTTACACCTTGGTGTATTTGGTTTCGACCGGTGTCGGGGTTTGGGGGAATAACCAGCCGGTGGCTTGGGGTTGGGCGATTGTGAACTTCGTGTTCTGGATTGGTATCGGCCATGCGGGAACCTTGATCTCGGCGATTTTATTTTTGACTCGCCAGAAGTGGCGGACCTCGGTCAACCGGGCGGCGGAAGCGATGACTTTGTTCGCGGTGGTTTGTGCGGGTATTTACCCCGGTTTCCACGTTGGACGATTCTGGATGGTGTGGTTTTTGGCACCGGTTCCTAACTCCAACGAGATCTGGCAGAACTTCAAAAGCCCGCTGTTGTGGGATGTGTTCGCGGTTTCGACTTATTTTACGGTATCGGTGATCTTCTGGTATATCGGCCTGATTCCCGATCTGGCGACGCTGCGCGATCGCGCGACGACAAAAGTGCGTAAGTTTCTCTACGGTATGTTCGCTCTTGGCTGGCGCGGTGGCAACCGGGCTTGGAAACACTATGAAATGGGCTACCTGCTGTTGGCAGCGCTTTCTACTCCGCTGGTGCTCTCGGTGCACTCGGTGGTCTCCTTCGACTTTGCTACTTCAGTGGTGCCAGGTTGGCATACGACGATTTTCCCGCCTTATTTTGTGGCAGGGGCGGTGTTTGGTGGATTCGCCATGGTGCTGACTTTGATGATCCCCATACGCAGTCTTTACGGCTTGCAGGATATGTTCACTTTGAAACATATCGACAACATGGCGAAGATCATTTTGCTGACCGGCACGATTGTGGGTTACGCCTACATCATGGAGCTGTTCATGGCGTATTTCTCGGGCAACAAGTTTGAGGGTGATGCTTTTTACATGCGGATCGTCAACGGCCCTTATACCTGGGCTTATGCTTGCATGTTCTTTTGCAACGTGATTGCTCCGCAGATTTTCTGGTTCGATAAAATTCGACGCAACCTGGTGGTGGTCTTCATCGTAGTGATGTTTGTGAATGCGGGTATGTGGTTCGAGCGTTTTGTGATCATCACGACTACTCTGGCACGTGACTTCCTGCCTGGGCAGTGGGGTTACTACAGCCCGACCTGGGTGGAGTGGTTGATGTTTGCCGGAACTTTTGGCTTGTTCATGATGTTGTTCCTGTTGTTCATCCGCTTCTTGCCGGTGATCGCGATCAGCGAGGTGAAAGGGGTGTTGCCGGAGTCGGACGCTCATTATCCTGATTGGCAAAAACTGAAAAAGGGACGTGCTGGAGCAGATGCCTAAGGGCGGTGCAGAGCTAGAATAAATTAAGATTGAATTTGAATTAAAGGTGAAGGCAACAACTAACAGCAAACCGGCCTACGGTTATGTCGCAGAGTTTGAAAACGCTACGGCGATTTATCACGCTGCGGAAAAAGTGCGCGACGCTGGCTTCAAACGCTGGGATGTGCATTCCCCTTATCCTATTCATGGCATGGATGCTGCGATGGGACTGAAAAAATCCTGGTTATCGGCTTTGGTGCTGGCAGGGGGAGCTACCGGTGGTTTGACTGCCTTGTTTTTGCAGTTCTTTACCCAGGTGAATTTGTATCCTACCGTGGTGCAGGGCAAACCGACGGACTTCTCGACCTTGCCGGCTTTTTTCCCAGTGATTTTCGAACTGACGATTTTGCTCTCTGCGTTTGCGGTGCTGGGTGGTTTGTTGGTGATCCTGATGTTGCCGCGGTTGAATCATCCGCTGCTCGCCTCGAAGACCTTTTTGAAATTTTCCGATGACGGATTTATTATGTCAATTGAAGCACGGGATCCGAAATTTTCCCGGGAACGGACCAAAGAAATGTTGGAGTCCTTGGGGGCAACCAATGTGGAGTTGGTCGAAGATGAAGTGTGATTGAATTAGGAAACTCATAATGCGCTGGTTTTTTCTCATATTATTTATTGTAACGGTGGCCGTGGTTTCGGCGATCGGAGTTCGTGGTACGCGTTTCACGCAGCCACCGATGGAGCTGTTTCCTGACATGGATCGTCAGTATAAGGTGAAGTATCAAAAACCCAGCGACAAGTTTGCTGACGGTAGTGGTAACCGCCTGCCGGTGCTTGGCACCGTGCCGATTGGTTTTGAACTGCCCAAAGGGGACAATCGTGCTGCCAATGGCAAAGCGATCGCTGCTTTTGGATTCAGTCATTCGGATGACTATTATAACAGCGGACGTTTTGGTGATTATTACGGCGATGGCATTCCGTCTGAAGTGAAAGTGGATGCGGCGCTGCTCAAACGCGGCAAGCAGCAATACGAGATCAAGTGCACAATGTGTCATGGCGCATCCGGCAACGGCAAAGGCACGGTATCGAAGTATTGGTTGGGATTTCCGCCAAGCGCCGACTTGATGACCCAGTTGATCAAGGACGCACCGGATGGACAGATTTTTTCTGCGATGACCAACGGCAAAGGCCTGATGGGATCGTATAAGGGCATCATCACGGTGCAAGACCGGTGGGCGATTATCGCTTATGTCAGAGCTTTGCAGTTTTCTTCTTCGGCGAAAAACGAGGGAGAAGTGAAAAAGGCTTTTGAACAAGCCGGAAAGTAATTTTTAAAAAGCAAGAAGACTAGATTTTTATGAGCGCACTTAAGTCAGCAGATGATTTCCCGAAAGACGGGGAAGCTCTGAACAAGTCGAAAACAGGAATGCTGAAAATGGTGTTTCTGGCAGTCGGCGTTGTCGGTTTGGTGTTGTTCGCCATCCTAGCGATGACAGGAGGCGGAGAAGACGGAGAAGTTTCACGCCGGTCGATGATGGCTTATTCCTGGTTGTTTGCGGTGATGTTTTTTTTGACTCTCGCCGTGGGGGGGATCTTCTGGACGCTGGTTCATAATGCCACCAACTCGGGTTGGGGAGTGATGGTCAGACGCTTGATGGAAAACCTCGGTAGTCTCACCCCGTGGATTTTGTTGTTGGGTTTGCCTTTGGTCTTTTCGAGCGATTTTAAAAGTGCACTGTGGGAGTGGATTCCTGAGCAGGCGGCGTTGATCGAAGGTGGTGAAAAATACGCAGAAGCACATTTGGAAGCTGAAAAAACCAAACGTGCGAAGGATTTGGAAGTATCCAAGGTGGATTTCAAAAAGCTGGAAACTGAAACAGCAGCGGCTTTGACCAAAGCGGGCGAGAACAAGGGAGAAGCGAGCTTTCTCAATGAGCGTCTGGTGCATGCCAAAAGCAAGTTGGCGGAATTGGAAGAGGGGCAGTTGGATGACAAAGCCCTGAGCAAAGAGCTGCAGGTTCACTTCATGAAACACGGTGACGGTGAAGGCGGTCACGGCAATCCGTTGTTGTTCCACAAAAGCGGGTATTTGAACATAGGTTCATGGGTGATGCGTTACATCTTTTATGTAATTGGTCTGGGTGGAGTGATTTACACTTTGAGAAAATGGTCGATTGCCCAGGATAAAACCGGTGATCCTAAGTATACCCTTTTGATGCGTCGTTTCAGTTGTGCTTTTATTGCGGTGTTTGGTATTTGCTGGACTTTCCTGGTGGTCGACTGGTTGATGGTTTTGGATTACACCTGGTTCTCCACCATGTGGGGCGTTTACCTTTTTGCCGGAGCCGCCTTGAGCTCGATGGCTTTGCTGATTGCTTTGCTGACTTATTTGCGCAGCCAGGGACATTTCAAAGACACCGTGACCATGGAGCACTATCACTTGATGGGTAAGTTGCTGCATTCCTTTGTGATCTTCTGGGCTTACATTGCGTTCAGTCAGTTTTTCCTGATCTGGTATGCCAACATCACCGAAGAAACCAAGTTCTTCCTGTTGCGTAACACAGACTTTTTTAATACCTACACCATCACCTTGTTAGTGATCGGTCACTTCTTCATTCCTTTCGCGGCATTGTTGGTGCGTCAGGTCAAAAAGACCCCGGCACTGATGGTGGCCATCTCGGTTTGGATTTTGTTGATGCAGATCGCTGACATCTATTGGATCATTATTCCCGAGCGTGGGGTATCCCTGACGGGTGGGGCGCAATTGGTCATCCCAGGTGCGATCTGGTTTGATGTATTGGCCTTTATTACGGTGGGTGGTATTTTCGGATTCCTCTTGCTGCGCAGTCTGGGTAAATCGAGTTTGTATCCCAGCCAGGATCCTCGCCTGGAAGAATCTTTGAACGTGGTGAACTGATACTTAATAATGAATAAGGAACATCCACAAGACAATGCCCAGAGCCGCTTCACCGCGTTTTGGATGATTGTGATTTCACTGCTGGTTTTTGTGGTGGTCATTTCATTCATCCTTTGTTTCAATTCTTCGAATGAAGATGCCGCAGCCAATGCGGGGGAAAATGAGAGAGCTGGTAAACGCCTGGAAAAGCTAACCGAAGTGAACGCTGCGCAGCAGGCCCTGATCACTCAAGTCGCAGTGGTCGATAAAGAGAATAATTTGGTTCGTATTCCGGTGACGGCTGGAATGAAACTGATCCTGCCGGATTTGAGAAAACAAAAAGCCGCTGTTAGTAAAGTGGTGGTGCCAGGATCTCCTACCAGTTTGAAACAAGCCCAGGCTCAGGCCAAAGCTGCGGCAGCAGCAGCAGAGAAGAAGGCTCCTGCGAAAGAAGAGGCAGCAGCGGATAAGAAATAAAGATTTTTTGGATAACAGGGAATGAGTGAAACCATGCAAGAGGCAAGCGTACAAGACATACAGGAAAGGGCGGCGATTGATAAATCCGCTCGACTCCCTGTGTTGTTTTTCTTCACATCGGCAGCCGGTTGGTTGTTTCTGGCAACCTTGTTGGGTTTTGCCAGTTCGGTGAAACTGGCCGCGCCCGAGTTGTGGGACGCCTGCCCTTGGTTGGCCTACGGGCAGCTTTTCCCAGCCCACATGGATTCGTTGATTTACGGATGGGGCATGCAGGCGGGTTTTGGAGTGATGATCTGGTTGATGGCTCGCCTGTGCCGGGTGGAGATCAAAAACGGGGTTACTTTGGTGGCTGCGGGTTTTGTCTGGAATCTGACGATTCTGTTTGGTGTGGTGGCGGTTTGGAGTGGTTACGGCAACTCAATGCCCTGGCTTGATTTCCCCGCTTATTTGTGGCCGGCGATGTTCCTTTCTTACGCGGTGATCGCGGGTTCGTTGTTGATGATGTTCCGTCGTCGTCGGGAAGGGGAGGCTTATATCTCGCAAAAGTATATTTTTGGTGCGGCCTTGTGGTTCCCTTGGATCTTTGCCGTGGCTAATCTGATTTTGAATCACACCGGTGGATCGGCATTGATGAATGCAGGGGTTAATGCCTGGTTCATGAACAACCTGATTTACTTCTGGTTTGTTCCCGTGGGTCTGGCTTCGGCTTATTATATCATCCCCAAGATTGTCGGTCGTCCGATCTACAGTTACCAGTTGGCGCAGATTGCTTTTTGGGCACTGGCTGTATTGGCAGGGTGGACTGGGTTTAATCGTTTTCTTGGCGGGCCGTTCCCTTCGTGGATGCCTGCGATCAGTGGAACCGCGATCATTCTGATGCTGTTGCCGATCGGTGCAGTGGCGGTGAACCTCCTGGGAACTATTTCCGGTCGCGGAAGTTTGATGCACTTCAGTCCTTCACTGCGCTTCACCGTTTTTGGTGGCATTATGTTTAATCTGTATGGGTTGCTGGTTGCCTTTTCATCCTACTTTGACATCAGCCGTTTGTTGCAGTTTTCTTACGCGACGCTGGGGTATGACATCATGGTGGTTTACGGTTTTTTCTCGATGGTGGTTTTCGGCGCGATCTATTTCATCGTGCCACGCATCACCGGATGTGAGTGGCCTTCGGCCAAACTGATCCGTTTCCACTTTTGGTATAGCTCTTACGGCATTATCACCATCGTGGCGTTCATGATATTTGCCGGACTGGCGCAGGGTGGAGCGATCGACGATTGGAGTGGAGACTTCATGGACTCGGTTCGTCGTGGCAAAGGTTATATCGTGGCCTTGGCGGTTGCCTGGGCATTGATTTCCGTGGCTAATCTGGCCTTTTATTACCAGTTGTTGATGATGGCATGTGGCAAAGGCCGGAAGTCAGAAGGTCCCACTTTGATTCACAAAAATCCCGGTGAAGCGGCGAGTGCTGAAGCGGCAGCCGGTTTTGCACCAGAAGATACTGCAAAAGCATGAAGAAAGAGTTTCCAGTTTTTATCCTTGGTTTGGCTGCGGCATTTATCGTGCCTTTGATCTTCTTGATCGTGGTGCCTTACCTGCAGTTGAGTGACGCCAAACCGGAGAATTACTCCGAAGAAGATGATGTCGTGGCGGCCTGGGCTTACCCAGCGGTGTGGACAGGGGCGAATAAGGAGGGTGAGGAAGTTTATGCTTCCCAGGGTTGCGCTTATTGTCACACTCAAATGGTGCGTCCGACTTACGCTGGAGCTGATATGTGGCGCAAGGGCTGGGGTGGTAATGAAGAAGAGGGGCTGGCTCGCGAAACCCGTGCAGCGGATTATACCAATGATCGTCGTGCGATGCTCGGTTACATGCGCATCGGTCAGGACCTGGCTAATGTGGGAACCCGTAACAGGGATCGAGCCTGGTATCATCAGAAGCTCTACAATGCCCGCACCCAGAATGTGGATTCGAGCATGCCGTCCTATAAAAATCTCTATCGCAAACAACAGATCGCCCAACCTTCGGAAAATGCGATCAAGCTGAAAGGGCGTTTTGCGGTGGAAGAAGGTTATGAGGTGGTACCCACCGAAAAAGCAGAAGCTTTGGTGGACTACCTGTTATCGCGCAAAATGGATGCTCCGATTCCTGGGGCAGGGACAGATGAAGAAGTGGCCGCTAAGTGATCATGGACGACAAAAATTCTACAGAATCAAATTTGGATTATCAAGGGGGGCGTGCTGCCGTTCGCGATGGGCATGACTCTGTGCGTCGGGAAAAACCAGAACCGGTTGCCGGAGGCAGTAACAAGGTATTGATTTCCTGGGTAGTCGGAGCGGGCATCGTTTTGGTGATGGCCGGTGGTTATTTGGGGGGGTACAGCAATTTTTTTGATAGCAGTGATTCATACATTTATCCTGGTTATGTGGCTGCGGCGCGACCTGTCGTTGAGGGTGTAGATACAGATGCTGAGCAGGAACCTTGGATCGAGGTCTGGATGAAGGATGGCAAAAAAGTTTATACTAACTGTATCGCTTGTCACCAGGCGGCTGGAACGGGAACACCCGGACTCTTCCCTCCGCTTAAAGGATCGGAATGGGTGGATGGGGGAACCGAGCGTTTGGGCATGATCGTATTGAGCGGTGTTTTGGGGCCGCTGAATGTTTCTGGTTCGACCTACAATCAGCCGATGCCGGCATGGGGAGCTTTGAATGATGAAAAACTCGCTCAGGTGCTGACTTACATTCGACGTGAATTTGGAGAATTGCCAGAAGGACAGAGCGGAGTGGTGACCAAGGAGATGATGAAAGCTGCGCGTGAAAAACACGGCAAACGCACCTCTCCTTGGACGGAGGCCGATTTGTTGGCAATCCCTGGGGATGCGGAATTGCCAGGCGTAGAAGTGGATTTGAATACCGGGCAACCCGTTGCTGGAGAATAACAAGACAATCATTTGTCACGGGATAAAAGATCACGTGACGAGGAATATTTAAGCCTAGGCTTTGCAGAATAGAAAAATTATGAGCGCGTCAACCACGACTCACGAGCAATCAGAGAGTAGCAGTGATCATCACGATCACCACGATCCGCCGTTTTGGCAGAAGTACATTTTTTCCACCGATCACAAAATGATCGGCTTGCAGTATGGTTTTACTGCATTGATTTTCCTCGCAGTGGGGTTTTTCCTGATGATGGTGATGCGTTGGAGCATTGCTTATCCGGATCGTCCGATTCCATTGTTGTCCGAGTTGCCATGGTTCCAGATGTGGTTGGATGATGAAGGCAAGGTGACGGGTGAACTTTATAATATGTTCGGTGCGATGCATGGCACGATCATGGTGTTCCTGGGCATTGTGCCGCTGGCTTTTGGTGCTTTTGGTAACTACGTGACTCCGCTGCAGGTGGGAGCGCCGGATATGGCTTTCCCGCGTTTAAACATGGCTTCTTACTGGTGTTATTTTGTCGGTGGAGTGATCATGTTGGTCAGCTTTTTCCTGCCGTCGGGTGCCGCTAAAGTCGGTTGGACCAACTACTCGCCGCTGGCGACGATGACGGATACCAACTATTCGAACATCTGGTGGACCGGACAGACCCAGTGGTTGTTGGGCATGGTGTTTTTGATCAGTTCGTCCTTGCTGGGAGCGGTTAATGTGTTGGTTACGATTATCAACCTGCGTGCTCCGGGACTGACTTGGATGCGCTTGCCGTTTTTTGTCTGGGCGATGTTGGTGACAGGGTTTTTATTGTTATTGGCATTCCCTCCACTGGAGGTCGCCGCCATCATGCAGTTGATGGACCGGGTTGCCGGCACCAGTTTCTACTTACCGACCGATGTTTTGAATAATGGAGTTCTGATGGATGCGGCCGGTGGGGGTAACCCGCTGTTGTATCAACATTTGTTCTGGTTCCTGGCTCACCCGGAAGTGTATGTTTTGATTCTGCCGGCTTTTGCCATCGTTTCGGAAATTATTCCCAACAATACCCGCAAACCTCTGTTTGGTTACAAAACTATGGTTTATTCGGTGATGGTGCTCGGTTTCCTGAGTTTCATCGTGTGGGCGCATCACATGTATATGACCGGGGTGGGGGCGAGTGTCAGTGCCTTCTTCCAGACGACGACGGTATTGATATCGATACCCTCGGTGATTCTATTGACGTCGATGTTGATATCACTATGGGGTGGTTCGATCCGCTTCACGGTTCCGATGTTGTTCGCTACGGCATTCATTCCGATGTTTGGTATTGGTGGGCTGACGGGTTTGCCCTTGGCTTTCAACCTGATCGACTTGCATTTGCACGATACTTATTACGTGATTGGTCACTTTCACTATGTGGTCGCGCCGGGCACGATTTTTGCGCTGTTTGCCGGCATCTATTATTGGTATCCCAAACAAACCGGCCGCATGATGAGCACTTGGATGGGGCACTTGCATTTCTGGCCATCCTTGATTTTCATGAATGGTATCTTTATGCCGATGTTTTTCCAAGGAATGGCAGGATTTCACCGTCGTGCTTTTGATGGAGGTAAAGCTTATGAGCAAATTTCCAGCCAGATATTTGCAGGTAAAGATACCTTGTTGGCAAATCTTTTCCACGGAGGGGACGCAATTCTGATGATTGATCTCAACATCGTGATGTCGACTTCGGCTTGGTTGTTGGCGATTGCACAAATCCCTTTCATCATTAACTTTTTCATCAGCATTCGTTTTGGTAAAAAGGTCAATAGTGACAATCCTTGGGATGCAACCACTTTGGAATGGGCGACACCGACACCGCCTCCGCATGGCAACTTTGTAGTGGATCCGATCGTATATCGCGGACCTTACGAATACAGTGTGCCGGGCGCGGAGTCTGACTTCAGCCCACAGACTGAACCTATTGCAGAAGGGGAAAAACCTGCCGAAGAGGGAACTCACTAAAATTTAGACGAACAGACTGGGATCATGGAAATACCATATGAAGTAAAAGCGCGCCGAGACACCGGTTTGTGGAATGCCAAAATTGGCATCTGGCTGTTCTTGGCATCGGAGGTGATGTTGTTCGGCGGATTGTTTTCCTCCTACATCTTTCTGCGACTGGGCGTGGAGCCTGGTGTGGATAGCCCGTGGCCAACGGATGTGCAATTGGTGCCTTACGGTTTTGTGAATACACTGGTGCTGATCGCATCTTCGGTGTTTGTGGTTTTTGCCTGGTTGGCATTAAAAGAAGGCAATTGGAAAAAATTCCAGATGTGGATGACGACAGTCATCGCCTGCGCCTTTTTGTTCTTAGTGCTCAAAGGCATTGAGTACAACTACAAGCTGACTCATCACGGCATGCGTTTGATTGACAATTCAGTGGTCGAAGGTGTGGTTTTGGATCACACCGACAGGATTCGTTTTGAAGCGAAGACGGTGAGTTTGGATGTGACCACTGGCAGCACCGAGTTTTTGAATTGGATCAAAAAGGGCGAAGCTCCGGTTTTCCAACTGAAAGGGGAGGACGGTCAATTGGAGGACATTGGGAGCGTGAGTTCCTGGGTCAAAAAGATGCGTCGCAAAACCAATAAGCAGATCGCCGCATCACGCAGCGAGCGCTGGAGAGCAAAACGCCAGGATCGTGAGCCTGATCCGGAAGCTCTGAAGCAGATCACACGTAACTACACTTTGGTGAGTACGGAGCCTTTTCAGATTTATGCCGATGACGCTCGTCTGTCGGGTTACGATGACAAAGGCATGAGCTTTGTGGATGGCAGCAAGGTGACTGGTAAGTTGCTCGGAGACAGTATCAAATTTGAAGTGCACGAAGTGGACTTGCAGATGATTCCTGTCGGTCAGCAGGATCAAGCTTTGGTGTGGAAATTGATCAATGACGAAGCCGTGAAATCCGGATGGGATCATGCCCGTGATGATGAGATCAAGAAGATGGAAGAGTATTACCTGGAGGGCAAAGGTGTTCCAGTTCCTGATCGTCAGATGAGGAGTCGCCGGGTGAATGTGCATGGCTTTCACGAAAGCGGTGGTGAAGAGCACGCGGCTAAAAGCGAGTCGGGCGGTCATGGCGAAAACAAAGCGGAACACGGTGAACATGCGGATGCCAAAGAGAGCGGTCACGATGTGGGGGAAGAAGTCGAGCTAGGTTCCCATGGTGAAATTGTCATCGAAGTGCCACGCAGACAGAAGAAGTTTCTTTCCAATCATGGGCCGGCTTACGGAACCTATTACGCGATCTATTTCACTATGACCGGTTTGCACGGTTTGCATGTGATCGGTGGTATTGTGGTATTGGGTTATTTCTTGTTGTTTGGCAAAAAACTGTTCCTCAAGGATCCCGAGCACATGGCCAATCGGGTGGAAGTCGGCGGTTTGTTCTGGCACTTTGTGGACTTGGTATGGATCTTCCTTTTCCCAATCATGTATTTGTTCTAGGCAATGGCTTGGAAAATCCAATATTGATATAATTTTTAGCAATTGAAATCATGGCGAACTCTCCGGAAGAAATCGAAAAACACAGAAAAGCTTACTGGGCTGTGGGCATTGCCTTGTTTGTATTTACAGGGGTCACGGTGGCGGTGGCTCGGTTTGAATTTTTTGACTTTGGCGAACCGGGTGTCAGCGCCATAGATGTGGCCGTCGGCTTGGCGATTGCTGTTTTCAAATCGACTCTGGTGGCTTTGATCTTCATGCATTTGAACCATGAAAAAGGTTTGATCTACAAGATCCTGCTGTTCACCTGTTATTTTGCTTTTGGCATGGTGCTATTGATGCTCTACTCTTTGTGGAATCCGATCCACGCAGCATTCTAGATTAATTTTGAGGTAAATTCTATGTCGCTGAAACAATTCCATATCGTTTTTATCGTGCTGGCCGTGATGGTGTCAGCAGGGTTTGCGGTGTGGGCTTTCACCACTTATCAGCCACAGGGCGGGGTGATGCTGATGGGAGGAATCAGTTCGGTGGTGGCCGTGGCGTTGAGTATTTACGGAGTGTGGTTTTTAAAAAAGCTGAAAGGTCAGGAGAATTGATTGATGAGTGCTTTGATTGCTAGTTTGATGAATCCGATTTTTGCCTGTGCGGTTTGCACTGGCTCGATTGATGATGCACAGACCAATGCGGCCAACATGGGGATATGGGTGATGCTGGTGGTATTGATGGGAGTGTTGTCCTGTATAGTAGGATTTATAATTAATCTGGCGCGACGCAGTCGTCAGCTGGAGCTGGAAACAGTCGGAACAGATATTAAACATAGATAAAAAGATGATTATTGCGGGAATTAATCAAGCCATTGGAATGGCGGAGGTTGCCAGTGAACACGGCGACATGGTCGACCATTTTCTTGAAATGGTTCACTGGGTGATGGGAATTTTGTTTATCGGCTGGTCGGCATTTTTGATTTTCGTTTTGTTTCGCTTTAACCAGAAGGCCAATCCCAAAGCTAAATACGAAGGCATGACTTCTCACTTTTCCACTCACGTGGAAGTAGGGGTGGTGATTGTCGAAGTGGTATTGTTGCTCGGTTTTGCTTTTCCGCTGTGGGCAGCTCGGACCGAGGGGATTCCTACAGGTGATGATGTGTTGAAAATACGTGCGGTGGGAGAGCAGTTTCGCTGGAACTTTCATTACGCAGGTGTGGATGGCAAAATCGGCCTGACGGATATCAGTGCGATGAACTCGGCTAATGGCATTGGTTTGGTGAAACAGGATCCGAATGCGAGGGATGACTTTGCTACTTTGAATGAGTTGGTATTGCCGCTGGGACAAAAAGTGATCGTCCAGGTCACTTCCAAGGATGTGATCCACGGCTTGGCTCCGATCCCTTTGATGACCCAGCAGGACGCAATTCCCGGACGTGAGATTCCGATGTGGTTCACCGCTACCAAAACCGGTGAGTGGGATATTGTCTGCGCTCAGTTGTGCGGAGCGGGTCATGCTAACATGGTGGCGACGGTGAGGGTGCTACCAAAAGAGGAATTTGATGCCTGGCTGGCGGAACAGACTCCAATGTTTCCACCGGATGCTAAATAAAAGCACCGTTTTGCGAGGGCTTGTGGCGACGAGGGAAGTCGGGTGAGGTAGAGTGTGAAACAGCTTTGCAAGCTGTGGATCAGCTTAAAGTGCAGCCTGAAGGTTGCGCCGTATTGTGATGGTTAACAGCAGCTTACAGCATCCTGGCAAGATTTGGCATCGCTACTCGATTGTGGTAGCGGCGGTGACGGTTTTGCTGATCTGGTGGGGAGCAGCGACCACCACAGAAAAGGCAGGCATGGCTTTTGCCGACTGGCCTTTGAGTCAAGGCTCGCTTAATCCCGACGGTTGGCTGAAGCGTTTGCCTTATTTTCTCGAACACGGTCACCGTTTGCTGGCCAGCTTGGTGGGTTTTTTGACCCTGGGGCTTTTTGCGACGGCCTTTGTGCGCAGCTGGAAAAATGCTTTGGAGTTGGTGGTGGTGGTGGTGGCTTTGGCGGCGATGGTGGCTTTGGTGGCGATGGCAGGTGCTGAAAAAATGGTCGCTGAACGCAAGGAGCCGTTCTGGTGGGCGGCGACGGCGGTTGCTGCGGGGGTGATGGCGTGGCTGGTTTATAGTTGGAGGTGGCGGCAGTGGTCCTTGACTTGCAAGCTGTCGGCATTGGCTTTGTTGTTGGTGACATTGCAAGCTTTGATGGGGGGCATCAGGGTGACGGAAATTTCAGATGCTTTCGCGGTGATTCACGGCTGTTTGGCGCAGGGCTTTTTCTGTTTGTTGATCATGATCATTCTGGCTTCGGCTCCGCAATGGTCTCAGTGGAAACCGGTGATGGGGGGCAGTAAGAGAAGCGCTCTGCGGTTGGTGACGAGCTTTCTTTGCAGCGCGGTGTTTGCACAATTGATCCTGGGAGCCTTGATGCGTCACCATCATCGTTTTGGTCTGGCCGATACGGGGATTCTGTTGACGGGGGGGGCTTGGTTACCACCCTTTGATAAGGAAAATGAGATTTTGGTGGTGATGTTTTTTCACAAATACTGGGCTTTTCTGGTGACTGCGGTTACTCTTTCGACATCGTGGTGGACCTTCCAAAATTTGAAGGGTGGCCATCTGCTGCGTCGTTTGATGGGGGGGATGTCAGCCTTGTTGGGAGTTCAGGTCACCCTGGGGATTTGCGTGATAATGATGGGTAAGTCCTTTTGGATAACTAATTTACATGTTTTGAATGGATTAATGATTTTAGCTTTGAGTTTTGTGACGGCAATGTTTGCTTGGCGTAGTGGGGAAGCGGGTAGGGAACCACTAATGGACACTAATAAACACGAATAAGGAGAGGTATAGGGAGAAGAATGGCTTACGCCCGCTGTGCTCAAGCCGCAGAGAGCGCAAAGGGGGGATTATGAATGAAGGGGAAGAAAGAATAGTAGGAAATAGGTGATGGCTGGTCGGGAGATTACAGATGAAGTTGAGAGCGCGGAGGAATCTGCGGCGGTGGGTTGGCGTGCGGATTTGATGACGCTAACCAAGGCGCGCTTGAGCGCCTTGGTGGTGATGACTACTTTGTTTGGCTATTTGCTGGCGGCGCGTTCGCATGATTCTTTTTCTTGGTGGATTTTGGGGCATACGATTTTCGGTACTTTGCTCACCGCATTTGGCGCGGCGGCTTTTAACCAAGTGATGGAGTTGGAGGCGGATGCGAAGATGGATAGGACTGCTGACCGGCCTTTGCCGACCCGCCGGGTTTCGACGGCGGCGGCTTTTGTCATGGGCTGGTTGTTTTCGGCTTTCGGGGTGGTGCACCTGGCGATGAAGGTGGATTTCCTAGCTGCAGTTTTTGCCGCGGTGACGCTGTTGACTTACTTGTTCATTTACACTCCGATGAAGACGCGCTCGACTTGGAATACGGTGATCGGAGCGGTGGCGGGAGCTTTACCTCCTTTGATCGGTTGGACGGCTGCCGGTGGAACTTTGACTTTGGGCGGGGCGTATTTGTTTGCCTTGTTGTTTTTTTGGCAGATGCCGCATTTTCTGGCGATCAATTGGATGTACCGGGATCAATACGTGCAGGGTGGTTTTGTGATGTGGTCGAATGATGACGATGACGGCTCGAAGACCTCACGACTGGCGATTATATTTTCGCTTTTCACGGTGGTGATTCCGATCATGCCGGTGTTGAGCGGGGAGGCGCATGGGTGGTTTTTGATTCCGGGGGTGTTTTTGGGAGCAGTGATGCTTAAGTATGCTTTGGTATTCCGCAAAGTCAGGACGCGGGAAAAAGCGCGCGCCTTGTTTTTTTATACCCTGGCTTATCTGCCGTTGGTGTTGCTCTTTAGTTGGGCGGCGTGGGAATGAAGAGAAAAAAGAAGAGATTTGAGATGATGAATAGAGATAGGGAATTTAATCCGCAATTATTTTGGGCGTCGATCATTGGCATTTGTCTGGTGATCATTATGGGCTCGGTGTTTGTGACGCGCAGTTACATGAGGCGCATGCGTTATGAGGCGGAGCATCCACGGCTGCCGTTCATGAGCAAATTGGAGAAGAATCTGAAGGGGGTGAACCGCGATGGTAAGGATATCCATCTGGCTCAGTTGAAGGGCAAGATCTGGGTGGCGGGGTATTTGTACACCGATTGCCCTTCGGCCTGTCTGGGATTGGCGGCTTACATGGCGGATTTGAATAAGGTGTATGGGGAGCAGGATGACTTCCAATTGGTGTCGATCAGTTTGAACCCGAAGGGTGATACACCGGAGAAGATGGATGCTTTTGTCAAAAAGAACGGGGTGGACGCGGACAACTGGTGGTTTCTGTCAGGGGATGAAGAGGAGATCCGTAAGTACATGCTGCGGTATTTTAAGTTGTATTCAGTGAAGGAAAATACCGATGCCGCGGACATTGCCGCTAACGGGAAATTTTCCCATGACCAGCGTTTGGTGCTGGTGGATCGGGGCGGCAATATTCGTGGTTATTACCGGGTGATGGATCCGCAGCGTGGCACGCAGGAACTGGCGCGATTGAAGGCGGACATCCAGCGCCTGTTTGATGGGGAGGCGGATGTAAAGTGAGCACAATAGTTATGACTGTTCAAGACCTGCCAGCTTTAAATGCTTCGTTGAATGCTGTTTGCACGGTGTTGCTGTTGGCGGGTTTTGTTTGCATCAAAACCGATAGGAAAAAAGCACATGTGATTTTTATGGTGTCGGCTTTGGTGGTGTCGGCGATTTTTCTCACCAGTTATGTGGCTTATCATTATATGAAAGCGGGAGTGGTGACAAAATTCCCCGAGGAGTATGCTGTTGCTCGTATTGTTTATCTGATCATTCTGGTGCCGCATATTATTCTGGCGGCATTGAATGTGCCATTGGTGGTTTTAACCGTGGTGCCTGCGGTGCGGCAACGTTTTGATCGTCATCGCCGTTTGGCCAAGTGGACTTTTCCGATCTGGCTCTATGTTTCGGTGACCGGGGTCTTGGTCTATATGATGTTGTATCAGTGGTATCCTGGAGAGCCACAAGCGGAGACGGGTGAAGTGAGTTTTGAAAACACCTTGTTTGAATACCACGCCGAACCGGCGGATGAGGTGGTGCAGGCTTCGTTTGTATTGAAAAACAACAGTTCGGCAGATGTAGAGATCATCGGCTTGGAGACTTCGTGCTCCTGTCTGGATGTGCGGGCGGATAAAAAGGTGGTGAAGCCAGGGCAAGAGGCTTTGATCGAAGCGGATTTTTCGCTCGAGAAGCTGGCTGGCACGGCGGAGAAGTTTGTTTATGTCAGGACCAAGTCGCCGGAATTCAACGAGCAACGCCTGACGGTGAGAGTGACGATCGACCCGCTGTTTGAGATCGAACCGAAGATGCTCGATTGGGTGGTGGGGGAGCCGGCCAAAGAGAAACGAATCAAGTTCCGGGTGTTGAGAGATCAGCCGGTGAAGATCACTTCGCTGAGCACCAAAAGTGAAAAAGCCGAAGTGCGTCTGGATGTGATCGAAGTGGGTAAAGCTTATGATTTGGTGGTGAAACCTGTTTCGACAGAGTACATTCTTTTGGGCATGATTCGTATCGAGACCGATTGCGAGATCAAAAAACACCGCAACCAGATGGCTTATTTTTCGGTGAAACGGGATGAATCGAAAGAGTGAATTGCCTGTGTTAAGGTGAATCAAAAAAATGCAGTTTAAGGAGAGCATCAAACAAGTGACTCTGATCGTTGCGGTGGCAGCGGTGGCGGCTTTGATCACTTTTTTTATCCATCCTAAGGCTCCGGCTTTGTATGAAGTGACCGTGGTCAATGAAAATGAGGTCAGCTTGGTTGAAGTCCGGCAATGGACAGGGGAAGTGATCTGGATCGACGCGAGAAGTGAGAAGGATTATGCCAAGGGGCATGTGCAGGGAGCATTGCTTTTGAACCAGGAGAATTGGGCCGATTTGTTGTGGCAGCACCGTGAGGTGATTGAGGCGATCGAAGAAAGCCCGGTGGTGGTTTATTGCGATGGCACGACTTGCCGTCGCAGCAGTGAGATCGCCGAACGCCTGCGCACCGAGTTGGGTTTGGAGCAGGTTTATGTGTTGAAAGGGGATTGGCGAGAGTGATTGTTTTAGAATGAGTTGACGACTTCATGCCTATTTGGTATTTTTAGAGCATGAAAGCGACTACTATAAAACTGCAGGGCGAGTTGCTTGAGAAACTTGAGGCCAGCAAGCCGCCTGATCAGAGTCTGACTTTCTATGTGCGTTCAGTGCTGCAAGAGAGCTTGGATCGGTTGAAAATCAAGGAAGCCGCACTGGAGTATCGTGCTTTTGTGGAATCGGATGAAATAGAAAAAGCGTGTCTGGATGAATGGGAGCGAGCAGATCTGAATACAGTGCCGACCGAAAAGAAAGCCTCGCTGTAAAAAGGGGCTCTTTGTATTGGGTGAATCTCGGTGAGAGCCATCCTCCGGAATTTGGCAAAACCCGCCCGGCCTTGGTGATTTCCAATTCGGTTCAGAATGCAATATTGGATAGTGTGGTGGTGGTCCCTTTGTCCACCCGCCCAGGTGAAATCTGGCCTTTACGGCTCAAATTGACTGGGGCCAAAAACAAAATGTCGTTTGCCGTTTTGCCCGGTATTAGGCAAGTGTCCAAGTCGCGCTTGGTGAAATTCATCGACTTCGCGTCGTTGGATTTCATGCGTGGTTTTGATGAGGCATTAAACCTATATCTGAGTGACTGAAGTCGTCCATCCTTCATCAATTATTCGCTTGCAGCCCCTTATTTATTAACCTAAAAACGGCAATGAGATTTGCTTAAATTAGAGCTAAGTCATTGGATCTTAGTTGTATGGGAGATAAATTTGAAGCTATAATCACTCACCCTGAAAGTGAGCCGGATAACTACCCTGTTTCGAGCTCAAAACGTTATTAAGTATTAAGGGTCAGGCCTCATGCATTTTTGTTGTTGTCTATCAGGGATGAGTAAGGAGAGAGCGGATGGAGGCGAGTGTGCCCGTTTTTTAAGGGATTTCAAACAAGCTCTAATACCTTGGCACATCGGCATCAATTTCCCGTGACCATAGGTCGATGCCGCCACTCATGCTCCAAGTATTGGGGTAGCCTTTTTGGCGTAGGAACCGGGTCGCTCGCATGGAGCGCATGCCGTGGTGGCAGTAAACAATGACGGGGCGATTTTTGTCCTCGGGCAGAGCCTGATCCATGATGGCGACAAAATTCGACAGTGGCAGTAGTTTGGCACCTTCGATGCGGCAGATCTGGTGTTCGTCCTGCTCGCGGCAATCGACCCAATGAACCTTGGGGCTGTTGCTTTCTTGTCGGGGATCGTGCAGATGCCCGCGCGCATCGTGAACGCTGATTTCCAGAGAGTCGGGATGTGGCAATGAAGGTGAATCGGACATGGGTCGAGCGATGGGGAAATTACGCAAGCGGCGTTAGCGCACAACGGTGACCTTGGTTCCTTTTTTTACATTGTTGTAGAACTTTTTAGCCATCGGGGCAGGCATGCGCACGCAGCCGTGAGAGGCGGCGTAGCCGGGTAGGTAGCCTACGTGCAAGCCGATGCCGTTCACAAAACGCATGAAGTAGTGCATGTCGGCACCGTCAAAAACTGTGCCGGGCGGTTTGGGGTCTTTTCCCACAGCGATGTCTCTTTTGGCGATGGTTCCGTCGGGGTAAACGTAGTCTCCGAAGAGATTGGATTGGTGGTCGATGTCCTTCTGCGTGACTTTGAAGGTGCCGGTGGGCGTTTCGAGCCCTTCGGTTCCACTGGAAACTTTCGAGACCCCCACTAAGTGCCTGCCTTTGTAAAAGTAAGCGCGTTGTTCGGTGAGGTTGAGTACGATGGAGGGCTCACCTTGCACTCCATTGTCGTCCCAATAGGACACAGTGTCTTGTTTCATCGCGCTGCTGGTCAGACGCTCCGATGGGCCCAAGCCGTATTGATTGACTCCTGCGTCAGTATTTCCAGCCAGATAGACATCAGTCGCGTAATCGTCCGAGATGCAACTGGAAAGCAAAGTCATGGTGGCGCAGGCCAAAAGTACAAGCCTTGCAGATATGGAGAGCGAAGGGTTCATAGCAGCATAATCATTAACAGTTCCGAAATATCCACTATAGCTCAGTTTTTAATTGGGGAAAGCGGAGATTCTGGTGGGCAGGGCGCGGGTCAGTTTGTGCGAACGTGGGCCGGAGAGGGGAGAGATGAACCGCGAATGCACGCCAATAAACGTGAATGAGGAGAGGATGTATGAGGGTTGGATGGAATTTGTATTGAGTTGCGGTGTGCTTCCGTTTAAGCTTCTCGGCTAGAGGGGCCTTTATTGGAGGCAGCTTGATTTGGATGTAAAAAGAAGGTAGCGAATTAAAATTTTATGGCACGGCGAGCGAGTACAGGAATCAGTTTGGGGCATGTGATTGGCATTGCAGCAGCTATTATCGGTTTTTTTGTGATGGCATTTTTGCTGTTCCGGATTGTGGCGGAAGGAGGAGGGGGCAAAAGCGGAAGCTCGTCGTCGGCAGTGAGTTTGAATGTGGCTGAGTATTTGAAAAACGCCAACAGCCTGCGTGGTAATGTTTACCGGGTGGAGGGAAAAGTGGAAGAGCGACTGAAGTGGACCCCTGACCGAGGACGGTTGGTCAGTCTGGATATAGAAAATGGCGCAACTTCTTCTCCTCTACCGGTGTTAATTCCTCAGGAATTCAGCCATGTGAATATCGACCGCGGAGCCAAAATGGCCTTTGTGGTGAAAGTCGGTAGGGATGGTTTGCTGGTTGCCGAGTCCGTTGATTCGAAATAAATAGAATGATGAAGTTGTTTTACTCTAAAATGTTGCAAACACGTCTGGCGATCTTGATCGCCGGTTCTTTGCTCGTATTGTCGTTGGATTCGGTGATGTTTGCGCAGGTGTTCACCCCACCAAGTCAGAAGCCTCCTGCTTCCAATAATAATACCACTACGGTGAATACCAAGAGCAGTGGGGGAGGTGGGCAGAATCAGATGTTGGGTAACGACGTGCCTTTTTTTGATCCGGGGTCCGAGACTTTTGCTTTTGATGGAAAAAACTGGAATATCAATAACAACCGAGTGTTTGCCGCTCGTTTTGAAAAATATCTTAACGCGCCGCCTTCTGAAAGTAAGCAGGATAAAGCCTACCGAGCGGTGATGCGTGAGGTGCTCGACGCGCTTTCTCCTCATCGCAAACCCAACTTGCCCAAGGCGGTGGCTTTGCTGGAGGGCGCATCAAATTTCGAACAAGATGCGCGCTTGTGTGAGTCTCTGGCTAATGCGGTTTATCGGGTGTGGTTGGCAAAAAAGAGTGTCGGCGATTTGAAACGGATCAACAAGGAGTTGGAAAAACAACGTAAGCAGTTGGACTGGAAATTTGAGCAGTGGAATGAGCCGAAAGCCCTTGAGAGAAAAAAAGATGGTAAAACAAATTCCAAGCCTGTGACGGTGGCGAATGCGGGACAGGTGCAGCGCTTTGTGCAAAGGATCACTGAAGTGGAAGCCAACCGAGTCAAAAACATGGCGAAGATGGAATTGTCGCAGATACAGGCCAAGCTCGAATTTCAGGCATTGATTTTACAGTTTTTCATGCAGCGGCGTTTTGAGCACGTGATCATGGCGGCGCGTATTTACACTGAGTTTTTCCGTGACGGCAATGGTAAGTTGGATTTTGAAAAAGGATCGGATATTGAAAAGTCCTTTAGTCAGAGCTTGGGTTTCAGCCCGACGGTCACCACCCTGGACTCTTTTGCTAATGAAGCGATTCGCGATGTGAACGAAGGAGTGCAGTCGTTCGAATATTTGATTGAGCAGGAGAATCTGGACGGAGCTTCCAAGCGCTTGGCGGAATCTTTCATGGCAGGGGAATACATGCCAAAAATACGCACGCTGGAGATGGAGAAAAAGCAGAAGGTGGCCGAATACACCCGCATGTCATTCCAGTTGCTTTCGGCTTTGCAGGTGAAGGATTACACCCTGTCCGAGGAATTGGTGAAGAAGATGCGGGACGCCGCCAAGGATTTTGATTATTCCAAACCTTTGCAAGCGATTGAGATCGCCAAGATAACTAGTAATATGCGAATTCGCACTGCTAAAAATGCGGCGCTTAAAGGTGAGAACGAGGTGTATGAGGAGAATATCAAAGCGGCGGCCGAGATATGGCCAACCAATCCGGTGCTGAAGGAGCAGTTCAATCTGATTGCGGATCAAGGTGACGTGATGCAGCAGGCCAAGCTGGAGTTTGATCGACTGATCAGCACTCAGAGTTATCGTCAGATTTATAATGACAAGGGACGTTTCATCGCGGCTACGGTGGATGATGCCGGACGGCAGGAGAAGTTGACTCAGATTTTGACTAATATCCAGGAGATCGAAATTTCATTAAAACAAGCAGAGGCGCTTTCCAAGGGGGGCAATAGTTATGGTGCTTGGGAGATTGTGGAGCGGGTTTTCAAGCGTTTTCCCGATGACCAACCATTGGGAACCAAGCGCTCCGATCTGGCCACTGATGTGGCGGAGTTTGTCGGGGCTTTGAAAAAAGCGGAAAATTTGGAAGAGCGCAATCAGGCGGGTTCGAGTCTGGCTTGGTATCTCAAATCGCGCAAAATTTATCCTAACAGCATTTTTGCCCAGGAGGGGATTGGAAGGCTGGTGGATAGCATTTTGCCGGATGAAGAAGGGCAGGTTTCCCAGGATGAAAAGTAGTGGGGCTCAAGGCTTTAGGTGATCGTAGATGCCGCTGTCAAGAAGAGGAGGGGAACCGCGCCATTTTTTCAGATGTAGATTCCATTCGCTGGTGCTGAGAGAGTTGCGGGGTGGACGAGAGCGATCGAGCAGTCCCCAGAAGCAGTTGCGGGAAACCGCTTTGGCTGCGCCATAAGTTGATCCCAGTCGTTCGGAGAAGGTTTTGCTGTCAGGAGCTGGCAGTGTGAGTGTGGATGGGTGGATGCGATACATTTGAGTGATCCAATTACTAGCGATGTAGAGCTTGGTGGGGGCGTAAGGTTCGAGACCGAATTGATTCAATTCGGGGAACTTGTCAGGATCCGCGGCAGAATCAAAAGCGGCGATCAGGGCGCGGGCGACTTCGCCGACTCCATGGGCGTAGTAGTCTTCCTGGGTGACCGGTTGCTCGGCGATCAGGACTGGTGGGCGCAGGCTGCGGATCATGGCGACTAGACGGCGTTCGAGTCCGTTGATGCCACTGTAATTCTGGTAGCGTTGAGCGGTGGCGTCGGGGCGGTTGCGTTCTCTCCAGGAGTATTCGGTGAAGCTGTGCACCACCGATACCCCGAGAGTCATCGCCGAGGCGGCTACCATGTTGCGAGTGTAATATCCGTTCAATTCAAAAGCGCGCACTCCGCGACCGGGATTGATGTAGGCGGTGTCGTATGATTCGCTGGTGATGCTGAATGAACCATTGTTGATGTGGTGATCGTGAGCAGTGGCATAGAGCAGGCCCATTTTTCGCGGGCTTTGTTTTTGTACTGTCCAGTTGAGCCCGCCGTCCTGAGTTGCCAGGATGGTGCCGCGCTCGCCCGAGATCCAGCCGTGCTGGTCGTCACTGAAGTGGATGCCCCGGTAAAGGGCGTTTTGTCCGGTTTTGACGATGCTCCATGCTGATTTTTTATTCGCTTTGCTGAGGATGGTAAAAGGCGAGCTGAGCCAGACTTTTCCACTGTTAGTGATGGTGATTTTATCAAAAGCGAGCAATTCAACCAGCTCGGGCAGGAAAGGCAGGATGACATTCTGCCAGCTGCGCCCTCCATCATGACTTTGTAGAATGGCTCCGCCTTCACCGATAATCCAGCCGTTTTTGCCATCGGAGGCAAAAGCGACCGAGCGGTAGGCCGAGGGCCAGTGATTGACCCGAGTCGGTACGGGACTT
>JAJRVS010000221.1 GCA_024277195.1 Verrucomicrobiota bacterium | reverse complement strand
GTTTGATCAAAGGTGGGGTGATTTTAGAGTATGAAATTGGTGGAGTGAAAATAAAAGAGCGGGTCGCGGCAAGTGCAGATGGCAAAGGGCTGGTTTACGAGTGGGTGGTGGCGCCGCACACGGAATCTTTCAAGCGGGTGTTGGGATTGAAAGAGGGTAAGACGATTTTTCATATGATCAAAGCGGCTGACAAAGAGCTGACGGTTACTCATACAGTGGCTTTTGGTGAAGCGGTCCCTGCGATGACGGCCCTGCCGAAAGTGGAAAAATGGAGCGATCCTAGCTGGGAGAAAGCGGTGGTAGTGAAGGGGGTGATGAGCGATGCAAAAGACGCTTACGTGATTGATAAGATTCCTTTGCCGGTGCCTAATCCGTGGAAGCGTAATGTTCGCATTGGAGCTTTGGATTTCTTTTCCGACGGTCGTCTGGCGGTGGTTGGTTTTGATGGGGACGTGTGGTTGGCGACGGGAGTGACGGGGGATATGAAAGAGGTGAAATGGAAGCGTCATGCTTCCGGATTGCACGAACCGAAGGGGCTGCAGATTGTGGACGATGTGATTTATGTTGCCGACCGCAATGGTATCGTGCGTTTGCACGATGAGGATGGCGACGGGCAGGTGGATTTTTATGAAAACTTTTCCAATGTGGTGGCGCAGTCAGCTGAGACCCGGGAGTTTGCCATGGACATGGCGAAAAAACCGGGCGGGGGTTTTATTCTCGCCAAAGGTGGTCAGGCGGTTGCGACCAATGTGAAATTTAACGGTTCGGTAGTCGAGGTCGCCAAGGACGGGCGTTCGTACAAAGTGATCGGTCGGGGTTTGCGCCAGCCTTATATCGGTTGTGACATGCAGACGGGCAGAGTGACCGCGAGTGATCAGCAGGGCAACTGGGTTCCTGCCACGCCGATTCAGGTGATTGAAAAAGCGAACCACTATGGTTATCTACCAGTGGCGTTAAAAAAACCGGTGCATCCGAAAAAGATCACCGAGCCTGCAGTGTGGATTCCCCATTTTGTCAATCAGTCCGGAGCGAGTCAGGTGACGCCACGCAACGCGAAGATGGGGCCGCTGAACGATTCGTTGGTTCACATCGGTTATAGTCGTCCGGAGTTGTTCAAGGTATATATCGATGACCAACCTGGCGGGCCGCGTCAGGGAGCGGTGAGTTCGGTATTGAGCGGTTTTTTGTCGGCGACGATGAAAGGCACGATTGATCCTGTTGATGGGCAATTGTTCATCTGTGGGTTCAAGATTTGGGGAACAGTTGCAGGAGATGTCAGCGGTGTGCATCGTGTGCGTTACACGGGGGCGCCGAGTTATGTGCCGTTGGATGTGAGATCGTGTGACAAAGGGGTGTTGTTGCGTTTCGGGGTTGAGTTGGAAAAAGACATTGCGACGAGTCTTTTCTCTTACACCGTGGATCGTTGGAATTACCATCGAACTAAAGATTACGGCTCTGGTAATTACAAATTGGATGACGAACCCGGGCAGGAAGGTCTACCAGTGGCTAATGCTTATTTGTCCGAGGACCGTAAAGCGGTGTTTTTGGCGATTCCGGATATGAAGGTGGTGCAGTCGATGGGGGTGACTTATCGCATGGCGGTGAAGACGGATTTGCCGGTGATCAGAAGCACTTACCTCACGGTTCATGGTTTGAAAAAAATGGATCTCAAAAAAGAAGGTTTTGGTGATCTGAAACCTGACATGACTTTGAAAAAAGGAGCGGGTATGACGATGAAAACTCCGGACCCTTCAATTGAAGAAGGGAAGAAAATTTACCAGATGTTTGGTTGCATGGCGTGTCACACCGTCGATGGATCGGCGGCGAAAACGGTCGCCGAAGGGCAGGTGGTAGGGCCAACCTGGAAGGGGTTATGGGGCATTCGGCGGGAGTTTGCCGATGGTTCGGTTTTGAAGAGAGTGGATGGTGCTTACATTAAAGAATCGATCCTCGATCCGGGTCGTCATCTGGTGAAGGGCTTTGATGAAAAAGGGGAGGGCATGCCGCCTTATCTCGGAGTGTTGAAGGATTACCAGATTGAATCGATCATTATGTATATTGAATCCCTGGGGGCTAAGAAGGGGAAGAAGAAAAAGTAGTGGCAAGCTCGGAGCTTTGTAGTTGAGGGGCAGATGCTTAGTTATGAGTGAAGTTTTACTTGAAAAAACAGCCAAACCTGAGCGCTTGTTGTCTTTGGATTTTTTCCGTGGGGCGGTGATGTTTTTGTTGATTGGTGAATCGGCACACATTTTCTTTTTTGTGATCAACCCAGAGGCGGAGGGGACTTTTTGGCATTCGTTGGGAATGCAGTTTCATCATCATCCTTGGAATGGCTTGCGGATGTGGGATTTGATTCAGCCTGCTTTTATGTTCATCGTCGGTGTGTCGATGCCGATGTCCTTTCGTAGCCGGACCTTGCGCGGGGACAGTTATGCGCTGATTCGCAAACATGCCATTCAGCGAGCGGGTCTGTTACTGTTATTGGGATGGGCCTTGTATTGTATCGGACCCGGGCATATCACCTGGCGTTTTCATAATGTGTTGTCGCAGCTTTCGGTGACTTATCTCATCACCTTTTTTCTGCTTAAGTATTCGTTACGGACTCAGTTGATTGCCTCACTGGTAATTCTGGCTGTGACTGAACTGCTTTACCGAGCAGCGGGGATTTCTGGTTTTGATCAAGCTTTTGTGGCAGACAAAAACTTCGGAGCGTATGTGGATATGCTTATTGCAGGGGAGCTCAACGGTGGCCATTAGGTGGTCTTCAATGCGCTGCCGACGACGGCGCACACCATTTGGGGGGCGATGGTGGGAGTTTTGCTGATGAGCGACCGGTCTAAAATGGAAAAGCTTAGGATTCTAGTCGTCGCAGGTTTGATCGGGGTGGGTTTGGGCTATTTGATGGAGCCGATGACTCCGATGATCAAGCGCATCGCCACTTCATCGTTTATAGTTGTCAGTGGTGGCTGGACGCTGTTGGCTTTTGCTCTTTCCTACTGGATCATCGATGTGTTGAACATGAAAAAGGGGGTGCTGTTTTTTACCGTGGTAGGGATGAACCCCTTGTTCATTTATCTCTTTGCCCACATTGGGGGAGCGGGCTTGGTGCGTAAAGTGATCAAGCCTTTTTCCGGAGCGCTGTTTGATCACATTGCTTTTATTGATACCTCCACTGCTACCAATCTGATGGTTTGGTTTGCTTTGTGGTATATGTGTTATTGGATGTATAAGAACAAAATCTTCATCCGGATTTAAAGGGGCGGGTTCATTGTGCTTCACTTTACACTGCAAAAATAATAATAACCACGGATTGCACTGATAAGCACTGATAGGAAAAGTGGAGTGAATATGAAGAATTCATCAGACTTGTATTACCTTCTCTGGTATCATAAAGATACCAGGGGGGATTAGTTGTGAAAGTTGTATTTAGCGATACTTTTTAAGTATGTATCTGAAAATCCTCACTTTGCTCGCCCTTTTTTTTCTGATCGATGGATCGCTCAAAGCTCAAGCGGCAGAAGAGCCTGTGATTGTTACTTTCGGGGATTCGGTTACGGCGCAGCGAGGTAGCACGACGGTTTATTCGACGTTGCTTGTGGATGAGCTCTCCTTTGATGGGAAGGCTGTGAAGGTCGTCAATGCTGGGATCGGTGGTCATACGACGAAGATCGGTACGGCTCGTTTTGAAAAGGATGTGCTCGCCGTGAAAGCGGATGTGGTGGTGATTATGTTTGGCATTAATGACGCAGCAGTTGATGTGTGGAAAAAAATACCAGCTGAAAAGCCTCGGGTATCTTTAAAAAATTATCGCAGTAATATAGAAGGCATGATTCGAGCTCTGAAAAAACAAGGAGCTCGAGTGGTATTGATGACTTCGAATCCACTTCACTGGGCAGTCAAAACACGTGAGCTTTATGGTAAGCCACCCTACCAGCTCGAGGATGTTGATGGCTTTAATGCCGTGCTTCGTGATTATGTGGCGGTGGTGCGTGAGATGGCTAAAAAGGAGGACGTGGAGCTGGTGGATGTGTTCGCGGCTTTCGAAGCGTATGATGCCGATTCCAAACACAAAGCGGGATCACTTACTCCTGATGGCATGCATCCGGGGAATGAAGGGCATCGCATCATTGCGGATTTGTTGATCAAGCAGTTGAGCAAGGAGGATAAACGTTTTGCCCGGAAACCCTTTACGATCTGGCATCGCAGCGGTGATCGGGTGACGATGCATCCGCGCTCGACCAATATCACTCACGATACTGATCATATTGCTGTGCTTGGGCCTGCGCTGGTTAAGCTCGACGACGGGTCGGTGATGTCCGTGTATTCTACGCCGACGAGTTATGCGGGCAAGCCAGGTGAATGTTTTATTGCAGTGCGCATCACTCGTGATGGTGGAAAGAGCTGGGAGGCGGAACGGGAGATCACCCGTTTGCCACAAGGGCGTTCAGCGCACCCAACGGCGTTTCGTGCTGGGGATGGTGTTTTGCATGTGTTTTTTCTGGCTTATCAACAGCATGCCTGGGATCGGGAAAGCGAGAATCCTACGGAAAAAACGCGGAGTGATCTTTACACTGTGCGTAGTAAGGACGGGGGGCAGACCTGGACCGATCCACAGATGGTGTTCAAGGGTTATACGGGTAGCACCAATGGCGCGGCGGAAACAAGCGCTGGCAATATCGTGGTGCCTTTTTCCCATTATGTGGCTAATCCGGGGCGATTGGTGTCACGCACTACGGTGTCGAGTGATGGGGGCAAGACTTGGAAGCTCAGTAATAAAATCGACATCGGTGGAGCGGGGGACCATGCGGGTGCGGTGGAACCCTGTGTGATTGAGTTGAAAGACAGGCGCTTGTGGATGTTGATTCGCACGGCACGCGGTTTTTTCTGGCAATCATTTTCAAGCGATGGCGGGCTGACTTGGTCGCAGGCGAAGCCGACCAAGATCAAAAGCAGTCATTCTCCGGGGCATGTCATTCGGATGGCGGACGGAAGACTGGCGTTGACCTGGAATCCTGATCGGCGTAGTGAGTTGCACCTTGCTTTCTCCGATGATGAAGGCAAGACGTGGGGAGAGTCGACGATCATTGCCCGG
>JAJRVS010000220.1 GCA_024277195.1 Verrucomicrobiota bacterium | reverse complement strand
TGGAATAATGCGAAGTTTGTTTCCACAAGTGATCTGTAGCAGCTACATGAGATCCGCGTAGAACAAATTTCCATATTTGTTTCTGTGTGAGGTGGTGTATTGCACGTGAAGATGACAGAATTGGAATTCTGTCCTACGTAGCAAGGGATTCACCAGATTACTTTTTTCAGGGGCTTTTTGGACGGAGCTGAGATCAGTTTGAAAAATCTTATTTGATCTTTTGTTTTGCCGCTCTAACTTTGTCGGACTGTTTACTCAGAATAGAACTATGCAAAAAACCATCTCATTATTTAGTGTCGTCGGAATGGCCTTGGGTATGACTGCCGGAAGTGCAGCTGCCGAGGAAAAAATTGATTTCGAAAAACAAATCTGGCCTTTCGTAAAAGAGTCTTGCGTCAAATGTCACAAACCTCCTTATACCGACGAACGCGGTCGCAAGCGAAAACCCAAATCAGGAATGGTGATCACCAATAAAAAGGGGTTCATGGAAGGTGGCGAGGAAGGCGCGGTCATCGTTCCTGGAAAACCTGACGAAAGTGAATTCCTGCAACGCACTTTGTTGCCTCTGGATCACGACGATCACCAACCACCAGAAGGCAAAGCTCCTGAGTGGACGGACGAGCAGAAAAAACTTTTTGAAGCTTGGATCAAAGCGGGCGCAGATTTTGGCGCTTGGGAACGCGATCCTGAAGTGGATAAAAAATAATCCTTTATTTTTCAAATAATTTAAAAAGACCGGATCGGCTACGCTGTTCCGGTCTTTTTTTGTAGTGGGGTCTATGGCGGGATCACGTCATTGCGGGCCGCGGGCGATCACTTAGAGTGGTGCATGATTAATTCGTTTTATAAACCTATCAGCTTTCTTTTGTGCTTGTTGGGTAGTTTGCTTTTTTCGCCTGCCGAGTCTCCGGCTCAGGGGAGGAAAGTGAATTTCGAGAAACAGATCTGGCCTTTTTTGAAGAACAGTTGTGTTGATTGTCACCGGGCCTCTTACAAAAAAGACGGCAAATTAAAAAAGCCCAAAGGGGGACTGCGTTTGGATGCGGCCTGGGCGATCACTTTGGGCAGTGAAGATGGCGCGATCATTGATGCGGGCAAGGCGGGTGAAAGTGCGATCTACACCTCGGTGATGCTGCCTGCGGATGACGATGATGTGATGCCGCCGGAGGGCAAGGCGGATGCGTTGACCGAGGAGCAGAAGGTTTTGTTAAAACAGTGGATTGATGAAGGGGCTGATTTCGGTGGATGGGCGGGCAGTCTCGAAGGCAAACCCAAAGAGCTAAGCAACTCCGGCGGAAAGATTCCAGTTTCAGAGATTCAGGAGGTGTATAAAAAACTTGCGGCAGGATTGAAGCCGACCAGCGAGCAGCAATGGAACGCGATTGTGGAAAAGGGAGGACGAGTGATGCCATTGGCTGAGCAAAGCCCACTGCTCGCCGTTGATTTTCGCCACTCGGAGCAGGAGGTGACGGATGACTCCTTGGCTGGATTAAGTGCTTTGGGAAATCATCTGGCCTTGTTGGATTTATCACAGACAGGGATCACTGATTCGGCCTTGGGATCTATTGGGAAATTGGAACGTCTAGTGAGATTGGATCTCCATGAAACGCAAGTGGGTGATGCCGGGGTAGCACACTTGGCAACTTTAAAAAACATTCGTTACATTAACCTTTACAGCACTCAGGTCAGTGACAAGGGCTTGCAGCAACTTGGCAAACTCAAGAGCTTGAGAGAGGTTTATTTGTGGCATTCTAAAGTCACGGCAAAAGGCGTGAAACAGTTGCAGAAGAAATTGCCGAATGCAAAAATCGTTTGGAAGTGAGGGGGAAGGAGTCAGAATCAAGGATTTAGGATTCAGGATTCAAGTTAGCAAATACTTTGAGCATGGCGGCGGCGGCTTGGGCTGATTCGATGCCGCGGTTGAGTTGTGAGCCTAGGGCGCGCTCCTCGGCTTGTTTTTCGTTGTCTAACAGCAGCACCTCGTGGATGACCGGGATCAGGTGGTCGAGGGCGCTGCGTTGCAGCGAGTCGGTGATGGTGGCTGCGATCAGGTCGGCGTGGGCGGTGGAACCACGGATGATGACTCCGAGGGCAATGACGGCATCTGGTTTGTCTGAGTTGGCTGTTTTTTGACAGACGGCTTCGACCACCACCGGAATCTCAAAAGCTCCCGGCACCCGATGGACTTCAATTTTGGCTTGCGGTAGCAAGCGCGCGAGTTCGGCTTGCGCGGAATTCACCAACCCGTCGGTGAAACGTGGGTTGTATTGGCTGGCTACGATGACAATGTGACGAGCGGTGGAATCGGGCTCGGGATTGGCGGGGAAAGCTTGGTCGCTCATTGGAAGAAGGCTGTAGGGGATTAGGCTGTAGTCTGTAGGAAGAATTAGAGCAGGTGGCCCATTTTTTCTTTTTTGGTTTGCAGGTATTTTTGATTGTGCTGATTGGGGTCGATGACGACCGGCACTTGTTCGACGATGGTGAGGTGATGCCCTTCGAGGCCGATGATTTTGCGCGGGTTGTTGGTCATCAAGCGCATTTTGCGGACACCGAGGTCGTAGAGAATCTGGGCACCCAGGCCGTAGTCTCGCAGGTCCATGGGGAATCCTAGTTTTTCATTAGCTTCGACGGTGTCGAGGCCTTCTTCCTGAAGTTTATAAGCGTGAATTTTATTGGCCAGGCCGATGCCGCGACCTTCTTGTTTGAGGTAAACCAATACTCCGGATTCTGCTTTTTCGATGGCGCGCATGGCGGCATGCAACTGCCCTCCACAGTCACAACGCCGCGAGCCAAAAACATCGCCGGTGAGGCACTCACTGTGGACTCGAACTAGAACGGGAGTGTCGGCATCGATGTGGCCTTTGACTAGCGCCAGATGATTGTCACCTTCATCGTACACGGAGCGATAAAGGTTGAGTTTAAAATCGCCATAGTCTGTTGGCATATTGATCGTCTCGAGGCGTTCCACCAGTTTCTCGCGGCTGCGACGGTAGTCGATCAGGGCTTCGATCGAGCAGATTTTCAATCCGTGTTTTTTTGCGAAAATGATCAAGTCCGGCAGCCGCGCCATGGTGCCACTGTCATTGAGGATTTCGCAGATAACTCCTGCAGGCTGACAACCAGCCAAGCGGGCAAGATCGACTGCGGCTTCGGTGTGACCGGCTCTGCGTAAAACTCCGCCAGGACGGGCTTGTAATGGTAGAATATGTCCAGGTTGAACCAGGTCGTCGGGAGCCGAGTCGGGATCGGCTAATATCTGAATAGTGCGGGCGCGGTCAGGAGCACTGATGCCAGTACTGATGCCTTCACGTGCATCCACGGCAACCGTGAAGGCGGTGCCGTATTTTTCTGTATTACGGCGAGCCATCGGCGGCAGGTCGAGGCGTTGCACCGCATCGGGCATTAGCGGGGCGCAGATCAGGCCACGCCCATGGGTGATCATAAAATTGATCATTTCCGGAGTGATCTTATCTGCGGCGGCAATCAGGTCACCTTCGTTCTCGCGATCGGCATCATCGGTGACGACCACCATGCGTCCGACTGCGATGTCGGCAATGACTTCTTCGATCGGACTGAAAGGTGTATTGGCGGTTGAATTTTCGCTCATAAAATGAAGGCTGTAGCCGTTCCAGTATGCTTTCGATTGTCACAAAAGGCAAGCAGGGTGGCTGAACAATTGGAATTAATAATTAGCTATTAGGAATGCCGGATGATTTGTGCTCTAGTATTCTCCATGAAGATGAAGAAAATAATCCCAATGTTATCGATCGCGCTATTGTCTGCCGGGACTTTGATCGCAGCGCCTAATGCGGCAAAAGGCAAAAAGCCGGCTGGTTTGAAATTCAAGGTGCAGCAGTTGCGCATGGATAACAATGAAGGGGTTGCCGTGGGGGATATCAACGGTGATGGCAAACTGGATGTGGTCGCTGGAGAATACTGGTATGCGGCACCGGATTTCAAAGGTCTGAAGATCCGCACTTTGGAAACTTTTGGCAAGGACTACATGATGAACAATTCGGACCACCTGCTGGATGTGGATGGTGACGGCGATTTAGATGTGGTGGCCGGTGGATTTACGGTCAGCGAGGTTTTTTGGTATGAAAATCCGGGCAAGGGCAAATATGAGGGGGAGGGATGGAAAGGTCATTTGTTAGCGGATACCGGGACCTCCCACAACGAGATCAGTTATTTGCACGATATCGACGGTGACGGCAAACCTGAGTATTTCGAGAACAGTTGGAAGGATGACAGCCCGATGGACATGTGGACTTTTGCCAAGGATGGCGAAGGTAAACCTGTGCTAAAAAAACACACCATTTCCGCCAGCGGCAATGGGCATGGCATGGGTTTTGGCGATATCAACGGCGACGGCAAACAAGACATTCTGTATAAAGATGGTTGGTATGAACAACCGGCAGCGGGTCCGACTGCCTCTGCGTGGAAGTACCACAATGATTTCACCATGCCTCACGGCAGTTGCCCGTCGTTGGTTGTCGATCTTAACAAAGACGGCAAAAATGACATCATCTGGGCTGACGGTCACAACTACGGTGTTTACTGGATGGAACAGCAGGACACACAAAAGAATGGTCAGACCACATGGAGGATTCATGAGATCGATAAAAAATTCTCCCAAGCGCATGCGTTGGCGTGGGAGGATATCGACAATGATGGCCAGCCTGAGTTGATCACTGGCAAGCGTTATTTTGCCCACTCAGGAAGTGATCCAGGATCGGGGGACAAAGCCACGGTGCATTATTATGATTGGGATGGCGAAGCGCAAACTTGGTCCAAGCCCAAAAAAATTGCCCAGGGAGAATCGGGGAAAGCGCCTGGCATTGGTTTGCAGATCCGGGTGATCGACATGGATGGTGATGGTTGGAAAGAGGTGGTGGTGCCAGGGAAATCCGGCACACACATTATCTGGAACAAGGGTAAGTAGGGAGACGTGATCTCGCCCCTTTCTCTTATATTGTGAAACGCCTATTGTTTGACAATTCTTCCAAATGCTGATTTATGCCGAAGCAGAATGAATTCAGCTTCACTTCTGGCGCTGTTGATCGGCGTCAGTTTTTGAAGTCTACTACGCTCAAGGGAGCGGCCTCTTTGTGCGCAGGCAATCTGGTTTTTCAAACTTCGTCAATCAATGCTGCCGAGCCATCCGAGCCAAGGGGAAAAGCCCTTATTGATAAAATGAAACCTGATCAAATGTTAAGTGCTCTGGGGGAATGTTTGGGAGGCGCTTGGCCGCAGCCGGGTGATTTGAAACCCCAATTAAGAAAAACCATTCAAAAGGATGGTTATCGAATTGAATCCCTGACCTACGAAGTCGAAGCGGGGGACGCTGTGCCAGCAATGCTATTGATCCCCGATGGAGTGGATGCGAAGCACTCGGCACCGGCTGTTGCAGTGTGGCATCAGCACGCAGGACAGTATCATCTGGGCAAAAGCGAACCGGCCGGGCTCGAAGGTAATGAGATGCATCACACCGGAGTGGCTTTGGTAAAAGAGGGTTATGTGGTTTTGTGTCCCGACGCTTTGTGTTTTGAGGAACGTCAGGATCCAGGCGGGAAATTAAAAAACGGTAAGTACGAGCGCTTCATGTTTCTCGAATATGTGCTCAAAGGGCAGTCCCTGGCATGGAAGAACATTCTCGATATGCGCCGGGCCATTGACTACCTTTGCAGTCGTGCGGAAGTCGATGACCAACGGATTGGCTGTTATGGCCACTCGATGGGATCTACCCACGCTTGGCTGGTAGGGCCGTGGGAACCGAGAATTAAATGTGTGATAGGTAATTGCTGCCTGCCGACTTATGAAGCGATTCGCAAACACAAATTATTGCACTGTTTCCCTAATTTTGTTCCGGGCTGGTTGCAGTATGGAGATACTCCGGAGATAGCTTCATTGATCGCGCCCAGAGCACTGCATTTGAATTTAGGAGAATTGGACGGAGGCAGTCCGATTGAAGAAGCTAAAAAGGGGCTAAGTCGAATCGCCGCCGCTTATCAAAGAGCAGGAGCCGCCGATCAGTTCACTCATTATATAGAAGCTGGAGCGGGGCATGTGCTTTCAGCTGAAATGTGGCAGCGGACCCGGCAGAGTTTTGCCAAACATCTATAAATTACTGTTATCAGCTTCCAATAGATGACAGCGGGAAAAGATGGGTGTAAACATTGGTCACCATGAAAGTTTTTCACCACATCGGAATGCCAACCAACGAGGTTCAACCGGGCGAAACCTATGTCGCCGATACCAAGGTGTGGGTCACCCGTCCTGAGAACCATCCCATGCGGGTTGAATACTTGCGCTTTGAAGAGGATTCACTGGTATCGGGTCCCTTGCGTGATATGCCACACATGGGATTTCGGGTGGATGATATTCATGCGGCACTGGAAGGAGAGGATGTGATCCTTGAGCCCTTCACTCCGATGGAAGGGCTGCAGGTTGCTTTTTTCATGAAAGACGGTGCGGTGTTCGAGTACATGCAGTTCCGTGAAGGCGCAAGTGAGTTCAGTGATCTCGACTGAGTGTGTCGTTTGGGTTGAAATATATTTGGGGGGATAACAGCCTGTCATTTTTTAGATAAATATTTATGAGCACGTTAAAAGATAAAGTCATCATCGTAACTGGAGGAACTTCGGGAATGGGCGCGGCTAGCAGTCTACATTTCGCCGAATTGGGAGCGAGCGTGGTTGCCGCTTCTATTCAGAGGGCAGAGGGCGTTGCTCTGGCAGAAAAAATCAAGCAGAGTGGGGGGACTGGCAAATTTATTTATGCCGATGTGTCTGATGAGGAGAGCGTCAAACGAATGATAGCAGAGACGGTGGAGATCTACGGACGCATTGACGGAGTGTACTGTAATGCCGGTGTTTGGGACAAAGGTTTGGTGACTGATTTTGATGACCGCATCTGGAATAAAGTGATGGGTGTCAATGTCAAAGGGGCGTTGTGGCTGGCTAAGCACAGCATTCCGGTAATGGAGAAAAATGAACGCGGCGGAGTTTTTCTCACCACCACTTCGGTAGCCGCACAAATTGCATTCCCCGCGCATGCCGTATACTGCGCATCAAAAGCTGCGCTTGAGGCTCTGGTGCGATCTTTGGCCGTAGATCATCCTGGCAAAATCCGTTCGGTGGGTATTTCTCCCGGCACTATAGAAACCCCCATGCTGGCAGCAACCTGTGACGGTTGGGATCGTCCGGTTGAGGAACTGTATGAAGAAGTGGCAAAAAAAATTCCAGCTCAACGACTCGGGCAACCTGAAGACATCGCGCAAACAGCGGCCTTTTTGATGAGCGATGCGGCTTCTTATATTAATGGCACGATCATCGTGCTGGATGGTGGCACCGGCCCTCTTCCTCCATGGTAGCTTGAAGGAATAACGACGATTGTCCTTAACCATTGGGCAAGCGGCGCGCTCGACCTGCAATCACCTGTGGCTAACTGCTTCAACCTTTGAAGATGATGAATTTGCGAGCGGCAAAATTCACCAAGGCCGAAGTCACGATGAAGCCGAAATTGGCGATATGCTCGACATATTTTTGCAAGTGAATCTCACTCAGCATCTCAGAGTTACGGTAAATCAGCAAATTCACCCCCGAAGCTGCCGCGAGGGGGATTGCTGATACTGCGAAAAATAGAACGATTTCAACAAGTGCGCTGTGGCGCCCAGGCTTGAAAACAAATTTGATGTTTAACCAGTAAACCACGCAGCCTGATATGAAAAAGGCAATAATGTTGTTCAGTGTGCCGTTGTGCTGTTTGAGCTCAATCGGCAGGTTTTCGCCGATGGCTGGGAGGACAGTAAGTCCCAACGCGTAAACGACGCTCAAATGGACCATCACCGCCAATACCCCGCAGAACCCGTATTTGCCAAATTGAATAAGGGGATGCGCATCGTGTGACAGCACATGCTTAACGACTGTTTTTTTGTCGTTCTCTTTGATAAAGTTGATTGCCTGCTTGCTTCTTTTAATCACCGTATTTTTCTTTCCAGGTTACGAGGGCTTCTTTGATATCGTTCGATTTGCGGCGTGGGTTCATCACCCAAACCATGGGGATATTTTTTGGCACTAGAGGGATTAGCTGATCAAAGTCAATAGCTCCTTGAAAAGGAATTGAATGATCTTCTGCCGGCCAGACCACATCATGAATGTTGCAACCGGCCAGGTGGGGTAGCATTTTTTCCAGATATTGTTGGTGATTGAGCAGTCCCATATTTGCTTTGAGCTGGATGTGGCCAAAATCGTGCCAGTAAAACAACTGGGGGCTGTCGTATTCGCTCAACAGGGTATCCATTTCCCGTTCATTGGGAACCTGCTCATAACGGGAGCCGCTCTCCAAAGCGAGTCGCACGCCTTTCTCTTGCGCGTAGGGCAGCAATTCATCTAAACAAGCTCTCACGGGATCGAGCTGTGCTCCATTCAACATTTCCCGTGCTTGGATCATTTCCAGCTTCAAGGCAGCGTAAGCTTTGCTGTAGAGTTCCCCAGAAGAAAGCAGCTCGATCAATTCGTTACTGTAGTTTTTCATCGGTGCTTGACCGAGTTTCATTACCAGATCCAGACCGCCAAAATTGGCAGCCAGGTCGATGGATTTTTTGCTCACATCAATTGCCTGACGTCGTCGTTCTTTATCTGGAGAAGTTAAATCCAGGTATTCTCCTTTTTCATCTTTCGGAACCCCATGATTATACAGGTTTGAAAAGCTGATGAAGGACTTTTTTGCACTCGCACTTTGTTTAAAAGCTTTTTCAAAACCGGGCATGAGAACCGGCGATAATGACGAATCAAGGGAGATGCTATTAAAACCTAATAAGATCGCCTCGTAAACCATGTGCATGCCGTCTTCATCATGACGGTGACTGTTCCAGTGAGTGGATAGTGACAACATTGATACGGCAGGTTTAAAGAGCAAGAGCAGGGGGTAAACTAGGTTTTTAATAGCAAGCCTATCAAGGTGCTATTGGATCGTCTATTGAGTTTTTTCCACGCTTTGTTTTTTTTGTTTTTGGTTTGCCGCCGATAAGCAAGGTGATCTCGCCTTTGACTTTACCTGTGCCGAGCATCGGGATCACTTCTGTAACCGTTCCGCGGTACCAGGTTTCAAATTTCTTTGTCAATTCCCGAGCCACACACATGGCATGATCCGGGGCAAAATCCTTTAGTATTTCCAAGCTGGCTACAATGCGGTGCGGAGATTCAAAATAAACTGAAGTGCAGTCACGCTGGATCGCTTCTTCCAGCTCGCTTTTACGCTTTCCTTTTTTATGTGGTAGAAAACCGCCAAAATAAAATGAATCGGTAGGCAGTCCAGAACCTAATAAAGCCATTAATACGGCAGAAGGGCCGGGAAGAATCTCAAAGGGCACATTATCCGCAAGGCAATCCTGAACCAAGCGGTAACCAGGATCGGAAATGCCTGGCATTCCAGCATCGGTCAGGCAGGCGATCACTTTGCCATTTTTCACTTCGTCGAGCAAGTGTTGGCCGCGATGCCTCTCGTTGTGTTCATGAAAACTGATCAGCGGTTTTTTGATTTCCAAGCGGTTGAGCAATTTAGACGACCTGCGGGTATCTTCGCAAGCGATGAGGTCGGCTTCTTTGAGCGCCTCGATGCTGCGTAGGGTGATATCACCAAGATTGCCAATCGGAGTAGCTATGAAAATGATGCGCCCCTGAAGGTTATCTTCTGTAGTCATTTGAAGGGTGTTGACGGGTGGCGGGAACTACACGGACAAATATGGAAATTTGTCCTACAATGAGATAGCACGATCCAAATTATAGATCGTCTCAGGGAAATGCCTGTCAATTTCTTGTGGCCTCACAGCGACAAGATGCATAAGGGAGGGGTTTACCAACCTTCGGTCAATTGTCCGGTCAATACTTTGGCTGCGTCTTGTGCGGCCAGTGGCAAGGCATTACGTTCGGTTAACTGGAAGTTTTCGTCGAGGAAGATCTGGGTCTGTCCGATCACCCGGCCAGGACGGATTCTCAAGCTGGTGGAAGAGTCTCTATTGGCTTCATCAATGCTTCTGTTTTCACGGTAGTCGAGTTTGTCGCCGGTGACAGGATCATGCAGGGACCACTCTACGATCATGAAAAGTAACATCTCGCGGGTTCTCAAGGTATCTCTTCTGGTAGCCCTCAACTGACGTCTTTCAATTCGGGTGATTTTGCCTCGCAAAACCGCATCCGAATTACTTTGATCGGTGATTTGATAGGTCCCGTCTGCTTGCAAGCTTTTGATGACAGCGTTGGTGGTCAAGACAGCGATCCGGGGCTCGAGTGTAGCGTTCTCGAAAGTGGGAACATAAATTTTATCGATGCTTTTATAGATCGAAGGTTTGACAGAACCTAATTTGTAACCGGCACAACCATTTGAAAAAATGGCGGCAGTGGTCAGGAATGCCAACAAACAGATACGGGATACCGTTTTCATAGTTATGTATTTTGGGAAATAAAGTTGGAAAGTATTATGGGTCAGCTGGAGGGACTTTAACCACTGGGTGGTGTTTTTGCTGTTGTGTCGACCGTTTGTAACCGAAAGCTTATGAAAAATCAAGCTCAGGCTGTGCAGGAACAGCATTTATATTGAAGCTGCAATGATCGTCATTCCGTATTTTCAGGTCCTATTTCGAAGAGGTTTCGCCTTTATAAGATGGAAACAAGCTTTAGCCGCCTGTTTTTGCGGCGGGTTTAAGCGGAGTGGTCGTGGGGGAAATAGGAGTCACATCCGCTGGAGAAGTTCTCATGCGGGGGGTGGATGCATCCAGCTTCGGTGGCGGGGGGCCGAGGTAATCTTTTCGTTTATTGAGGTCGGGCGGGGTTTCTACCCGGCGTGGGGTTCCTGTGCTACGCACCAAGGTCGGGTCAAGCTCTTCCAGGCGGGAAAGGCGTGCTTTTGCATCGGCGTAATACTTGCCACCTGGATGCGCCAATACTTCGCGGTAATAAACGGCCGCAGAGCGCAAGGTTCCTTGTTTTTCATAAAAACGACCAATATTAAAGGCTTTTTCAAGATCCCGGTCTTCGAGCTTGCCTAACTCGGCTTTCACATCCGAGGCCAGTGCGTTGCCCCCATATTGATTGAGAAAATCCTCCGCAGCCTCGCGGTGCTGACGGGAATTTGCAGGGTTATAGGATTTATCACTGGTTTTGCCCAGAAGTTGCACAATTTCGTACTGAGCCTTTGCGGCAATGGGAGTGCCTGGGTATCTTTCAACCACCACGGCATAAGAAAGCAGCGATTCTTCTATTTTCCCTGACCGCGCATTAACTTGACCAACGTTAAAAAGAGACTTGGGCGCTTCTTCGCTGTAAGGGGCATTGCTGCTGATTTGAATGAAAAACTCGATCAAATTGCTAGGCTGAATATTAGTGCCAAAACCAAGGAATCCATTTTTCTGGTTATCAAGGTAGTAGGTGGCGATGTGGTATTGCCTTTGGATGGCCTCTTTAAAATGGGCGTTGTCTTTGTAGGAATCGATAAATTTCTGGTATTCTTCGAAAGCTTTTTTGGGTTTGTTATCTTCCTCCCGCAAGACACCAAGTTTAAACTGACTCTCTGCCGCCGCCGCCGTCAGCGGGTATTTTTTCACAATGCTTTTGTAAACTTTGCTTGCCTTCCCGTTACTGGAAGCGGCTTGCGCCTCAGCATAAAGCTGATTGGCAATGGCATCCTGGCTGGCTAATTCACCTGCAGAGGGCACTTTGGCAGACTTTTTATTTTTACCAAAGCCCCAAATAGCATCTGCGGAACCGGGATTTCCCATCAATAACAGGGCTGTTGTCGCCAGCGCGATCACATAGCGGGCACGCGAAGAATGTGGGCTCAAAGATGTCATTATGCGAGTTTCAGATTTATGGTTGCCACCAGCGCTTTTGCCTGAATTAATAACAGCAAAAAATAACAGTGGTGATTTTGTTCGAATCTATTAACTAATTAGAATTACGTAAGACTTCAAGCGATTAGTGAGAAACTTTGCAGTTTTTTGACGCAAAGGCGAGATTGGCCGGTTAAGAGTCATTGGCGAAGCTCTAAATTGAGATATTCGCAAGAACTGAACATTGATTGTAATTCTATTTATGGATCTAAGTAAATCTTGGCTAATGGAGACGGCTGGATGGAAGGCGGTAAAGGATGGGGGGCTCATTTATGCCGCAGGAGGGGTGTCGGATGCAAATATCCGGGGAACCTTGGTAAAAGGGAAGGTGAAGATAGGTCGCAAGGTTCAAATTGCCGGACTTAATATTCATTCATCGACCGAGGTGGATAATCTGTGTCGCTGCCGGGAATCACTGCGCGATGGGTTGATTTGCGCTCATTCAGTTGCGGTTGCGCTCGCTGCCGATGAATTGCAGAGTGAGTTGAAAGAGAGCAAAGAAGCGAAGGTTTTAAGCGGCGAAGTATCTAAACCTGTCAATAAGATAATATCTGAACAGCTTATAATAATAAAATTAGAGTCTGTTTTTACGCGATTATGGGGGAAAGACAAATTCCCGATTCGCCTCGCTGAGCGTGCGCCGGACAAGCCTGTTGAAGAACGGGCACTTGAGCAATCCAACCAAATTCGGCAATGGCTGCATTCCTTGGGTCAATCCGCTCAAAAAGCGTTGCCTCCTTTTTTGATTTTGAACCGTAAACAAGGCGGTGAGTTGCTCAGGCTTTGCGCCACCTATCCTTTTTTCTCAGTTGATAAAAAAGAACAGCCTTTAGCTATCAATGAGCAGGCGATTCGCTTGAAAATCCATCTAAGCGGACAAGATCAAGCAAAGGTTAATCTGCAATTGTCAGGTTTTAGCGATGGTGATCAGGTTTTGTTGAAAAACGAGGATGGTGACGATAGCCCCTGGGTTTATAATGATCAGCGTCAACAGCTGTGGCCAGTGAGATGGCCGGAGAATTCACCTTCCAGGGCAACCGCGCTAGAATTGCTGGCGGCAGGAGAGCAGGGGAAGAATTTTGACGAAGCTTGGCTGGCTACTGTCATCGAAGAATGGTCGGATGTTTTTGAGATCGAAACGGCAGCAGGCTTTCAACCTCCGTCTCTTGCTCCGGGCCGGGCGGCATTCGAGCTTCACATAGATGGCTCGCTCATTCATGTAACGGCGAGTATCCATGCTTTTTACGGAGACCATGAACTGATACTGGGGCTTGATTCAGAGGATGCCAATGAATCCCATTTCCCTTATGTGGGTCAAACCTCCGACAGCTCCACGGATGGGCGCACACGCTATTTCACCCGTAACCTGCAAGCCGAGATGACGGCGCTGCGGGAACTGACTGCGAGTGGATTCTCTTCGGTTGACCAGCAAGGTTGCTTGCATCTGCGCGGGCAAAATGAAGTGCTGCATTTTCATGTCAGCGTGGTTCCTCGCCTACGGAAAAAATGGAGGCTGGTGAAGGCTGGCGCTAAATACGGCGCGGCAACCTCACACGTTCGAGCGATTCGACCAAGCGTGACTTTTGAGGCAGGCTCCCAAGGGCAGGATTGGTTCAGCTGTGAATTCGAAATGGAGGGCGCGCAAGGTCATTCATCCATCAGTGAACATGAAATCAGACGATTTCTAGCGACCGGGCAGAACCAGATCAGGAAAAGCGGTGACGGAACACTCGCGGTGCTCGATAGAGATGCTTGCGAAGACTGGCTGGAAGTATTGAGGGATTGTGACCTGACTCAGCAGGATGGCCGTTTCAGGATTGCAACGCAGCAACGGGATTACATCGAATCCAGTATCGCCTGTTACCAAAACAGCCAATCTGCAGAGCAGGAATTAAAACTGCAAACAGACGATGATCAGTTCTGTCGGACTTTGGCTGAATTAAGCGATATTTTGAGACCGTATCAACGTGACGGCATCGCCTGGCTGTATTACAAACTGCTGCCGGAGCACGGCGGCGGTGCCATTCTAGCTGACGAAATGGGCCTGGGGAAAACCTTGCAAACCTTGGCGACTTCCAGGCTGCTGAAAGCGCAGGCGGAGGCACGGGGCAAAAAAGTGTCAGGCCCTATGCTGGTTGTTTGCCCTACGTCGTTGATCGACAACTGGGATCAGGAGATTGAAAAGTTCACTCCTGAATACAGTTGTTTGTTAATGCGCGGACCCAAGCGAGGCGGTCATTTTAAAAACATGCGTTTTGCCGATGTGGTCATCACCAGCTACGCGCTATTAATCCGTGATATCGAACAATACCAACAACAGTATTTCCGTTTGGTGGTGCTCGATGAAGCCAGTTACATTCGCAATCCAAGCACCCACAATGCGCGCAGTGCCAAGAAGCTGAACGCAGATTCGAGATTGGCTCTGACCGGCACTCCGGTGGAGAACTCGGTACTCGACATCTGGTCGATCAGCGATTTTGTCCGCCCGGGATATTTAGGTTCGCGTGAGGAGTTCAAAGAGCTCTACGAAAAGCCCATTAATTCTGGCAAAGCGTCCGTTCCGCTGCATCAACGCTTCCGTAGGCGCCTCGAACCTATGATTCTGCGGCGCACCAAACAAAAGGTGGCTACCGATCTGCCAGAGAAGATGGAAGAGATTGTTTATTGTCAATTAACCAGCACACAAAAAGAACTTTATGTCGGCATATTACGTGAATCACGTAATAAAATAAATCAGGCTTTTTTAAGTGGTGATGAGCGCGCGGCGAGAATGAATATGCTCACGGCATTGCTCAGGCTTCGTCAGATCTGCTGCGATTCGAGGTTATTGAAAACTGCTGATAAAGATCCATCACAAGGCTCGGAAACTTCGTCGATCAAACCGCGAAAGTCTGAGGATTCGGCCAAATTGCAGCTTTTGCGTGAAATGTTACAGGAGGCGCTGGCTGGTGGACACCGGATGCTGATTTTCAGCCAATTTGTGAGCATGCTGAAGTTGATCAGGGAAGAATTGGAGCAGGCGGATTTTTATGATGGGGAAATCGCCTATTTGGATGGATCCAGTCAGGACAGAGCCGCGCAGGTGGAGAGATTTCAGACTGATGAAAATGTGAAGGTTTTCCTGATCAGCCTGAAAGCGGGAGGTTACGGGCTGAATCTGACCGCAGCCGATACGGTGATGCATTTTGATCCATGGTGGAATCCTGCCGTGGAAGCCCAGGCCACTGATCGTGCGCACCGGATTGGTCAAAGCAAGATCGTCACCAGTTACAAATTCATCGCACGCGACACGGTGGAAGAAAAGATTCTCAAGCTGCAACAGCAGAAGCGTGACGTGTTCGATGCAGCTATCGACGATAATAGTCCGATGATGAGAGGCTTGAATACGGATGACCTGCGCGAAATACTGGATGTGTGATTTTACCAAAATAAGATTAAAGGCTGATATAGCAGCATTACGGCCGTATATCAGCCCTACCTATAACTTCGCACAATATATGTAATGTGAAATCCAATATACGGAGGGATATTAGACTGGTTCTCTCTTCAATGATTCGCTAGTATTATTTAATAACCGAAATCGAATCCTGGATCTCCGATGACCGCGCGAGCTAAAATCAACCGTCAGCGAAAGCAGATTGCTATCAGGCAAGTGGTGTTCCTTGCATTGATGCTTTTGAGCGCTTGGTGGCTGGTCAACCACTAAGAGAGATTCCCTCTCCTGATTTATATGCTCATCTTTGGTTTTATTTTTCGCTCGCTCGAAAAACGTGATCGCTGCCCGGGCTGTGAGCGCTGCATCTCGATGCTGCCCAGCGAAGGTCATTTGCAGATTCCCGAGCTTTCCCATACGATCAATCAATGCCCATACTGCGGTGAGAATTTTTCGCTGGCAGAAAACGAGCTTAAATCTGCAGATTCAGCCGGGATTCCTTGCGATCAAACTCAAGCCCTTGAGCCCTGAAATATTTTAAAGTCATGAAATTCAGTAATCTGCTGAGCCCCCACGCGATACCATTGTGTCCCACATCGTTGGACGGATTGGCAATCCGTTTTTTCTTGGCGCGGTCTAAACACAATATTTTTGCCTCCTGCGAGTGACTCGCTCAAAATGGAATCAGAATAAACCCTTTCCAGGTCAAGGGTTCTTCACTTTCGATTGTTTGCCTCGCGGCGAATCTGGCTGACGTTCGAACCAATCAGGAAACTCAGCAGCTGGCGTGCCTCCTTTTTTACGGTGGAGGAATTTGGTGCCGTGATCATTTAATACCGGCATGGATTTGCCTCCGGTTTCTTCAAGGATTTCAAACAGGCGGTGATTGAGTTGTTTCACCGTGTCGGCGTATTCAGGGTCATTGATCAGATTGGTGCTCTCTTTCGGGTCGGCGATGAGATCGTAAAGTTCATCCACATCCCAGATGCCATGATAACGCACATACTTGAAGCGGTCCCCACGCAGTGCGTGCATAGTCGGGGTCTGGGGGTAGTTCCGCTCCCAGTAATATTCGTATAACAGATAATCCCGCCATTCGCTTGGCTCCCCTTTCACCAGTGGCAAAAAGCTACGGCCGTCCATTTGTTCTGGAGTCTTGATGCCTGCCACGTCGAGTAAAGTGGGCGCGATGTCGATGTTGGCGACCACTTGTTCGATCGTGCGTCCGCCCTTGCTGAACATCGGAGCGCGCATCAGCATCGGGATGCGAATCGAATCCTCATAAGCGCAACGTTTATCGATCAGTCCGTGCTCGCCGAATAAAAATCCATTGTCACCGAGATACAAAATAACAGTATCATCAAGCTCACCTCGTTGCCGCAAGGCATCCATCAGCGTTCCTGTTGTTTCATCCACCGCCAGCAATGTTTCACAATATCTACGGTAGTAAGTGGCGAGATCGAGGTCGCCATAATAAGCAAACTGAACCCCATGCCTGCTGTTGCGCTGGTTTTGTACCCACATAGGCACATCACGAAAAGCCGAGGGATTATCAAACCACGATTGCGGTGCCGTCCACTCTTGTTTTTCATACTGAAAGGCATGACGATTGGCGGGGATGAAATCAGCGTGCACGGCTTTATGGGACAAATATAACAGCCACGGCGGATTGTCTTCGCCAGGTGGTCGCGCTTTCAACCAATCGAGCGCAAAACGGGTCAACTCATCAGTGATGTATTTTTTTTGTGGCCTGCGTTTGCCATCAACATTATAACCATCATTGACCGCCTGCGGCACATAACGCCCCTTCACTTTGGCCTGCTCCGGATCATCAAAATACACCCCCTGCCCTTTGAAACTGATCCAATGATCAAAGCCAGGTTGAGGGTCATCCACTTCACCGCCCATATGCCACTTGCCGATGAACGCCGTTTCATAACCTGCTTTTTGCAGATACTGGGGAAAGTAGATCAGTCCTTTTGGCAGTGGATTGTAATTATCAACCACCCGGTGATTGTGAGCGTAACGCCCTGTGAAGATCGATGCGCGGCTGGGTGAGCACAGTGACGTAGTGACAAAAGCATTGGAAAAATGAATGCCCTCCTTTGCGATACGGTCAAGATTGGGAGTTTTAAGAAAAGGATGCCCCAAAAATCCCAATGCGTCCCAGCGATGGTCATCCGTCAGAATAACGAGAATATTGGGCGGTTTGTTTCTTGAGAAAACCATTCCTGGTAAGAAAAAACCAACCAGAAAAAAAACCGCCAGAATCAAATAGCCATATGATGTGCGAGACATGTTGCAATAGAATGCCCGCCGAATGAATCGTCAAATACACGATCACGGGATCTTATTTTGCACCGATATCTTGTGGTGACGAATGCCTGATCCGAGGCTATGATGCCATCGTAATCTTTCATCCTAAAAGATTCGAAGGGTGGATTTTTCAAATCAATGATTTCCAATAACACAACACAACGATGTTTTTTTTCCAGCTGGTTGCTGGCCCTTTCCGTTGTGCTCTGTTTACAAACTTCCGGTATTTGGGGACAAACCAAAGCGCCGGCGTCCTCAGCGGAAAAAAAGGCTCCGATTGATCTGCCGGCGACTGCACGTCCTGAATCTGCTCAAGTGGTTATCAGTGACGATCCTGTTGATCCCAAAAAAGAGCAGAAGAATATGCTGGAGCGTATTGCTGATAATTTATCAGCACGCACCCAGGCTGTACTCAAACGTGAAAAAGCCCTGGCTGAACGGGAAAAAGCAATCAGCGAGCGTGAAAAAGCCCTGCTGGATCGAGAGTCCATTCTTGAATCTCGCGAAAACTATATTAAACGCCGTGAGAAGCTTCCCCCGCCCCACGCCTGGAATGGCCCCAAAACACCAAGTGTGAGGGGCAAATACGTGGCCATTATCGATGGCAAAACCGGGCAATTTTATCATTTAAAAAACGCTGACAAAAAAACTCCGGTTGCCAGTACGCAAAAACTTCTGACCGCCCTGTTAGTGATACGCAATGGAGATTTGGAAAAAAAAGTTCTGGTGACTCCCGTGATCGCCAAAGTCGAGCCCACCGTTATTGGCATTAAACCTGGCCAGCATTACACCCGGCGGGAATTATTAAAAGGTCTGCTGGTTCGTAGCGGCAACGACATCGCCGAATGTCTGGCGATCGACCATGCGGGTAGTGTGGATGCTTTCAGTGTTAAAATGAATGAATTTGCGCTGCTCTTGGGTATGACTAATTCCCATTTCACCAATCCGCACGGCTTGCCCGACAAGAGGCAATATTCCACTGCACACGACATGGCGCTGCTCGCTTTCGAAGCCTATCACGAACCGGTGATCCGTGACTTGGTCAAAATCAAAAGCTGTGATTTTAATTTCAGCGATGGCAAAAAGCGCACACTTATTAATACCAATCGTGTATTGCGTGATTTCCCCCTCTGCAATGGCATGAAAACCGGCTACACCCGGGCCAGCGGTAAGTGCCTGATTTCCAGCGCACACAAGGATGGCCAGGATCGCATCGTGGTGATCATTGGCAGCTCCAGTACTTACATCTGGAAAAGCTCGCATAACTTGCTCAAATGGGCGCTGAATCTGGAAATCCAATCATAGGCGTGCGCCTATGAAGCTATTTAAAAAATTATCCGTGCTATCAGCGCAATCCTCGGTTAATTTTTAACCGCATAGCTTAAAATGCTGAAATACCAGTCCCCACCCCTTTATGCCACAAATCCTCAAAGCCGTTAAAGTGACCATGATCCAACCGAAAGATCTTTCGGTGATGGATAAATTCAAGATGAGTACCGATGCTGGTTTTGACGGCATCAGCTTGTTTGGTCCGGGGCAATTTCCGACCAAAGAAGTCTGGGCAGCCCAGGATAAAACGGGTCTCCCCGTCCATAATGTCAATGTATGGGATCACTGGAAGGTCCGACTCTCAGACGCTGATCCCGCGGTGCGTGAAGCCGCATTGAAAAATTTAACCGGGGCGATGGAATTTGCCAGTGATGTAGGGGCCTCCACCGTGCTCTCGGTAGTAGGAAAGGTGACGGATCCTAAAACGGAAAACCACCAGCAAATGTGGCAACGCTCCACGGAGCAAATACAAAAAGCCTTGCCTACCGCAGGGCGTTTGGGCGTTCGCATTCAGTGTGAAAATGTTAAAAACGGTTTTGCTGAAACCACCGACTTGTGGAAAAAATTCATTGATCAATTTAACAGCCCGTTGGTAGGCGCTTTTTTTGATATTGGCAACTTTGATCAAAAAGAAGGCGGCGCTGCCGTATGGATCCGGGCTTTGAATACACGCATTTCTAAAATTGACATCAAAGATCGGGATCACGCCAAAAGCAAAAACTGTAATTTGACCGAGGGTAATGTGGATTGGCCGGATGTGCGTAAAGCGCTCAACGAGATTGGTTTTTATGGATGGGCAACTGCTGAGGTGCAAGGAGGAGATTTGAAACGCTTAAAAGAAGTGGTGCAAAGAATGGATCTGGTGCTGGGTATCAGTTGAACAAACAGTAAACTTTTTCCGGAAATATGGACTTAGGATTGCAAGGAAAAGTGATCATCGTCAGCGGTGGCGCTAGCGGAATCGGTGAAGCCATCGTGCGAACCCTCGCCATCGAAGGAGCGATCCCTGTGATCCTGGATCGCAAACCTTTTGCCGAATGTAGCGAGCTGATGGATGAACTCGCCATTGAACATAAAAATGATCTATATTTCGAAATAGACATCACGGACGAACAGCTGGTTCGCAAAGCGGTGGATACCACCTACGCCTGTTTTGATAGGATTGACGGCATTGTTAACAATGCCGGGGTGAATGACAGCGTAGGCATCGACGCTTCCCCTGCTGAGTTTCGACTTTCTTTGGAAAGCAACTTGGTACACGCTTTTTCCCTGCTTCATTACAGCTTGCCTTATTTGAAAAAAAACCATGGAAGCGCAGTTGTGAATATGGGCTCCAAAGTTGCTCTCACCGGACAAGGAGGCACTTCTGGATACGCAGCAGCTAAAGGAGGCCTGGCCGCACTCACCCGTGAGTGGGCACTGGATTTAGCTAAAGACCATATCAGGGTTAATTCCATAATGCCCGCCGAAGTCTGGACCGACATGTATGATGATTGGTTGAACGCCCAGGGCGATTCTGCTCAGGCCAAGGAAAAAATAGAGGCACGCATCCCTCTTGGTCAGCGCATGACCGAAGTGCAGGAAATAGCTGATAGCGCCGTGTTTTTATTATCAAATCGCAGCAGCCACACCACCGGGCAGTTGATCCATGTGGATGGTGGATATGTTCACCTTGATCGAGCTTGACGAGTCAATTGTTATCAGCTTATGTTGTTAAGCATGAATCAATTTGCTATACATCTTCAAATCCTGATTGCGCTACTATGGTTGGTTGCCACCTCATTTTCTGTTGCGCGTTCTTTCGAGACTTTGCAAGGAGTTATCATCGAGGGTAACTTTGTTGAAATGAAGACTTCAGGGGGCAAAAAAACGGTGGTTTTACGATTAGATCGAACTGGGAAGCTTCATGAAATCGCTCTCAACCTTTTTGCCCCGTCCGATCAACATTTTTTGAAATTTTCAGCTTTGACTAAGCGTGCCAAAGCAGGGAAATCAGCTTCGGCAGAGGGCGGTTCATCGGTTAATAGTGATATCCCCTTACCTGCTCCTTCGGGAAATGCCGTGCCGATTATTTCCAGTTTGAGATCAAAGTTGGTAGCGGTTGATGGTAAAAGTGTGAAAAAACACCAAGCTGAAACCAGCCCCGATTATTACGCCTTGTATTTTGCTGCTTCATGGTGCCATGTCTGCGCCCAGTTCACCCCTCGCCTAGCTGAATATTACCGTCACAATATCGCATTCGCTAATCCCAAATTCGAGCTTGTTTTCATCAGTCGGGATAACAGTAAAAGAGAGATGGAGAACTACATGCTCAAAACTAACATGCCCTGGCCAGCCATCCGCTACACGGATTCCAATCGAGAAAAGTTGGTCAAAAAGTATGCTCCTAGAAGAACTCCCAGTCTCGTATTGGTGGATAGAGCAGGTAAAGTGATTTCAGACAGTGCTGTGAATGGGCAATACAGAAGCGCCTTTGCCGTCAAACAGGACATTGCCACCTGGTTCACTGAGGGGGAACGCACCGCAAGTGGAGGTATCATCAAATCCAAGCTTGCTCTAGGGAAAAGGGTGTCCGACCGTCGCTGAAAGAAACTTTTGCGGAGCCCCTTACATTCTCTATACAGTTCCCCCATGCGATATTATCTCATAAGTCTGATCCTGCTGTTCACTTCGGCTTTGCATGCGCAAAAGCCGATCACTTTGGATGGTACGGAAGCGCCGGAATGGTCGCCTATTTTTCAAGGAATAGAGATTTCTCGTGGAAGTCTGAGGAATGAGCGAGATTTACAGAAAACGATTGCGGTGCGCATTGACCTGCAAGCGTCGGGTGTTCATTTTTTTGCCACCCCGTCGAATGGGCCTAAAGCAAAAGAAACGGCTTCTGCCCGTGCTGGTGACTTTCTTGAAAAACACCAACTACAATTGGTGGTGAATACCTCATTTTTTGATCCCTGTTGTTTTGGTCCTGGAGGTGAAGGTAAAGACTTGTCCGGCTTGGCGGTGGCGCAGGGGGAATTGGTGTCGCCCTGGTCCGCTACCCGACCCGTAGGGCTCGCTGTTTCAAAGGACAACCGTCCTTATTTCGTTGATCGCCCGCCTAAAACGGTCAACTCCCTGCAATTTGCTTTTGCCGGTAATACTCTGCTGAAAGACGGGAAACCCACACGTAAGCCCGACGAAAAAAAGGAACCGCGCACCGCAGCCGGGTTTTCAAAGGACGGCCGGTATCTTATTTTTGTGGTTATTGACGGCAGAAGCCTCTTCCGCAGCAAGGGAGCGAATCTGTATCATACCGCTTTGTGGCTGATTCGTTTTGGCGCCTGGCAAGGCTGTAATCTGGATGGCGGAGGCTCATCCACCCTGGCTATGGATGATGGCAGAGGTGGCTACCGCTTGCTCAACTACCCTGCCGATGGGCGGGAGCGTTTTGTCGGTAACCTTTTAGGGGTTTATGCCATACCTTTAGGCGGCTTAAAAGCCAAACC
>JAJRVS010000005.1 GCA_024277195.1 Verrucomicrobiota bacterium | reverse complement strand
TCAAAAAGTGCTTCTCCGTCCAAATGGAATGAATTACCTGAAGAATTCTCATGTTCAACAACGAATCGCAACTACTTTAAAATTAGCTCCTAACCATTTGTCAGCAAAAGTTTTGCTTATGAAAAGTCAAGGCCGCATCCCAAAGCTCCTTAGTCTAAAAGGGTCATTCACACAAATTGACCGTGCAACAAAACCTATCATAGCAGTCCTCGAATCGGGGGATTTGGATAACGCTGCTAGTAGCCTGAAAGATGCTATTTATGGGATTAGGCGAATTCGATCACAACTGGATAGCCGGGCAAGATCTTGTGCTGATTCGTTGGAAGACCTCTCTAATGATCTGAGCCAATTAAGTAAGTCAAAACTTGGAAGGCAAAATGCACGCTACCAGGAATTGCTAAGGAACTATCACTCGTCTTTGGAAAAAGTTCGTTCAGAATACAATAAGTTAGCTTCAGATCCCAGTATTCAAGAAGAACTTCTCAAATAATAGATAGCTGTGCTCTATGGAATCTGGGATAGCTTTTAAAAGGCGCTACACAGACGTTTTCCTTTAAAAGCACCAGAGGGTTTGTGGGAAGGCGGGAGTGACGGTAGAAGAAACAAATATGGAAATTTGTTTTACGATTTGAGGGATTAACCTTGAAGTTGACCGGATTTCTTCTCGGTATCGGCTCTGAAGTTGGCGGCTTTGTCTTTTTTGCAGCCGGAGGGCAGTTCGACACAATCCTGACAGGTGTTGAGCTCGATGCAATTGGGATCACCTGCGAGGCGTCGTCGTTTGGCTTCCTGGGACATGGCGTAGGATCCGATGCCGCCAATGATAACGGTGCGCATGCCGATGGCGAAAAATTGACGCCGGGCGGGAGTGGTGGCTTTAGGGGATGAAGGTTGGCTCATGGGAATCTCCTTTTAATAATGCTCAGGCACTGAGCTCGTTAACGTTAGTGCGGTTGCTGTTGTCATCAACTTCAGCCGTATCTTGTAATTTTGTTTTGGGGGTGAAGGGGCGCACCACCATGCGGAAAGGATCGAGCACCAGAACACGTCCGGATTCTTCGATCGCGACATCAAAACCTGCGCCGACGCTGCAATCGCCGCAGGCGCGTTTGGCGAGCTCTTTGTCATCAATCAAGGTGTTCGGACCGGCAACGGCGCCTTTGAATTCGCCATCGGCACTGTAGATGTTCACCCGGGCGAGCCCTTTTTCACTGGTGATGAAATCGCCGTTGGGCATCATGGTGAAATAACAAGGGTTGCAGCAACCGCAGAAACGATCAATTTTCATGCCGGGGCCACCCCATGATGATCGGAACTCTCCGTCCAGGGAGTAAGTTTCGACACGCAGGCGACCGGGGTTGACCACTCGCAGTTGATCATCGCTGGCGACGGTCAAATCGAAGTAGGGGCTAGGAACAGCAAAACCAGGATTGTTTTTATTTTCGTCTTTTTCACCGAACTGGTCTTTCACTTCGCCGGTTTTGCGGTCACAGATCAGCACCTTACGGTTGCCTCCGTCGGCGAGGTAGATGGCGTCGTCACTAACCGCAATAGATGTCAGATAAGTGCGGCGGGGTAATTTGGGTGACTGCCATTTTTCCTTGCCTTCAAAATCATAAACGGTGAACTCCTTGGCAGTGCCTACGATGAGCTCGTTTTCTTTGGTGACCAGCATGCAGTGCGGGGGTCCTTTGAGCGGGAACTCAGTTTTCACTTCGCCCTTGGCATTGAAAATCTTAACTGATTTGTCTCCGGCCACAGCGAACTGTCCTGCGGGCATGGCTTCGATGCGTTTGACTCGTTCGAAACCGGTGGAGATGTGTTCCTCTGGATCGTAGAGCAGCAGCTCGGGATCGGTGTTTTCAAATTTACTGATGTCGTAAACAAAACGACTGTCGAGTGCGGTGGGCACCGGTTTCCGGATTTGACTGGGGCTTTGGAACTTGCGCGCCACCCATCCGGCCGCACCTCCCATTCCGAGTAATACAGCCCCCATCAATCCACGTCTTCCTATGTCGGATTTTTCTCCCATAATATATCAGCCAGCAATAGCAGTTAAAGGTAATGTTCACTCAAAATCCTGCTTTGTCACACAAAAAAAGATACGCAATTACGGCATGCAAAAGCGGTATTCTTGTGTATATTATTTATGCCTGCTGTTCTGGTAAGAAATCTACAAGAGATCTTATCGGACTCTGTCAATGTGCAGGGAAGGCAGCGGGCTGTAGATTATAAATTTTATTGATACGCTTCCCCTGTAAACCCCATGGATCGTTTCGGACAACAACAATTGGTTTTAGCCATCGTAGGCATGATGTCACTGCTGGCTGGTGGCTTTCTTTTTCTGCTGTTTAAAAGCCCGGCGGCGGTGCCGGTTCCCAAAAGGGTGACGGATTTTGCCGCTGAACGTGCAGCGGGCACTTTGCCGGAGGGCATGGGAGCGGCTAAAGAGGCCAAGGTGGTCGAGAAGGTGGATCTCACGGGGGTATTCACCAAGTTTGATGGCAAAGCGGGCAAAACCGATGCCAACTGGCCCAATTTCCGTGGGGAGGATTACAGCAACATCGTTGATAGCAAAGTGCCGCTGGCGACCAGTTGGCCAGAGGGCGGTCCGCCTAAACTTTGGGAGATTGATCTGGGCGAGGGTTATGCCGGAGCGGCAGTGTGGGAGGGGCTTTTTTACATCAGTGATTACGATGATGAAAAAAAAGGGGACGTCTTGCGTTGTTTTTCTTTTGAGGACGGCAAGGAGGTTTGGAGTCATTTTTATAAAAATCCGATCAAAGCCAATCACGGTTATTCACGAACGGTGCCGGCGGTCACCGCGGATTACATTGTTTCGATGGGCCCAGCTTGTCAT
>JAJRVS010000219.1 GCA_024277195.1 Verrucomicrobiota bacterium | reverse complement strand
CGCACATTCCAGCCGCCGCCGTCATTGGTATTGCCGCGGGTATAGATGTTCATCAAAGGGTCGATGGCGACGTCGTAAATATTACGTGTTCCATGGGTGTAAACTTCCAGCTCGGATCCATCCGGGCGCACCCGCACGATGCCGCCGCCGAGCATGGTCAACTCAGTGCCGTCCGTGCCTTTGGCCTCAACCATCCCGAAGTCACCGACAGCGATGTAAATCCAGCCGTCGATGCCCATGGTGATTCCGTTGGTGGTGTGATCCGCACCGCGATCCTGGTTGTGTTTGGCCACCGAGATATCAGACACCAGGCGTCGAGCTTTGTTATCAGCGATGCCGTCGTGGTTTTTGTCTTCGAACACCGACAGGTGCATACCGCTGAGTAGACCTCCGTCTTTGGGGATGACTGTGTGAAGCACGTAGAGCTGATCCCCCATGGAGATCAGGCCACGCGGATTGTCGATTTCCGCATAGAGCGTATGACTGTCGGCGACGCCATCGTTATTGCTGTCCACCAGGCGAATGATCTTCCCTTTGCCGGGGTCTTTTCCCAGCGATCCGTCCATATCCACGCCGACAAAAACCTCGCCACTGGCTGCGGCAACGAGGCAGGCAGGAGAGGGCGCAATATCGGTTCCGGCGAAGGTAGTGACTTCCAATTCGTCTGGGACGGTGGAGGCGTAGGTGAGGCTTGAGCTGAGTAAAGCTGATAGCAGGAAGGTATTGCGTTTTATCATCGGAGGGAAGGGATAGCAAGAGTGTGAAGAGGTGAACCCTGGCGGCTAGGGATTGCGCATTTGCTGAAATTCGGTGTAAGCGTCCCAGGCGATTTTTTGCAGCTGTGCGGCATCTTTGTCGGAAAAAATGCGTTTGATTGGCTGCCCGTCCCGGTCTTTGCTTTTGTCGAAAGTCTTCGGTGATTTTTCAAAATAGCGGATATCGGTGATGGACTTGACCGGCAGGCCTTGCGGGCTTTGATCGAAGAGGGTCGCGTAAAAAGTGCAGGCGGTCAGATAAGCCATGGTGTGGTTGAGATGAGCGTCGTTGATGAAGCGCAGGGTGAGGTCGGGGCGCTCAGTTTGGCAGCGCAGGGCGACGAGTGCCATCGGAACCACGTCGGCTCCGATTTGATCTGCAAGGGCGGCGATCGCTTTTTCTTTTTTCAAAGTCACGGTGGGATCGGGAGCTGTTTTGAGCGGCTTCGCGTTCTGGGTCGTGGGTGAAGTTTCGTAAAGAATGGCCCGCGCTCCCTGGGCTTTGATGATCTCGACAAATTTGGGGGCATACTGCGCGTAGAGAGTGGGGCTTTCTTTTATATCATCCCGATAGGATTGCAGCACGACGATGTCCCATTTTTTGCGTTGCTGATCGAGGGTGCGCAGCAGTCCTCGGTGACGGTTCAAGGCACTCTTGGCGTGGTTGTCTTTGGGATTATCTGCGAGTGCTTTTTCCAACGAATCGATGGTGGCCTGTTCTTCCTCTGCTGTGAGGGATGAAAGACGCAAGTAGTTCTGGCTTCCCAGACGCCAGTGGTCGGCAAGGGTGCGGCCTCCGTAGATGACTGTGGTGACATTCATTGTCAGTCCGGGTTGTCCGGCTTCGGCCATCGCTTTGACGACCTGGGAGAGTTTGTGACGGGCGGTGTAGCTGTTGCCGATGAAGAGCACGTTGAGTGTGTCCTTTTTTGAATCGGCAGCGAAGGCTGGATTCGGGATGAATACGATCAGTGCGAGTAGGATGGGTAAAAAAGCGCGGTGTTTCATAGGGGGACGTTGTGTTGGAAATGGAACAAGGTGGAGATAAAGGCAATCAATTGCAATCCGCTAATATGCGGTTCAACTGATTGCAATAGAGCGGTGTCACTGGAGATGGGAAGAACTATTCATGGCGCAATCAGGGGATCTATCGTCAATGGAAATGTGAGCGTAAATGCATTAGCTTTCTTGAGTAGAGAGAGCTAGAAGCGTTGATATGATGGAACAAGGACAAGCAATCAAACGGGCGGGCATGGGTCTAGTCACCTATTTTGCAGTGCTGTGGGTATCTGTACTTGCGTCTGCGTCCGTATTTGCGGCAGAGGAAGGTCCGCCCAAGGCCTTGACGAGTTTTTTATCCGAGCACTGTTTTGATTGCCATGATGATACCTTGCAAAAGGGCAAACTGAATTTGCTCGATCTTGCATTTGATCCAGGTCAGTCTGCGAACTTCAAAATGTGGGAGCGCATTCATGATCGGGTTCAGTTGGGAGAAATGCCGCCGAAGAAAAAAGCTCGTCCCGACAAAGAAGTTCAGCGCGCTTTTTTGAAAAATTTAAAAAAACCGCTGATCGTCGTGGATCGCCGGAACAAAATGGAAAAAGGCCGGGTGCAGGTGCGCCGCCTTACCCGACGGGAATATGAAAACACCGTTCGTGATTTATTGGGAGTGGGCCTGCCGCTGCAGGATTTACTGCCAGAGGGTACGCTGTCGCATGGGTTTGAAACCGTGGCAGAAGGTCAGCAACTATCCCACTACAATCTGGCCAGCTACCTGCAAGCTGCGGATCTGGCTCTCAATCAGGCTTTTGACCGGGTCAGTAAAGGGGATCAAAAATTTGTCGTAAATTTGACTCCCGAACAATTGTCCAAACATTCGGGAGGCAACTATCGTGG
>JAJRVS010000218.1 GCA_024277195.1 Verrucomicrobiota bacterium | reverse complement strand
GCGCGACCCTGGCTTTGAAATCAGGCGAATGGTTCTTTCGTTTGGTCATTTTGAATCGTCTCTTTCTTAAGTCGATCCATCTTAACAACTGGTCCGAAATTCCGCGACCACCTCTTTCCTCTATATGGATACGTTCCCATAGGCGGGGGTGCCGGGAAGCAGGCATGGCCTGCGGTGGCGGCGTGCAACAAAAGCCGGGGGTGCCGGGGAAGCAGGCATGGCCTGCGACGTCGGCGTGCAAAAAAAAAGGGAGCCGGGGGTGCCGGGGAAGCAGGCATGGCCTGCGACGTCGGCGCGAAAGAAAAGCTGGCAGTTCTTCCTCCCTCCCCCTTCGCGGGGAGGGATTGAGGGTGGGGGGAGTACTATAGTAAATCGTCACAGCCTTTCCAGTCGTGCCTTCACGTTTTGCAAGGCAGTCGTGGCAGTGCGTCTCTGGTATCCGTCTGGTACGCTATCCAGTTTTGAATCTGCTCTTTGTATCAGGCCGTTAATCCATTCATGCACCATTGGTTTATGGATAGGGATCATATCTGAATGTCGGTCCATGAATGCGTCTGAAATTGTTTCAAGCGTTTGAAAAGGATAACGCTGAGGCTCGGGCCTGTTGAGGAGTCTACGGGTCAAATCACATGCGTCTTTAAAATCGCGGAACAACGCGGCTGGTTCGCGATGAGAGTGCTTTGCCCTGATCATCAGAAATTTGGCTTTCCGATCATCGAGCTGTTTACGATCATAGGTGATGTTTCGGCTTTTTTCATATGATTCCGCGGCGGCGTAACCTTGTTCCAAGTACTTTTCAGCATCAACAAAGCTTTTCTGTTCCGTTTTCGCCATGTGCCACTGCATCCAGAACAATGGCCTGGTGCGAAGCTGTGACAGGCGGGACAAATGGTCGAAAAAACGATTGATCTGTGCATCAGAAGAGACTACCCCTTTCAAAATTGAATAACGCAGCATCTGATTAAACATATGTTGTTCGAAATCGTTCCGATAAATTTCACTTAGCTTGGTCACGAATTCGGCGACATAACCAACAAGCTCCTGATCAGAAAACAAGTGCGTGAGTGCGTTTTTAGCGCCAAGCGCCGGCACTGCCTCGACAAACGATCCTCTGCGGCGAACCAGAAGAAAGCCATGGTTTCCTCCGCGTTTGTTGAGATCGGCTAGTAACCCCCCAAAATCCAATTCCAGCGTGTTGCTGAGGAAGCTCATAGGAGCGTTCTCACCTATGCGGGCAACATAGAGTGCAATCGCAACAGCTTGTCGTTCGTCTGCATTTAGCGAAACTTTGGATAATTCTTCGCGATACCGATCACGAACATGTTTTGATTTCAAAAGAGCGAGCAGGAAATTTGGCAAGCTTGCTTCACAAGTTTTGAGGATATATCTGGACTTTTGATCATCTTGTCCGGAATAAAAATGCCGCCAACCGGCAAATTGAGCGACGAGGGCAGACAGAATATCGGCTTCGCGCTCAGTCAGACGTGGCATGGGTACCGCAGCAAAGTTATTGAGTTTCTCTAATGAAGAATGTGCGACTGTTGCAGCTTCAGACGATATCGAGCGGCTTGTCAGGATAAGGATACGATCCTCGCCCTCGAACTGTTTTGTGATTGTTGCCAGCCTGTCCTCCCGCAGATCGAAACAGTTCTCCATTACCAACACAGCGTTAGGGGCGAATTCGAGCAGGCGCGAAACTTCATCCAAAATGGAATCGTAAATATGGAGCAGCTGGTACACTGGACGTGTTGATGATAGCCGTAGCGACAGATCGTTCACAAGAATGGACTTTCCATCGCACACATCACCAGAAATCAGTAGAATTCTCGCTCCATCGTCTATGTTCGATAATACTTGATCAACGGCGTCACGAGTAATGTGAAAATCAGATAAGCGATTGTTACTGTCGCGGGCAAGTTGCTCGGGCGACGTTGCTCCAAATAGAAAGAAATTTTCAATTGTTTCAACACTGGGAACATCCGGCGCTGATTGTGGGGGGTCAAATCGTTCAAAACTGACCAAACGTGGCTCGCTGGGCAACTCCAATTTTAGCGTATGCATGATTTTTTGCGCGAACCCGCTGCGTCCAAAAAAGAAAGGCCTGCCCAGCCGTTCCTGGTCTGCAACGGTATCGGGGTCAGCATGAGCTGTCGGTCGGTTAATGAAAAACGCCTTTTCACGAAGTCCTGATAGGTCGAATACTACTTGATTGATGTGAAAATCAGCCGCATTGAACCCAACAAAGGCAACGAACTGTGCGAGCCTTACGTCATCGCGGAACCGTTTTAGCCAAGGCTCCAAATACGACGATTTCAAATAGCTTTCGGCTCCGAGGACACAGCTACTTCCAAAATTTTTGATGTCCCACTTATCAATAAAACCATGAAGGTGAATGACTGGAGTTGGCGTGGAAATTTGGCTCGGATCATCTGTATTGTTTAGGGAATTAATCTGTTTTGGAAGTCTGGAAGCTGCAAGTTCCATGGAATTATCGTAATTGGTCGTATAGATTGAATCCCAAGGAAATTTCACTATCTCACACATATCTTCAGTGACTTCTGCAACCGCATAGCGCTCTTTGAGTAGAGCTAACATGCCATTTTCACCAATTTCTCTTTGCAGAGCATCAGCCGCATTCTGCAGTTTTCCAAAATTTCCGGGCCTCTCCAATTTCACAAGATTTTCATTAATAATGGCAAGCAATTGTGCGCCAGTTCCAAGCGTTGTATCCGGCTTGAAGCTCAAACAGTCGGCGGAGAATCCGGCACCACAAAAGAGGATCCCCCCACCCCTGCGCGCGTTATTTAACCGCTTAGAGAAATTGTCCGTGCTGTGCGTCACCGTGCGTTCCTTTGTGATGAGATTTCTAGACAGGAGCCCGACTTCCAAACTCATCCGCCGGTCAGCGTACTCGCCCTTAGAACAATCACGTTAAATATTACGATTGTAAACACAAAAAGGATGAAAAAGGCAGGCGAGTATATTTGAAAAGTGTTTGAATATAGAATTAAGGAACTACGGTGACGGCATTTGTCAAATGCACCTGATCGCGCACAAGGTTGCGCGCTGCTGGTTGCTTCGTCCGGTAAAGCGGTGCAGGCGCGAGCATAATCAAGGCCGACATGTACTTTGCGAGGTCCCGGATCCACGTCCGGGACGGTGCGGTGGCAAGACCCTCCAACGTAGTAGCAAGCCCCCCACCCCGACCCTCCCCCGCAAAGGGGGGAGGGAGAGGAGCCGTTCCCATTTGCCCTGGCCCAACCTCTCGCCGCTAAATGAGGAATGGAACGCTGGCTCAGCCCCCATTTCCCCCGCCACCGCCAAAAAACACCGAACTGGCAATGGCAACAAGGATCAATGCCCCTATCAGGTAAAGCCACAGATTTTTGATCTGCTAAGAAGTGCCGGTAATTTTTGTGTCCACTTCCGGGGT
>JAJRVS010000217.1 GCA_024277195.1 Verrucomicrobiota bacterium | reverse complement strand
TCGGCGTTTTTGATCAGGATCTGGCTCCGGTTTTTGCCGATATTCTTACTCGTCTGGGTAGGGAAAATGCTTGGGCGGTGCATGGCAAAACGGCGCAGGGCGAGGGCATGGATGAGATGTCGGTGTGTGGGTCGACGCAGATTTGGAAAAGTTGTGGCGGGGAGAAATCATCGCAGACGATCGAGCCTGCGGATTTGGGATTGGACCTGAGTGCGGTGGAGGATCTGAAGGGCGGTGATGCGGTGGAGAATGCGGCTTTGTTGCGGGGGATTCTGGCGGGGGAGTTGAGGGGTGCGAAGCGGGATATGGTGCTGCTGAATGCGGCTGCGGGTTTGGTGGTGACGGGTAAAGCTGCGGATTTGAGTGAGGGGTTGGTGTTGGCGGGTGAGCAGGTGGACAGCGGGGCGGCGATGGCGGTGTTGGAGAAGTGGCGGGGGTTTTAAGGGGATTCTGGAGAGTAGAGGAAGAAAGTCTCGCGCAGCCTCCTCCGTCTAGACTTCGGCGGCCAAGGAGGTACAGAGTTATGAAAAAGAGGAGTTGAGGGGGAATCTGCCCGAAGGTAAATGAGCGCGGATAAGAGGGATTGAAGGTAGGGGGTCAGAGCAGTTGGGATAAAAAGGTTTTGGCGGGAACTATTATGGGAGCACCGGGTTTGGCGAAGCAGTCTGCTTGCACATAGTCTGCCTCCAGCACGACTTGAAAAGCAAAGGGGGCATGGGTTTGTTTTTGGTAGGTTTTGAGTGAGGGGCTGATGGATGTTTCGCGCTTTTTCACTTCCACTAGGAACCAAGGTTTATCATCCTTGATAACAATGAAATCGACTTCCCTTTGCTCTTTGTCTCTTAAATAAGCGAGTTGAAATTTCCCAAAACCCATATCGCTCCAGCCTTCGACAGCTTTAAGGAGATGGCAGGCGATAAAGGTTTCGGTTTTGTCTCCGGGGTTTTCGATATCAGCCCAATCGCGCAGAAACCATTTGGGCTCTTTGCGCAGTGATCGGGTGACACTTTTGAACCAGGGGCGAATCAAAAAACCATGATGGAGGCTGCTTAATGAGTCGATCCAGCGGCGCATGGTGTCGACAGATACTCGGATTTCTTTGGCTAGATTGCTGTAAATGATTTGCTGGGAAGAGCGGGATTTTAGTATCTTTACCAATAAGGTTAATTGGTCAATCTGTTGGATATGGGTGAGATCCCGGATGTCCTCGCGCAGGAGTTGTTGGGTGCGCAGTGATTGCCAACGCCTACTGAAACGAGCTTCGCGTTTGAGGAAAGGTTCTGGGTAACCTCCATAAGACCAGAGTGCATTCCATTCTGTCGTCGTAGGTTTTTTAGGTGCGCGAACGATGCGTTCGGCATCGGGGATATCTTGATGCAAAGTCTCGGCTACAGAAAAAGGATGCATTCGATATAAAAAATAACGACCCATGAGGCTGTCACCTATCTGATGATAGGTGTCCAATCGACTTGATCCTGTGACAAGGATGCGGGTCTGCTCAGAATAGGTGTCAAAGAAGCCTTTTAGGAATTGCTTCCAGCGAGTGTATTTGTGCAATTCATCAAAGAGCACGGTAGGGCGGGATTCAGACAGGCGATTTAAAGTAAGGCTTTGTGCGAGTTGTGTGGGGCTACCCAGGATTTGTTCGCGGTGGTCAATATTATCCCAGTTGAGGTAATGATCCGCATGTTTACGACAAGTGGTGGTTTTGCCAATCTGCCTGGGGCCACTGATGAAGGCCATCTGCCGCGCATGGGCCAAATGTTCAGCCAATAGAGAATCGTAGAGGCGTAGCTTGGTTTTCATCTTTGATGACCATTTTCTCTACCATCGTATAATAGTCAAGACTATTATACGATGATGCATTTTTTGGTCGTTGTGAAATGAGGCGAAAAACCCTTAGTGCGAGTTTTTGAGAACAGCGATTTTTTCGATTTTGCTTGTGAAGGGATCGAGGGGGTAGCTATTGGTTTTTCCGAACATGTCCTGCATTTCGTTTTGTCGAGACAGAGGATCTCTCCATCGCTTTTTTAACTCCAATGGTAGTGAGGTTACTTGAGTCATTGATTCGTTCTGAAAAACTCTCGGGGTGAAAAATATCCGTGCCATCCGTGAAATCCGTGGTGAATTTCCTGCCGTTCGAGTTATAGTGGCAGGGAATAGGGCTAGGGAAATGGCGAGTCAAAAGCGTATATTATTTATCATAGGAAAACAGGGGAGAGCTTTGTCGCTCTCTTTGCTGTGTTTGTTTTTGGCGGCTTTTGTTTCTTGTCAAAAAGCCAAGGAGTTTTCGAGTCGGATCGTCAAGCGGGTGGCGGAGGTGGAGAAAGCTGGTGAGGCGGTGGAAGAGGTGGAGCCTACTTTGATGGATTTGTTGGCCGATGAACCGTTTACGGTGATCCCGCCGCCGCCCAAACCGGTGGTGATGAAGTTGGTGATCAATAAGGAGGCGCAGGTATCGATTCTGGGCTATCACGATTTCACCGAGGGGGTGTCGAAAAAGGACATGGTGCTCAATATC
>JAJRVS010000216.1 GCA_024277195.1 Verrucomicrobiota bacterium | reverse complement strand
TATTTTAGGGGAGGATACCCATGCGAAAAAGTTCTTGTGTGTGGTGGGAGGTGTTGTATTATGGGAGGGAGGAAATTGTTCGGGAAAATCGAATAGCTTAGGAAAGGGATCCATTATGAGGAAAATACGGGAATTTTTATTGGGGCCGGAGGGGCAGACGAATTATTATCATGTGGTGAGCCGGACGGCGGGGCGGGATATTTTGTTTGAGGATGATGAGAAGGAAACTTTTCGGATTTTGATGCTCAAGCAGTTGAAATTCAGTGGGCTGCGGGCGCTGGCATGGTGTTTTATGGGCAATCATTTCCATTTATTGTTGGAGGTTCCGGATAGGGAGCTGGCGACAGAGGGGTGGAAGGATGAGGATTATATTAAGCGTTTGGAGGTGTTTAAGAATGAGTGGTCGAGTAAGTTGGTGCTGGATGAGGTGGAGCTGTTTAGGGGGAATGGGGCGACGGAAAAGGTGGAGGGGATTGCGGGATCAGTGAAAGCTCGGTTGTTTGATCTTTCGATGTTTATGAAGGAGCTGAAGCTGAAAATGACGCTGGCTTATAATCGGAAACACGGCCGGGTGGGGACTTTGGGGGAGGGGCCGTTTAAGAGTGTTCTTTTACAACCTCCTTCGCCAGGGCTTCGGCGGTCAGGAGGGGTAGATGGTGAGAGTGGGGAGAGCAGTGATGCGCTGCGCATGGTGGCGGCTTATATTGATCTGAATCCGATTCGGGCGGGCTTGGCACAGGAGCCGGAGGGTTATCGCTGGTGTTCGTATGCGGCAGCGGTGGCCGGGGTGCGAGGCGCACGTCAGGGTTTGTGTTATGCGGTGACGGGGCGCAGTCGGGTGGCGTGGAAGAAGGTGGCACAGGAGTATCGAAGTTTGCTTTATGCGAAAGGGGAGCAGGTGAAAGCGGATGCGACGGTGGATGGTTACAACAAAGGTAAGGGAGGTTTCAGCAGGACGGAGATAAAGGAGGTGCTGGAATCAGGCGGGCGATTGCCAGTGGCGGAGGCTTTGCGCTGTCGGGTGAGGTATTTCACCGATGGGGCAGTGCTGGGGAGCCAGAGATATGTGGATGATTTTTTTGAGAGCAAGAGAGAGTGCTTTGGTACACGGCGCAAGGATGGGGGGCGGAAGATGCGCGGGGCGCAGTGGGGAGATTTGCGGGTGTTGCGGGATTTGAAAATGAATGTGATCCACGAAGGGCGCTAGGAGGAATGAAAGAAGCGTGGGGAATTCTTGCTTAGCTTTATAGGGCGGATCAGCAAGCGGAGGGGAGGGGGGATTCCATTTTACGTTGGATAAATGGGAGATGTCGAGTTGCTGCCGATCCAGTTACTGAACGGTTGCTTTCAGAGTGATCGAGCCGCCTCCGGCGGCGCTGCTGCGGGTGCCGCCCCAGAAGTAGGAATTGAATTCTGAAGTGGCGGCGGGAAAACTGCCGATGGTGATGGTCTGGCCGCTTTGCACGGTTACGGTGGTTTTCAGTCCGGTGTAGGTGACGTATTGGTCTTCGCCGGTGAGGAAGTCGTTGAGGCGGCGCTCGTTGAGCTTTTGCGGATTGGCGATAACCACTGCGGAGATGCGCGGGATGACTTCGATGGTGATGAGGTTGCCTTGAACGGTGGGGCGGACCAGCAGTTGGGCGCCGGCTTTTTCCCAGCGGAATTCGGGCACTTCGAAGGTTCCTCCGGCGATGAAGTTCTGGTTGATGGTGCCGGGTCCACGAACATTAAAACCGACACTACCGACTTTATAACGGGTGAAGTAGTCGATCATGGGGATTTCCCTGACCACCTCGAGAACGCCTTCCCCACCACTTTTGACCAAGGTGAACATACGGTTGAGGCTGTCAGTGGATTTTTTTTGATTGATGAGGTTCACGTCGAAGCTGCCGTTGTTGGGCAGAATGATGCGGCCGGAGTTGGTGCGAACGGGGAGTCGCGAATTGCCTCCGGGCGAGGTGACCTGGCGAATCACTCCCGGGGTGTTGCGGGCTTGCCCGTTGACGAACACCCGCTTGCCTACTGGAGTGAGGATTTGTCCATTGATCCGCCCGCCTGTGGTATTCATCTGGTTGGTGGATCGTTGGGTGACCTCGATGCGGACATTGCGGGGAGCGACATCCATGGCTTTGAGAAAACCACGCAGGGCTTCGATATTGTCGGGGTAGTCAGTGATACGCACGATGCGTTGACCGGGGAGGATGACGTGGCGGGCTTGTTTGGAGAGCAAATCGGGCAATAGGGTTTTTATTTGGGTGAGATCGGCGTGCCCTAGAGGCAGGTCAACTTGAACCATGCCCTTGGCCTGGGTCTTACTGGCGCTGGTGGTTTTGCTTGGAGATGAGGTGTCGGCGGCGCTAAGAGGGCGAAGCAGTCTGGGCAGCGCGCCGATCAGGATGAAGCATAAAAGGAGGGTGGTTTGAAGGCCTTTGTTCTTCATGATGAGGTTATTATGAGAGCTGGAGAGGGTTCTGACAATATAATTCTGATTTACGGATAAGGGCAAGAAAGACGTAGCGGGAGAGCTTAGATTGAGCTTTGGTGAAACATCCGATGACAGAGCTTCGTTTTGTTCATCTGTAATTCCCCGACTCTGATTGAAGCGATATGAAAAAAGCGAAAGCTGACAATAACAAAAAGGTGCATGCTAAAGCGACCCAACTTGAGGATATCGAGCGATTTGTCTGTGCGGATCATTCGGATCCCTTTGCGGTGCTCGGTATGCACGAGTCTGACAAGGGTTTGGTGATTCGGGTGTGGCGACCGGGGGCACAACAGATGATCGTGCAGCGCGGCGGTGATTCTGCGCAGGAATATGAGATGGTTCGGGTGCATCCGGCAGGATTTTTTGAATTGGTGCTTGCTGGTGAAAAGCAGCGATTTTTGTATCAATTAAAGTGGAAAACCTTGGAGGGGCACGAAGAGGAAGCGGTGGGGGATCCTTATGCTTTCGGGAGTTTATTGGGTGAGCAGGATTTGCATTATCTGGGTGAGGGCAAGCACCGTCAGCTCTACAATATTTTTGGCGCTCATCGGCGTGAAATAGACGGAGTCGAGGGCATGGCTTTTGTGGTCTGGGCGCCTAATGCGAGGCGGGTCAGTGTGGTGGGGGATTTTAATGGCTGGGACGGGCGGGTGCATGTGATGCGTAAGCTTATCGGGGCAGGGGTTTGGGAATTGTTTGTGCCGGGAGTGGGCTTGGGAGCGCATTATAAATTTGAGTTGGTGGGAGCAGACGGATCTTTATTTAACAAAAGCGATCCTTTTGCCTTTTTCTCTCAACACGGTCCGGAAACGGCATCGATCACTTGTGATTTGAATTCGTATGATTGGGAGGATGGTCAATGGATGGAGGATCGAGCCAAGGGAGACCTTTACAGCGCGCCGGTCAGTGTGTACGAGGTGCATTTGGGTTCATGGGCGCGGGTGCCGGAAGAGGGTGATCGTTTTTTGACTTATCGTGAGTTGGCGGATCGTTTGGTGGATCATGTGGTGGCGCTGGGGTTCACCCATATCGAGTTGATGCCGGTGGCGGAGTTTCCTTTTGACGGTTCGTGGGGTTATCAGATTTGCGGTTTTTTTGCTCCGACCAGCCGTTTTGGGTCACCGGATGATTTTCGGTATTTTGTTGATCGTTGCCATCAGCGGGGCATTGGGGTGATTCTCGACTGGGTGCCGGCACATTTCCCTAAAGATTCTCATGGTTTGGCGCGTTTTGACGGCACGGCCTTGTATGAGCACGATGATCCTCGACAGGGGGAGCATATGGACTGGGGCACTTTGATTTTTAATTTCGGTCGGGACGAGGTGCGTAACTTTTTGATCTCGAACGCTTTGTTCTGGCTCGATCAATACCACATCGATGGTCTGCGGGTCGATGCGGTGGCGTCGATGTTGTATCTCGATTATTCACGTGAAGAGGGGCAGTGGTTGCCGAATGAACATGGTGGCCGGGAGAACTTGGAAGCCATT
>JAJRVS010000215.1 GCA_024277195.1 Verrucomicrobiota bacterium | reverse complement strand
CGCAGCAGTCACCCGAAGACGTCGTGCTCAAACAGCTCGGCACGGCCTGCTATCCCGAGCATGGCCTTCCGCTGCTACTCTACTGCGCGGCTCATCATCAATTTGACCCCGAAGCAGCCCTTCTCACCAATGTGAATGCCGGTGGGGATAACGTGCATCGCAACGCCATCCTCGGCTTGCTTGTCGGAGCCGCCAGCGAATCTTTTCCGGAGCACCTACGCGAAGGACTCTCCGACGCGCAAGCATTACAGCATGAGATCGATGCCTTCGTCGAAGTCGCCGCGTCAGAGGATGTTTGGTAGGATTTGAGAATTAGGAAATCATGCGACTAATCGTGAATATTTTCTTTTTCCCAGATAACACTTACTGACACGAATGTATCGAGCATCTTATTACAGCCCTACCAGGTCAATGGCGGCGCCCCTCTTTCACGTTTCGCCTGAAATTTCAGCATTTCTGCTAACCGCTGTGCCTCATTTTGTTTCATGTCGATTGCCTGAAGAGGTAGCTGGTTCCGGCAGCGGCTTGGCAAACTTTTTCATAAGCGCTGCATGGCTGCTCTTGGTTTCACCAGGGTAAAGCTTTTCACCACTCCAGTAGGGCTCAAGAATGTCCTTCAGTCCTTTTAAATTCAGGGTGTTTTTCTTTGAGGCCTGCTTAAATTTTGAAACCTCAGGTGAATTTAAAGCGAGAATTTTAATAATGTCACAATCTGCTGCAATCGACGAATCAGCTGCATCAATCGCATTGACCTCTATGTAGTAAGTTTGCACCACCATATACACAAGGTTTGCATAGTCATTCCGATTCAACTTGTGCCCTAAATCAGGGATCACTATTTCTTCCAAATACGCAACTCGGTCAATAAAGTAAATACCGCTCTTTTCTCGCTCAGCCTTTAAAACCTGATATTCCTTCTCAGTATAATAATTGGGTTCCGACTGAACTTCATCATTTTCTGTAGCGCTTTGCAGCCCCTCTTTTGAATACCCTGATGAAACCAGAAACGCACCAAAGACAAACATAAGCAAAATTGGTTTGAGCTTTAAAATTTTCGCTTTCATTTTCTTAATCAAATTCCTGTTGCTCGGCATTCATTTTAATCCCCGCATTTCGACCTTACTGACACGAATGTGGCGAACGAGAATGTTTGCTGGTGTATTTTGGCAGAACAACTAACTGCTAGAAATTGCTTTTCCGTCCTCCTTGCCTTTTAGTTATCCAACCGAACTTAGATCAGCTCAAACTTCTATTTTTCCTGATCCACACGTTAGCTCATATTTAATAATGCATAGCGATAAAAATCCAAAACCTACTGCCATCACTCGCCGCAAGATTTTACATCAAACCGGGCTTGGATTTGGCGCTGCGGCACTCACTCCGCTGCATCGCTCACTTGCCGCAGTTACCAATGAACAGCACAGGGCCGCTACACTGGAAGATGCTTACAAAATTCTGGGTTTCGATCCTCACGCCGGTGACAGCTTCACCTCACTCTGGATGGCAGACATTCACTACGGCATCGGGAAAGCGGAAGATATTTTACCACCGATGATCGCGGAAATCACACCGATGAATCCTCGTCCATCATTCATTGGAATTGTAGGTGATCTCATCGTCAGCGCATCACACAGCTTTGGTACGATCCCCAACGATGCCGACCGCAAGAAGACAGAGGAAGAGTATCGCATGATGAAACCCCATTATGACGAGCTCACTAAACTGGCTCCGGTGAAACTCACCCTTGGCAATCACGACACCTATCCCGGCGAGGAGGATCGGGGATTGTTTCGCAGTGTATTCGGAGACACACCCGTCACCCATGCTTTCAAAATGAAAGGCGTGCCGTTTATCATCGCCAATGGCGGAAGTTGTGGACTGCTTGGCGACAAACAACAGAAATGGTTCAACCAGCAGGTGAAAAAACTACATCGCCCTGACGGCACTCTGGTGACCGCCATTCATCAGCCTTCCGTTGGAAAAATCGTCAGGGAACGTGGCATCACCATGGCAGTAAGGGAGGCGTTTGCAGAAACCCAGGGTGATCTCTGGGTTATCGGCGGGCATGTGCATAGCAATGGTGACCGGAGCTTCAGGATTCCCAATGGGGACACTTTGATCAATGCGTCGATCACTGCTGCAAACCCTGCGGTCTGGGGGAGAGAGCAACCCGGCTACTGGATCTGGTGTTTCAATTCAGGACAGCTCGTAGGACGCATTTTTCGTCGTGTGGGTGATGACGCAGGTTACACCGTCTCACCCCCGGAAACGGCAACACTTCAAAAAACACAAGCACTGCTGCTCCCTTTTGAAAACCGCGAGGATATTCTATGGAAAGTGATGGTGGGTGAAGGCGACGAAAAATTTCGCCTGACGACCAAAGCTGCCTGGTGCCTGAATTACTGGGCCTACACAAAACAACTCGAATACCGATTCCCCCTTTCGCTAGCTAAAAACAAAGCCCGGCGATGTGTGGTGTTGATGGATAGCATGGCCGGCAAAAACAAAAGCATGAATCTCTTTGTCTCAGCGGATGGCACCCATTGGCGCGAGACTCAACCCGTCACCGATGGTTCTTATCACACCATTGACATACCCGATGACTGTCTCGCAAGTGGCACGATCGCATTACGTATGGAGAACAGCGCGGTGAGCGGATTCGCCCTACTGGGATGAACCCTCATG
>JAJRVS010000214.1 GCA_024277195.1 Verrucomicrobiota bacterium | reverse complement strand
TGGATGTCTATAGGCTTTTGAAAGACGCGCTCCGCGCCAACTGGTAGAAACCGGGATCTTTGCCGTCAAATCAGCGTTCTCGCTCAGTCGTGTAGCCCGCTACACTCCGTCGCGACGCCTTGATTTGACGGCAAATCTCTCTGGCATTCCGACAATCTAACTGTTCAAATGGTATCAGTAATCATTGGAACTGATAATTAACAATTCGTATTTTACAGGGTCTCCAGGTCGACCCAGCGGCGTTCTTTCCAGGACTGCAGGCCGGCTTCGGCGAGTTGCACGCCTTTGGCAGCTTCCATCAAATCCCAGCGGAAGGGCTCGTCGAGCACGACGTGGCGCAGGAAAAGTTCCCATTGGATTTTGAAGGCATTGTCGTAGTGGGTGGCGTCGGGCACTTCCTGCCAGCCTTCGTAGAAGTCGATCGCTTGCTCAATGTCGGGGTTCCACGTGGGTTTGGGAGTGCTACCGAGGGTTTGGATTTTGCAATCCCTCAACCCGACGACGGCTGAGCCCAGGGTGCCATCTACCTGCATGGTGAAGAGGTCATCGCGACGCACCCGCACATCCCAGGAACTGTTGAATTGAGCGATGATGCCGTTTTCTAATTCGAAGGTGGCATAACAGGAATCATCAGCGGTGGCGGTATATTTTTTTCCGGACTCGTCATGGCGCTCGGGGATGTGGGTAGCGCCGAGACAACTGACGGATTTGATATTGCCAAAAATATTGTCGACCACGTAACGCCAGTGACAGAGCATGTCGATGATGATGCCTCCGCCGTCCTCTTCGCGGTAGTTCCACGAGGGGCGTTGCGGGGCTTGGTCATCGTGATCACCGGTGAAAACCCAATAACCGAATTCGCCGCGCACTGAGAGGATGTCACCAAAAAATCCTTGTTGAATCAGCATTTGAAGTTTGCGCAAACCGGGCAGCCAGAGTTTGTCTTGCACAGCGCCGTTTTTCACTCCGGCATCGCGGCAAAGTTGGCCTAGGCGGATGGCTTCGTCGAGGCGGGTGGCAGTGGGCTTTTCGCAGTAGATTGCTTTGCCGGCAGCGACGGCTTTTTCGATGAATGCGGGACGCAGCAGAGTGGTCGAGGCATCAAAGAAGATCTGGTTGTGATCATCTGCCAGAGCGGTATCGAGGTCTGTGCTCCAGCGTTCGACTTGATGTTTTTGGGCGAGCTTTTTGAGTTTATTTTCATTGCGTCCGGTTAGAATAGGATCGACCAGGATCACCTCGTCATCCGATATTTTGATACCGCCCTGATCGCGAATAGCGAGGATGGAGCGCACTAGGTGCTGATTGGTTCCCATGCGTCCGGTGACGCCGTTGAGGATGATGCCGATGTGGTGTGTTTTCATATTTGTAATTAGGAGGTAGGAGTTAGAAGGTAGATTTTTTTAGCTGTGTTTGAGGTAGGCGGATTTGATTTGTTGGAGGTAGTCGTCGGGATCGGCTTGCCACCAGCGATTGGAGAAGATTTCTACTTCGTTGAAGCCGGTGAAGTGGTTTTCCTCCATCCAGGATCGGATCTGACGAATGGGGATACAGCCTTCGCCCATCAGGCCACGGTCATTGAGCAGGTCGGTGGTGGGGGTCATCCAGTCGCAGATGTGAAATGCGAAGAGGCGCTTTTTTTGAGCGGCGATTCTAATTTGTGCTTCGAGTTGTTCGTCCCACCAGAGATGGTAAACATCGACGGCGATGCCCAGCAGAGGGTGGTCTATTTGATCACAGACGGCGTTGGCCTGGCTGACGGTATTGATCGCGGAACGGTCATCGGCATACATCGGATGCAGGGGTTCGATCGAGAGTTGAATGCCGGCGGCTTCGGCATCGGGTAAAACCGCGCTGATGCCGGCGATGATTTGTTGGCGCGAGCGTTCGAGGCTTTGCCCGGGCAGCGCACCGCAGACGAGCACAACGGAGGGGGCGCCTAGCTCGGCGGCTTCTTCGATGGCTCGGCGATTGTCATCGATGGCAGCTTGTAAGGCGGAGTCGGAATCCGCAGGAAAAAAACCGCCCCGGCAGAGTGATACGATTTTAATATTACGCGATCGGAGTTGTTCACCGATGATGGAAATATTGCGCTGATCCAGTGCGTCGCGCCAGACGGTGATACCAGCGATGCCGGCGGCGGCGTATTTATCCATCGCCTCTTCGATGCTCCATTTTTTGGTGGTGACCGTATGGACGCAGAGGCGGGATAAATCTGATGGAGGGGAATCGGGCATATTTTGTTTGGTTGGTGGATCTATAATAAAGCAGGGAATGATTGGGCGATAGAACAAGAACTTGCAAAGTAGCACAAAAACGACATTATTATTTGTGCTATAAAGAATGAAAAACTTCCGCCCATTATTACTTGAAGATCTGCAGGTTGAGTCCGCTGGACTAGAGGTGCTGCGCTTGTGCGTGAACCAGCATTTGCCAGAAGCGGAGTGGGTGAGAACGCATCGCCATGATTTTTCGCAGTGTTTGTTTTATCTTTCTGGTCACGGAGTGCAACAGGTGGAGGGCACGAATCATTCGGTGAGTGCAGGTTCTTTGATAACGGTGACAGCGGGCACGTCCCATGCCTTTGAAAAGAGAAGCGAGCGGGACCCCTTGTGCCTGGTGGTCGATTTTCGTTTGTTGGCAAAAACTCAGCAAGTGCCGCACGTTTCAACTCGATTGCACGGACAGGATGTGACCTTGATTCGTCAGCGTTTGTCCTGGTTGATGTTGAAAAATGATCGTAATCATGATGTGGCGCTTCAAGCGAGGGAGGCGGCCACCTTACTTGATGTGACTGGTATTTTGTTGGGGCATGCTTTAGGCACCGTCGGAAACAAAACGGCAATACCGGTGAGTGAAAAAATCCAGAGTATTATTCGTAAGAGGGACTTGTCATGTTTGCGTTTGGCGGATTTGATCGGACAAAGCGGTTTGCAGAAGGATCATTTGAATAGGGTGTTGAAAGAAGAGAGTGGTTTGACTTTGAATCAGATGTTGGATGAATATAGGCTGGAAAAAGCGAAGATTTTTTTATCTGATCAAGAACGCCAAGTGCAACAGGTGGGGGCTTTAATAGGTTTCATCGATGGTAATTATTTTGCCCGCTGGTTTCGCAAGCAGACGGGGCAATCGCCAGGTCAGTGGCGCAAGCTTCACCATTGACGAGCTTCCTTGCTTGCGAAAGGCACTGGTTGAACTATAGGGATAAGAAAAAAGGGAGCTAAGGCTATATGAAACTTAATCAGAACCAGTTGTGGCGTCAGGGGGACGCTTTGTATCGCATCGTTAATCTGGAACGTTTGTCCGTCGGCTATAAAAAAGTCGATGAAAGCCATGTCGAAGGCGGCACTCATCATGTGGTAACCAAAAAAGAATTCTGTCGTTTGATCAAAGGGGCGCAAGAGGTGTCCGCAACCACGGATAACGAGGGTAAAGAGGGGCAACCGGTTTGAATGAAGCGGTCTTAACCCTATTAATTGCCGCGGCGCTTAAGCGCAGAATGCTACAATGGGGGCGCGTCCTATCAAAAAAAATCAGTGTTTATCAGTGTGAATCAGTGGTTAACGAATATTTCAACCACTGAGTTTCACTGATGAGCACTGATAAAGGAGTTGGTTGTTTTACAGGCGGATGACTTGGCCGGTTCTTGCTGATTCTTCAGCTGCCAGGCAGGCTTGCACCGCGGCGCGGGATTCTTCGGGGGTGATCACGCTGGGCGTTTCTCCCTTGATCACGCAGTTGGCGAAGTAGGCGAGTTCTTCGCGCAGCGCTCCGCTGGCTTGGCCGTGGATTTCCGGCCAGTAAGTGGTATCGGGACAGCGTGAGCCGTCTTTATCCACGATCATGAAATTCGGGTGGGTGTCGTGGATGGAGATAGATCCTTCGGTACCAATGACTTCCAGTCGTTCGTCGATTTGGAATGGGGTGGTATCGGGCAGGCACCAGACGGATTCCAAAATGCAGGACGCGCCGTTTTCGAGGCGGTACATGACTTGTCCCAGATCGGGGTTGGCGTGGTTGCGGACTTGCACGGTCTGGGCATAAGTGCTGACCACTTTGGACTCGCTGAACCACAACATGAGGTCGGTGTCGTGTACGCCGTCGCCGATGATCGGTCCGATTTTGTCGAGCACCGAGGCGCCTACCCATGCGGGTAAGTTGCGGCGGGCATACATGGAAATGATTTTGCCGATTTTGCCTGCGGCGATCTCCGCTTTGGCGGCGGCGTAACGTGGATTAAAACGGCAAATGTGACCTACCATGAACATCGCATCGGAAGCTTTGGCGGCAGCGACGATGGCATCGCAGTCTTCGACGGTAGAGGCCATTGGCTTTTCGAGAAAGACATGTTTGCCGGCAGCGAGTGCGGCAAGGGAGGGGTCTTTGTGCTGATCCCACATGGTGGTGATGCTGACCGAATCCAGTTCGGGATCGGCGAGCATTTCATGGTAATCGGTGTAGGTATTGGGGACATTAAATTGTCCGGCCATTTCTTTTAGCTTGGACTCGGTTCGGGTGCAGACCGAGTGGAGTTCTACGTTAGGAACGGCTGAAAGGGCTTTGGCGTGCATTTCGCCAAACCAACCGAGACCGATGATGCCGTGTTTGATCGTTTTCATTTTTTAAGAGGAATGTTTTAGCTGCGTTGCTGTGAAAGATTATTGAGCTTCATGCGGGATTTCGTCCGTTTTTTTGTCACGGAAAAGCACGATAAAAAGGATCAGGATCACCACCAGGTAACCGACGGGTAACATCCAGAATTGTTTCCATTCGGCAAAACCGCCTTCGGCTCCGACGATTTTGTTGTAGTAGTATCCCGACAGCAGTTTGGAGCTGATGAGGAAGGCGATGCCTTGGGTAAAAACGGTGAGCAGGCCTTGCGCCTGGGCACGGATTTTTTCATCCACATGTTTGTCTACGTAGAGGTAGCCTGAGACAAAAACGAAGTCGTAGGAGAATCCGTGTAGCAGCACACCTGCGAGTAAGAGTGGAAATACGCCGTCGAGGTCTGAGCCGCCAGCAAGTTGTCCGGCAGAGGTCGCAAAAAATAAGTAGCGGCAAATCCAACAAACGATGCCGATAACGATGGTCCATTTGATGCCCACTTTTTTGAGGAAAAAAGGTAAGGCGAAAAACAATACCGGCAGTTCGGCTATTTGTCCCCAGGTCAGGAAGGCGGTGGTCTTTTCCATTTTGGCTGCTCCCAGGTAGCCGGAAAGGTTTGCCCAATAGGGCATGAATGCGATGCAAACCAGTAAGGAGGCAAACATGAATATCGTGAAGGAGAACTTCTTGAAATAAGGCAGGGTGCCGGTACCAACCAATTCGCCAAGGTTGACTTTTTCGCCCTTGCCAGGAGGCGGAGTGCTGGGCAAGAAAAAAGAATAGATGCCAACCACTACGGCAGCTCCGGCTCCGACATAACATTGGTAAGCCGATGTATCGAAGTGGAAGATGAAGCTGATCGACAAACCAGCTAGGATCCATCCCAAGGTTGCGAAAATTCTTACTCTGGGGTATTCCTTTTCCGGATTGGCCAGATGTTTCAGGCAGATCGTATTCGACAGGCTGAGGGTGGGCATGAAACACAGGGCGTGGGCTAATAATAGACCGACAAAAATAGATGAGGTTTCCGGTTTGGCAAAGCTGGGGGCGATCGCTAGAAAAACTCCGGAGAGCAGAAGCAGTAAACCTTGGAGTTTTTCGGCATTAAAAAAGCGGTCAGCAAAAACACCAATGAAAAAAGGAGTGATGATGGCTGCGATTGGGGTGCAAGAGTAGGCGTTGCCGATCGCATCACCCATACCAGCTTCACCCATGAAGCGTCCCAGTCCCGCAAACCAAGCCCCCCAGACAAAAAAGAGCAGGAACATCATGGTGCTGAGGTTCGCAAACAGGCCAGAGCTGGATTTTTGGAGATTAGTCATGGGGGGTAGATGAGTTGAGAGTTTTTGCAGTTCTCGCCTCAAAAGGCAAGAACGTTTTTTGCAGCACAGGCAGTGCTGGGGGGCAGGCAGATCTGTTTATTCGTCTTCGTGCACTTGGGTTTTATCCCAGAATGCGACAAAAAAGACCACGGCGATCACCCCAGCCATGATGGCGGGCAAGATCCAGAAAGTCTTCCATTGCATCATGGTGCTGGAGATGAGCTCGGCATCCACGCTGTCGGGCATGTTGACGGAAAACATTTTGCTCATTTTTTGCAAGAATGTCAGATCTTCGACGCTGCGACTGGCTTTGATGGCTTGGTCTAAAGTTTCGTAGTTACTGACTTGGCCAAATTTCCCAAAAGCCACTTTATAACCAAAAAACATGCCGACGCCCTGAGTGATGAATACCAGCAGGCTTTGCACCTGTCCGCGAATAGCTTTGGGTGCGACTTTGTCGGCATACATGAAACCGGTGACAAAGAAAAAGTCGTAACAGATGCCGTGCAGCGCGATGCCGAAGAACATCATCCATGCCACTTGGTCGGGTGCGCCAAAAGCAAACAACAGATACCGTAATACCCAAGCCAGCATGCCGACGAGGATCATCCATTTGACCCCGAGTTTTCTAAAAAAGAAGGGGATCAACAACATGAAAAAGATCTCGGACATTTGCCCGATGGTCATCGATGAAGCGGCTTGCTCAAATCCGGCGTTAGTGAGGTAGTTTGAGATCAGGCCGTAGTAGTAGGCTAGGGGGATGCAAATCAGTCCCGAACAGAGGATGAAGACAAAAAAGGCAGGTTTGGCGAGCAGTTTCCAGGCATCCACCATCAACAGAGCTTTGATGTCGACTTTTTGCCCCTTAGCTGGTGCGGGGGTATGGGGTAGGAAAAAAGAAAACACCCCGAGGATGACTGAACTGACTGCCGCCATGTTGAAGATGTTGAGTTTGGTGCTCCACCCCAACAGACCCACTACTAATCCAGCCATAATCCAGCCGATGGTGCCCCAGACACGAACCTTGGGAAAAGCGAGGCGATCCAGATGGGTAAAAGCGATGGTATTGCCGAGACCCAGTGTCGGCATGTAACACAGCATGTGGCCGAGGAAAAGCTTGACCATTAAGTCGCCGTTACCTGCAGTGGCGGCGTTGCCGGCAAAATACATCAAAACTCCGCCAATCAGGAACAATATCCCCATCACAATTTGAGAAGGAAAAAAGCGGTCGGCGATGATGCCGAGGAATAGTGGGGCAAAGATCGCGCCAAGTGGGGCTGTCTCATATGCTCCTCCAATAAAATCGGCCAAATTATTCGATCCCAACGCCGCTCCCAAAGTAGCAAACCAGGCTCCCCAGACAAAAAACTGAAGGAACATCATGACGCTGATCCGGGGCATGGCGGAAGAAGAAGATTGGGTAGGCATAATATCAGTTGAGGTGACGGGTAGGGTTGAACGCTTGATTGATAAATCCTCGTCTATTGGAAAAGAGGCTGTATTTTGTAAAAGGGTAGGTTAGACAAGGATAGGGACTCGTAAAATGAAAAAAGTTTATATCACCGATTTTATTGGAGATGCGTTGGAGCCGGAACGCAAGGTTTTGCAGGGCCTGGCCGAGGTCGTGGCCTTACAGGCGAAGGGGGAGGAGGATTTGAGCGGACAGATCGAGGATGCCGATGCCCTGATGGTGTATCATTTTTTGACTTTGGGACGTGAAACCATTGAAGGTTTGAAAAAATGCCAGGTGATTGTGAGGCCGGGGGTGGGTTATGACATGGTGGATATTCAGGCGGCACGGGATGCTGGCATTCCGGTGTGCAACGTACCGGACTACGGAACGGAGGAGGTGGCGGATTCGGCTCTGGCGATGGCGATGTCCTTGATGCGCGGAGTGCATTTTTTGAACAGTCGGCTGCGGCGTGGGCAGGGGGAATGGTCGGTGGGGCAGGTGACGCCCTTGCAACGGCTGCGTGGGCGGGTATTCGGGATCATCGGCCTGGGGCGGATCGGGACGGCTGCGGCTTTGCGGGCCAAGGCCCACGGCATGGAGGTGGTGTTTTACGATCCTTACGTGGCGGATGGCAAGGACAAAGCCTTGGGGCTGAGGCGGGTCGATCGTCTTGAAGAATTATTAAGCCAGGCGCATGTGATCAGTTTGCATTGTCCGCTGACAGATGAAACCTGGATGATGCTCGGACTTGAAGAAATCGCCCGGATGAAAAAGGGCGCGTATTTGGTCAATACCGCACGAGGAGGAGTGGTGGATCCGCAGGCTGTGGTTGAAGCTTTGCAGTCGGGGCAACTTGCCGGGGCAGGTATCGATGTGTTGGAGCAGGAGCCGCCGGATGAAAATGATGCTTTGATTCAAGCCTGGCGCGATCCACAGCATCCGGCACATGATCGATTGATCCTCAATCCTCACGCGGCTTTTTACTGTGAGCAGGGAGAAGAAGAGTTTCGGCGTAAAGGAGCAGAGGAAGTGAAACGGGCATTGTTGGGGCAGTCCTTACGCAATGTAGTGAATTAGGCGTGCAGCAGGGGGTAGGTTATAGAGCTTTTAGGAATGGTTAAGCTGCTGACCACTATGCGTTTCGCCCCAGCAGGGCTGGAAGAATTGGATTTTTCACCCAGCGCTTCGCACCGGGCTGTATCATTGAGCACCGTTGGTGCAGAAGAGATGAAAGCAAACTGTCCTGTGAGGGCAAAATGAGATAGCCCAGTGCCAAGTCATGAGGTTAAATTGGTTTTATTGCCAAGCCCTAAAAGGGCGGAATGATGTTGATATGTGATAAGGTAGCTTTCAATAGTCAATGGCTAACCTGTTTGGTTCTTCGTATAGAAGCTGAAAATTTCGCTTCCGCTTTGCGGATAAATCTGCTATTGGCTTATTATGCAGAAATCTACAAAATTTGGAGGAGTTATCCTGACAGGTATGGCGGTGCTTACCTTGGCGTGTTCGAGCAAGGATAAAAACTATGATTCGGGAACGGCTTATCCTAGCGGGACTACTGCAACGGACGGGGGCAATGCGATGCCTGCGGCAGCAGCCACAGCTGCGGGTCCTACCGTGCCAGCGGAACCTTTGCCGCCATTGACTCCTGAAGAAATCGGGCCAACTATCAATTACACAGTTAAAACCGGTGACAGCCTGTGGTTGATTGCTAAAAATCACCAAAGCTCGATTGGGCGTCTCAAACGTATCAATCAACTTACCGGTGACAATATTCGCGCCGGACAGACCTTGAAAGTTCCATCAAAAGAGGGCGCTGCTGTTAAGGCGCCGCCTGCAGCGGTTCCTGCGGCAAAAGCGGCTCCCACCCCTACCACACCTGCACCTGCGGCGAGTGGTTTCAGGCGTCCTTCCGCTGCCGCTAAGCCCCCTGCTTCAAGCGCACCGAAATCCGGTGGCAGCGCTTTGAAGATTCAGGATTAAAAGATTTTTTGGAATGATTCCTGGATTAAATGAGATCCAGGAACCCTCAATTAAATGTAAAATAGATACTTGCCTGATCTTGCGGATGGCAAAACCTTGTGTTTAATTTGTTTTTAATGTAAAGCGATTTGAATCGAAAAATATGACTTCGGGACAAGCTAAGTTGATACGCGTATTGCGCGGCCGGGTTCAAACATTGTTTGACGAGGGGAAAATAGAAGAAGCCTTTAAGATTGCGCAGACGGCGCTCGAATCTGCACGGCGTAATGGCAAGGGTGATAAAGAACATGCTCCAGAGCTGTTTGCATTGTTTTGTCATATTGCCGCGCTGCGCAAAAAAAGAGGGGATGTGGAAGAAGCTTCAAATTTGTTCGGCGAAGCTTTTGAACTCACCAAGCAAGAGGGAGTTTTGATTTCCCATGAGGATATGGGGGCAATGAAACATGCCTACGGCGCGTTATGTGACCAGCGGGGGATGGAAGAAGAAGTGATCCCTTTATACACCGAGGCGATCGAACACTACAAACTGACTCCGGCCCCCCCTTTGACGGATATTGCCAATATGGCGAACAATCTGGGCATGATTTATCGTAATCAGACCAAACTGGATTTGGCCGAGCGTTGTTACGATGTGGCCTTGCAGACTTTTGAGCAAATGAATGGCCCCGATCATCTGACCGTGGCTACGGTTTGCAATAATCTGGGTGGACTGTATTGGGCATGGCGTCATCCGGAGATGGCTCGTGACATGCATTTGCGGGCTTTAAAAATTCGTCGGGAAATGCTGTCTGACGATCACCCTGATATCGGTCAGTCTGCTTGCAATCTGGCTACCGTCTATCATGATCTGGGTGATTTTGACAAAGCGAGCAGGAATTACGAAAGGGCTTTGGGTATTCTCTCTAAGAACATCGAGGACAACTGGGAGACTTACGAGATTGTGACTCAGAACTACGCGGAACTTCTCAAGGAGCATGGCCAAGAAGGCAAAAGCAATAAGCTGTTGGCCAAGACCGAACGGCTGTTAGACAAAATCAAACCCAAGGTTTGAACGGGTCACTTGTTGTTGCTGAACTTTTCAGTAACGCATCACTTTGCTGAAGAAGCTTTTCACTTGGGCATTTTGCGCCTGGTCAAAAAGAGCTGCAGGGGGGCCTTGTTCGATAATCGATCCTTCGGAAAGGAATACAACTTGCTCCGCCACGGCACGGGCGAAGCCCATTTCGTGAGTTGAGAGAATGATTTGTTGCCCGCTGCGGGTGAGCTCCTCGATGACGCTGAGAACTTCCGCTGTCATCTCCGGGTCGAGGGCGGAGGTGGGTTCGTCGAGCAACAGCAGTTTGGGTTTGATAGCGAGAGCCCGGGCGATCGCTACGCGCTGTTGCTGGCCGCCCGACAGTTGCGCCGGGTGTTTGTGGGCGTGTTTTTCCAGTTGGAATTGGGCTAGGGCGATCTCGGCAAGGTTGCGGGCTTCGCTTGGGGTTTTTCCGTGTACCCGGACCAGAGGCAGCTCAACATTTTCTATCGCGCTCAGGTGGGGAAAAAGATTGTAGGACTGGAACAAATAACCGTTCTGGCGCCGATGGCTTAATAAAGCACTTTCATTTTGGATTAGTTTTTTTTGATCAAAAAACAACTCGCGACCGTCGGGAGACTCCAAGCCCCCCAACAGACGCATCAGAGTGGATTTCCCCCCTCCGGAGGGGCCGATCAAAACCAGCACGTTGACTGGGTCGCTGATGGATAGATCCAACTCACGCAGGGCGTGGGTGTTGCCATAACGTTTGTTTATCTGGCGTAGTTCAATGTTCATAGTGAAAACGTTTTTCCAAATGTCGGGATAAGAGTGATAGTGGAAGGGTTAGGATGAGGTAGCCGATGGCCAGCGGTATGTAGGACTCGAAGGTGGCATAGGTCATCGCATTGACTTCTTTGGCCTGCATCATGAACTCACGCAGGCCGATGACATATAACAGGGATGAGTCTTTGATCAGATTGGCGAATTGTCCGGTCACTGCCGGAAGGATGCGGCGTATCGCCTGGGGGATAATGACAAAACGATAGATCTGGATTCCGGTTAGACCAATTGAGCGAGCAGATTCGATTTGGGATTTGGGAATTGATTGGATGCCTCCGCGAAAAATCTCGCTGAGGTAGGCTCCTGAAAACAGGGATAATACCAGCACGCCAACGAGCCATTCACTTTGCAAACCGGCGGCATGGGCGATCATGTAATAAATAATGAGAATCTGAACCAGCAGCGGGGTGCTGCGGATGAGTTCTACATAAAGCTGGGACAGAATACGGGTGGGACGGCTTTTGCCGAGCTGCCCGATGACTAACAGGGCGCCAATCAAGCTGCTCAAGACCAGGGCAAAAGCGCTGATAGTGATGGTGGTGCCCCAACCACGCAGCAGATTCCAGCGGTAGGGGTAAATTTTATCCCACTGGTAGTCGTGACTGAGCAGCACGTAGAAAAAATAACAGAAACCTGTGCCTAGAACCAGGAACAGCAGACCGTTGATTTTTTTTTGCACAACACTTGAGGGAATACGGTTAGGAAAAAACTAAGGTTTACAGGATTTGGAAATCAGGGTGATTTGCTCGTCGATCCAGACCTGATCTTTACCTAGTTCTTCGGCCATTAACCTGGCAGCTTCGGGAGCGGCTTCGAGCGTGGCTTTTTTGTTGAGCAACAAGCAGCGGGTGCGGCGCGAGAGCGCATCGTCGAGCGTCTGTGCCATTTCATGTCTGGCTGCGGCGACGATGGCCGCTTTTTTGTATTCAAACTCGGGATGAAGCACTTCGTTCAGTTCGGCGTGCTCTTGAGCGAGCGGTTCGCGTTCGGCGCTGCGGTGGATTTCCAGATCGAGAGTGGGGCAGGCTTTGGCTGGTAGGGATGCGGATTTGATTGCTTGATCAATCGTGTCTTCGGCCATGTGGCGGTAGGTGGTCCATTTGCCGCCAACGATGGTGATCAGACCTGCAGCGGACACATCGATGTGATGATCCCGTGATATTTTGGAAGTGGCGCCGCCTTTGGTATGGGCGGGACGCACCAGCGGTCTGATACCGGCAAATACCGACAATACATCGGCCCGGGTCGGTGCTTTCTGCAAGTAACGACCAGCGTGTTCAATCAGGTATTCGATTTCTTCTTCAAGTGGTTTGGGTTCCAGTTCGATCGGCACATCGGGGGTGTCGGTGGTGCCGAACATCAGATGTCCGTGCCAGGGGATGGCAAAAAGCACCCGCCCGTCATCCGTTTTCGGGATCATGATGGCGTGGTCGGTGGAGAGGAAGGATGCATCTAATATAATATGGATGCCCTGACTGGGTTCGATGATTTCACTTGCCTTGTCATCATCGAGTTGGCGAATGGAATCGGCGAATATGCCGGTGGCGTTGATCACCGCTTTGGCATTGATGGTGTATTCGCTACCGGAAAGTTGATCGGTCGCCACCAGTCCGGTGATTTGATCGTTCTCTTTTTGTAAGCTGTCCACTTTGAGATAGTTCAATACGCAGGCATTTTCGTTGGCCGCGGTGCGAGCCAGGGCGACGACCATACGGGCATCATCAAACTGGGCATCCCAATACAGGGTGCCACCGGTCAGCCCGTCGTTTTTCAAGTTGGGAAATTTTTCGATAACGTCATCTCTGGACAGCAACAGCGAAGGATCGATGCCGAGCTTGCCAGAGAGCATGTCGTAGGCTTTCATGCCAAAGGTATAATAATAAGGCTCATACCAGCGATAGGCGGGAATCACAAAAGGCAGCGGGTTGACCAAGTGGGGGGCATTTTTTAACAAATGACCTCGCTCACGCAGCGAATCCCGCACCATGGGAATGTCGCCCTGTTGCAGGTAGCGCACGCCACCATGGATCAGTTTGGTGCTGCGCGAAGAAGTTCCTTGGGAAAAATCACCTTGTTCAAGTAAAAGTGTGCGCAGTCCCCGGGCGGCGGCATCCACGGCGCAGCCCAGACCTGTGGCTCCGCCGCCGATGATGACGATATCCCATTTGATCGAGGAATCCTCGATTTGGCTAAGCATTTTTTCACGGTTCATAGTCTTGTTCGCTGGTCTTGAAAGAGTTCCATTGTGGATATGCCCTACTGTTTCACAGAAATCCGATTTGGGGAATCAATTCCTTTAAACCGGGTGGCTTTGCGGCTTGCATGGGCGATTGTTTTGGCTGAAGTAGAGGGCTTTTGTTGTGCTCAGTTTGATCCCCCCATCGATAGCTTGTATTAAGCTGATTTTCCGTATTGGAGCGTCGCTTTGTCTTGGTGGGCTGATATTGACAGCGGGATCAAATGGTCGGGCAGAGGAGGTTCCGCGATTGCAGGTTCAAGCGGTGAAAACAGCCCCTGTCATTGACGGCAAACTGGATGATGACTGTTGGAAGAATGCCCAGTTGGCAGACCATTTTATCCAGCGCAATCCGGTTGAGGGCGAGCCTGCGACTCAAAACACAGTGGTGCGGGTTTGTTTTGATGAGAAAAATCTGTATATCGCATTTCGTGCTTCTGATACCGAGATAGAGAAACTCAATCATTCGGTGATGCAACGGGATGCCTCGGTGGGGGCGGACGATTATGTTTTTGTAGTGCTGGATCCGTTTCGACGGGGGAAAGAAGGGTTTTATTTCAGGATCAACGCCAATGGAGCTTTGGGGGAAGGTAAAATTGATCCACGACGAGGAGCGCCGAGAATGGAGTGGGATGCGCTGTGGGATGGAGCAAGTCAGATTGACGATGATGGTTGGTCGGCGGAGATGGTGATCCCTTTTCGCAGCTTGTCTTTTGATCCCAATGAAATGAACTGGGGGATTAACTTTGGTCGCTGGATGCCAAGACGTCAGGAACAGATGCGTTGGACGGCTGCGAGCCGCAACCGGGGATTTTTTAAACTGGAGGACGCAGGGATGTTGGTAGGTTTGCAGGAAGTGAAAAAGGGGTTGGGGATTGATGTGAAACCTTATTTTACCAATCGCTATAGGAACAGCAAGGGCGGTGCCGGAGCTAATGAGGGATACAGTTTTGACCCGGGTGGGGATGTTTTTTATCAGATCACTCCCAATCTCACCGCGACGTTAACTTTTAATACTGATTTTGCTGAAGCGGAGGTCGACGCCCGACGAGTGAATCTCACACGCTTTCCTTTGTTCTTTCCCGAGCAACGGGATTTTTTCCTTCAGGGTGCGGAGTATTTTGAGTTTGGCGGGCAAAGGCGTTCTCCTTTGGCTTTTCATTCGCGCACGATTGGATTGTCGGCGGGTGGGAAAAAAGTAGATGTCCGGGCCGGTGGAAAAGTGACCGGGCGTATCGGCAAGGTGGGCATTGGTTTGTTGGGAGTAGGTTTGGATAGTCGCGGGGTGTTGAATAAGGATCAGGCTTACATTGGTCGTTTTACCTACGATGTGTTGAAAGAATCCCAGGTGGGCTTGATTGGTAGTTATGGAGATCCACGCACCAATGGCAGTAATAGTCTGGGAGGAATTGATTTTTTGTATAAAAATAGAAACTGGATTGGGGACAATGCGCTGGAGGTTTATCTTTGGGCGATGGGCAGCGAAAGTGATGGTCAACGGGGAGATTCTTATGGAGTTCGTTTTGATTACACCAATACGCCGTTCTCTTTTGTGGTGGAGTTTGAGCAAGTTGACGAGGCTTTTCGACCTGCGATGGGATTTGTGCAACGTGACGGCGGAGTCGCCAGCAACCGGATGCGCTACCGTTTTTTTCCGGGACAGGTTTGGATGCAGCAGTTGGATGTGGGTTACGGGGCCAGTGTGTTCACTTCGCCTGACGGCGATATTGAAACGGAGCGATTTGATGTGCCTTCGATTGATTTTGAAACTTTAAGAGGGGACCAATTCTATATCGCACCGGAATTCAGGCGGGAGGTGTTGTTTGAGGATTTTGAGATTCAAGAGGGCATCGCGATTGCCCCTGGAGATTATTTGACCAAGAGGCTGAATTTTGGTTTTGATACCAGCTCGGTTCGACCTTTTGGTTTTGAAATGGGCTTTGGTATCGGGGAATTTTATAGTGGCACTCGTTCCCGCGCCATGGCCGATGCCGTGTGGAGAGCTTCTCGTTTTTTCCGCTTCAACGTGGGGGGCAGTTATAATGACATCAATCTGGATGAGGGGGATTTTGAAACCATCGTGGCTTCAGTGGGTTTACGAGTCACTCCAAATACTCGTATATCCTGGGACTCGGTGGTGCAATATGACAATGTTTCGGACGAAGTGGGGGTGAACAGCCGGATTCGTTATATCGTCAAACCCGGCAGTGATGTTTATCTGGTGGTCAATCAGGGGTTTGATGTTGAGGATGGAAATTTCCAACAATTCTCCAGTGAAATGGTGGCTAAAGTCGGCTGGACTTTTCGCTTTTAAGAGAGCCTTCGGGAGGCTTGAATATTTTTTGGGCAATTTTTTGGGTAATGGGAGTAACTTGGTAGAAGATTCTGTCTGACTGCTATGTTTCAATATTCTATTTTTCAAAAGTTCAAACAATTAGAGGAAAGCCATCATCGGGTATCGGCTTGGATGAGCTGGTTGTTTTTGGTACAGAGTTTAGCTGTATCGAGTTTTGCCGCAGAGCAATCTGGCAAGGTGTCTGAAGCGGAGGGAATTGATTTTTTTAAAACCAAAATCGAACCGGTATTGATCGCCCAGTGTTATGATTGCCATTCGGCGATCAGTGAAAAAGCCAAAGGGGGCTTGAGGTTGGATTCCAGGGGTAATGTGGCCAAGGGAGGCAAGTCAGGGCTTGCGGTGGTTCCGGGAGATGTGAAAAAAAGTCTACTGATTGAAGCTCTGCATTTTGGAGAGTTTGAGATGCCACCTTCCGATCCCTTACCGCAGGAAGTGATCGCGGACTTTGAAAAATGGGTGGCGATGGGAGCGCCGGATCCGCGCGATCATGCGCCGTCGAGTGAAGAAGCTGAAAAACTGGTTTGGCAGTTGGTTTCCAAAGAGCGCTTGCGCTGGTGGAGCCTGCAGGCGGTGAGGTCGGTGAAAGTTCCCCAGGTGAAGAATAAACGCTGGGCGGTAAAACCGGTGGATCGTTTTGTTTTTTCCGACTTGGAGAAGAATAAGCTAGCGCCTTCGGCTCGCGCCGATCGGCGGAACCTGGCAAGGCGATTGTCGATCATCCTGGTGGGTATGGTGCCGAGCCCTGAAGAAGTGGAGAGCTTGGTTGCAGATCAAAGTTCTGATGAGCTGGCTGTGGCGGCCTATGTGGATCGGCTGCTGGCTTCCCCGCGTTTTGGAGAAACCTGGGCGCAGCATTGGTTGGATGGGATTCGTTTTGGTGAGAGCAATGGCTCCGAGGATAACTTGTATCGTAGTCGTTCCTGGTGGTATCGTGATTATGTGGCGCGGGCGTTCAATCAGAATATGTCCTACGCGCAATTTGTGCGGGAGCAATTGGCGGGGGATGTATTGGGGGTGGATGAAGCCACGGGTTTTCTGGTCGCGGGGCCGCATGTGTCTCCAGCGACCATTGGCCGTGAGGCTTCGGCCATTTTGCAAGCACGTTATGACCGACTTGATGAGTTGATGCAGACGGTGGGGGCTTCGCTACTAGGCTCTTCGCTTGGTTGTGCGCGTTGTCACGATCACAAATTTGATGCGATCAGCACGAAAGATTATTATTCGATCGTAGCGGTGTTTCAGGATGTCGAGTATGGGCATCGCATGCCCAAGTTGGCGCCAGGCCATCCGAGGATGCAACGATACCAGCAGTTGCTGGCAGAGGTGAAAAAGATACGCGGGCAATTGAAAACCTCAGGATTAAATGCCTGGTCTGAAGACTGGGGAGATCACAGTAAGGTTCACTTGCCTGAAAATAAGGCGAAGTTTGTGCGGGTTAAGTTTTTCACCGGATTTGCCAAAGTCGACGAGGTGGAAATTTATGGTCCGGATTCCGCCGGGGTGAATCTGGCATTGAGCGCTAATGGCTCCCAAGCTACGGATTTTAATGCCAAACACAGCCGCTCTAATAACGGGGCGAAGCAATTGATCGATGGCGAACGAGAAGCTTTTTGGGGGTGGAGTGGAGGACGTATCAATGCAAAAAAAGAGCAGGGTTTTGTGATTGAATTGGCTGAATTGGCAAATATCGACCGGATAGATCTCAGCACTAACCGAGCGGCGCTGACCAATACGGATTATCTCGAAGAAAATAACAAGCCGGGGTTTTCGCGTTATCAGGTGGAGGTCAGTTTGGATGGTGAAAACTGGAAGACGGTTTTTTCTGTCGGGGCTCAGTCAGCTAAAAACAAGGTGGGCGGTAAAAAGGGGGAACCTAGTGACAAACGTCTGAGCAAGCTCAATGAGTTGACCTTGGAAATGTATCACGAGGGACCGCAACCCATCTTTGCAGGTAAGTTTATCCCCCCTGTCGCCACCCGGGTTCTGCAACGGGGGGACCCGAATAATAAAGGGGATGCAGTGATTCCCAATGCTCTTTCGGCTTTTCGCAGCGACCTGAAATTATCGGATCAAAGCACCGGAGCGGAACGACGCCTGGCTTTTGCCGATTGGTTGGTGGACGGAAAAAATCCACTCACTGCGCGGGTGGCGGTCAACCGTATATGGTATCACGTGTTTGGCAGTGGCATCGTCAGCACGTTGGATGATTTTGGGCAAGCGGGGGAGAAACCTTCGCACCCTGAACTGTTGGATTATTTGGCCAAGCAGTTTGTGGATAGTCAATGGGACATGAAAGCGATGGTCCGGCGTTTGCTTTTATCGCAGAGCTTTGCGCAGGCGAGTTTGCCGCGAGCGGAGGCGCTCAAGGTGGATGCGGGCAACCGTTTGTTGTGGCGTTTTGCTCCTCGGCGTGTGGGAGCAGAGGTTTTGCGCGATTCGATTTTGCTCGCTGCGGGCACTCTGGATCAGCGGGTGGGGGGCAAGGGCTATCGTATTCATGCTGATAAAAAACGATATGCGCAATGGAAGGTGGTGGACAATTCGAGTCCGCAGACCTGGCGCAGGTTGTTTTACCAACAAAGAATGCGAGGTGTGGACGATCGGATGTTCATGGCATTCGACTTGCCTGACTGTAAAACCCTAAGTTCAAAACGTCCGGTTTCGACCACTCCGATTCAGGCATTAAATCTGATGAATGGTAAATTGGTGGAGATTCAGGCTGAGGAGATTTCCCAACGGGTTAAGCGGGAATTGGGAGCAGCAAAGGCTGACGTGGGCAAACAAGTTGAGCGTTTGTTCTTACTGGTGCTGAGCCGCAAACCCCAGGCAGATGAAAAAGCTGCGTCGCAACTCGTAGTGGAGCAGGATGGTTTGGCTGCGCTTGCCCGGGTTTTGTTTAATACCAATGAATTTGCCTTTTTAGACTAACTTCTAAACATTAAGATTTTATGCATCACAATCGCGACGCGACACATTTATCTGCCATGGGGCGAAGCCTGCTTGACCGGCGCAATTTCCTTGGTCAAACCGCAGGGTTGATGGGAGGTTTTTCACTGTTACAACTGCTCGGCGCTGACTCCTTGTTAGCAAATTCATCCAAGGCGAAAGGCCCGTTTCGCCCTCAAATTAATTCCAGTGATCCTTACGCGGCACGGAAACCGATGTTTCCAGTAAAGGCAAAAAAGCTACTGATTATTTCTTGTCCGGGTGCGGTCAGTCACATTGATACCTTTGATTACAAACCGGATCTGGCACGGTTTCATGGTAAAAAACCACCAGGTTTGCCTGCGGTTACTTTTTCCGGGCCGACCGGTAGCGTGGCGCAGTCACCGTGGAAATTCCGTCCGCGGGGTCAGTCGGGAAAAATGATTTCCGACCTGTTGCCGAACCTCGCAGAGATGGCGGACGACATGTGTTTTGTGCACTCGCTGACCACCCAGACCAGCGCACATCCACAAGCGGAGAACTTGATCAATACGGGCTCCACTTTTGAGGGTTTTCCGTCATTGGGATCTTGGATGACCTATGCGCTTGGCAGTGAGAACGAGTCCTTGCCCGCGTTTGTGGCGATTGAAGACCCACGCGGGAAACCGCGTTCGGGTAAAAATGACTGGGGATCGGGTTTTTTGCCGGCAGCTTTTCAGGGGACTGATTTTAATGCGACCAATCCACCTGCCAATCTCAAAAGCAGTGCATCACAATCACCAGCGGGCAAAAAACGAGCGGTGGATTTGTTGGTACGTTTGAATGACAAACACCTGAACCAATACCCGGGGGATGCTGATTTGGCCGCCCGTATCGCGAGTTACGAGTTGGCTGGCAAGATGCAACTGTCGATTCCAGAAGTCACCCGCATCGATCAGGAACCTGCTTTTATTCATCGTCAGTATGGCACCAACAGTGGCAGTGATACCAAAAAGGCATACGCGAGGAATTGCATTTTGGCACGGAGGTTGTTGGAGCAAGGGGTGAGGGTGGTGCAGTTGTTCAACGGTTCGGATGCCAGTGGTGGCAACGGAATCACCAACTGGGATTCGCATAATGATTTGGAGAAAACCCATGGTATGCAAGCGGAGATCATGGATCAACCGACTGCGGCCCTGCTGCAGGATATGAAACAGCGAGGCATGCTGGATGATACTCTGGTGGTTTGGTGTACTGAATTTGGACGCATGCCTTTTTTGCAGGAAAATGGAACCGGTAGGGATCATAATCCGGGAGCGTTCACGGCATGGTTCATGGGCGCGGGAGTTAATGCTGGAACCAGTTACGGGGCGAGCGACGAATTTGGCTTCAAGGTGGCTGAGAATCCGCTGACTTTATACGATTTTAACGCAACGATTTTACGGTTGATGGGTTTTGACCACGAACGTCTGACCTACTATCACAATGGACTCGAACGCCGCCTGACCGTGGTGCATGGCCATGTGATCAAGGACGTGATGGCGTGATAGTTGTATTTGCTCTATTCATGATTGGGGCATCTTTTGTAGGGCGGGCGCTTCGGCTGCCCTAGGTTGATAACAAATTAGAAATCAGATGAATATCGGATGGGTTCGACCTGAATTGTTACCATAAATCAGTGTTTCTCAGTGTGCATCAGTGGTTGAAATATTTGTTAACCTCTGATGGCCACTGATGTTCAAAAGATGCGGGTTGTGGAATCTGGAGGAATGGTTTAAGCCAATCGGCCAAAACCGGCGCTGGCTTTTTTGTCGCCCACTTGGTTTTGCAGCTTGCCTTCGGTTTGCAGTTTATCCAATTCGCCAAGGCTTTCATCGAGGGCGGTTAACATGCTGTTGATCTGGTTTTCATCGTGTGTGCCCAAAACGTAGAGTTGGCTTGAAAACAGGAAGCCTCGTTTGAGCATTTCGCGGATCATCAGGGTTTTGGTGGCGAGGCTGTCTTCACCGAGTTGAAAGGCGAGCGAAGGCGCGCAGGCTTGGCTGCCGATTTTGAGTTTGAGTTCCGGATGTTGCTCGGCGAGTTGGCGTAATTTTCCCTGTAGTTTTTCTCCCAATGACCAGACATGGTTTTGGGTTCCCCTACGCTGCATTTTATTGATGCAGGCCAGGGCAGCAGCGGGGCCGATGCCGTCGGTCCAGTAGCTTGAGGAAATGAAACTGTCATTGGCGGCATCCATGATTTCGCCACGTCCGACGATGGCGGCGCAGGGGATGCCGTTGGACATGGCTTTGGCGTAAACGGCGATGTCGGGTTCGATGCCTATTTTGGCACAGCCACCGGGGAAACCAAAGCGCCAACCAGCGGTGACTTCATCGATGATGAAAGCGGTTCCTGCAGCTCGGCAACGGGCTACGATTTTTTCCATAAAACCATCACGCGGCAATTCAGCGCGCATCGGCTCCATGATGACAGCGGCAGGTTGGTCATCGGCAGCGGCGAAGGCTTTTTCGAAAGCCTGGTAATCGTTGTATTTAAATGGGATCGCCGTTCCGGCGAGTTCGGAAGGCACACGATGTGGCTCCAGACCGGGTAGGAGGTGGCCTTCGAGAGCTTCAGTTCCGGAGAGGTTGGCGGACAAATACCAATCGCTCCAGCCATGGTATCCACAGAACACAATTTTGCTGCGTCCGGTGGCGGCGCGGGCAATACGGGCGGCGATGCTCAGGGCTTCACCACCTCCACGGGCATAACGCACTTTGTCAGCCCAGGGGTGTAGGTCGATCAAGGTTTCGGCGAGGGTCACTTCATCCGGTGAGGCGAGGATGGAATAGGTTCCCAGACTGAGTCGGCGACGCACTGCGGCATTGACGTCGGGATCACTGTGTCCGAGCAGGATGGCTCCCGCTCCGCCGGTGAAATCCATCAACTTGCGTCCGCTCATGTCCCAGATATAAGAACCGGACGCGCGAGAAAAATAAGCAGGCCAGGTCGCCGGATCAAAGCTTTCCGGACGTTTGGATAGCAGGCCGGTGCCGCAGGAAATACTCTGCTGAGCGGTGGATGCGAGTTCCGGACCGCTCGGACTTTTTGGGACATCGGAGTCATCCAGATGGGGCGATAATAGTCTCAAAGCATTGTCGTGGAAGACGTCTTGCGCGTCTGCTGAGTTGAAACCGCCGATGTCAAAAGCCTCACGCAGGCAGAGCAAAGATTCAACGCCGACCAGCGCCGAATTTTCAAAAGCTGTGACTGCGGGTGAGGGCAGATTCTCGGTATAGATCCAGGAAAATCCGTCACCCATGGTGAAACATTTTCCGCGCAATTCACTGACCATGTAATCACTGCCGAACAGCACGCGTTGCGGACCGAGGGAATCGAGGGCGACCCGCATCGCTTCGACTTCGGTCACCGCCGAAGTGTCGACGACCACATTGTCGAGTGATTCGATTTTTCGCAGAGCTGTCCGCGCATTGCGGTAGTTGAACGAACGCGCAATATGGGCAAGAACCAGACGGCAGTCGGGGAACTCCTTACAGAGCCGTTCGATGCTTTCCAGATTATCCGGATCGGCGATGCCTTCGCTGCGCATGATGTGAAGCACCATCACGCCCTTGATATCATGGCAAATCTGCCACATCCAGCGCGGGGCGAATTCCTCGATACGGGCTTGATTGGTATCGTCCACCGGCGCGTAAAGACGGTAGGGTTTGATACCGTTGAATCCACGTTCCTGGATCAGTGTTCGAGTGGCCTCTTCACCGTCTTCAGGAGAGACCAGAGCGAGCTTACGGCTCAAGCGCTGCTCGGGATATTGTTCGAGCTGCGAGGCAACCCAGTGATTTTCACCTACCCGGTCATTGCCCGGTGAGGGGTAGCCAAAGAAAAGTCCTTCGACTTCCCGATTGGGCAACCAGCGACCAAGAGCTTCGCGGAAATCTGTCATTCCGTAACCAGTGTCCTCTGCGAGGAATTCCGGGCGTTTCCCTGCGGCGAAATGCTTCGAGTGAAATAGATGGGCATGAATATCGAAGATCTTGTCAGGCACAAAATCATCGCAGGCCTGACGAATCATTTTATGGTCAGCGTCAGTGAGTTGGGTGATGAGGGAAATAGACATGAGGGTATCAGTATTTGAGGTGAGCTTCTAATTTTTCGATTTGAACTGGCTTTTTATTTATCGAAGTCAGACGGATGGAAATCTGATTGAGGCCTTGTTGCCAGGCATTGTTGGGCACGAGGCAATCGATTCGCAGCAGTTGTTGTTTGGGATTGATTTTATAAAGCCCTTTGCCACCGGATGTGGGCTGGCGCTTGGGGGAAAAGATCTGGGCATCTTTCCATTCAGTGTCCCGCACACCTGTCGTGAGCGGAGTGTTGTTGATACGGAACTCGAACGAGTCGTCCGCTTTTGCGCCGAATAAAATGCAACGAAGGGTGAACTTGGGATGGGTTGATTGAGTCGCCTTCGGGGCATCACTGATGTGTAAAGGTAAAAGGATGTCTGCCTTGTCTTGCGAAAGAACTGCCGGCAAAGGCGAAGTGTGATTGTGATTAAAAAATCCGTCTGACCAGGGATAACCCCCGCGGCGTTCGATCGCGAAAATTTTGTCCTTGCCGACCATGGAGGCGGGGGCACCAATTTCCTGGTATGCGACCTGTTGCGACAGTGGACCAATTTCGGATCCCACTTTTTTTGCGGCATCAGGAATACCGGTGGACCAGTTGAATGTGGTCACGCTGTCCGCACCGCGTTGCCAATGATTGGCGAATACGCCACGCAGAAACTCAATCGATTGATGGCGGTAGCCGTCGGTGGCGTGATGGTCATCGAAACAAGGTTGCAATTGGATTTGATCTCCGACCAAGTTGCGAAAAGCTTCCACTTCCACATCGATTGATCGTGATCCCAGAGTGAGTATGTCCACCAGTTTCTTATCTGCCCATGCCTTGATATCGAAGCCGTCGATGCGGCAGCCTTCCAGATTACGTGGTACTTTTGCGGCTAATAAAATAGGGTGCTTTCGTTTTTTTCCTGACTCGTCAAGCAGCAGTCGGACCATTTGCATGAACTCGGTGACGTGTTCGCGCATTTCCCATTGCTGCCCTATCGGGAGGCAGGGGGTGTGGCGGGAAAAATCAATCTGAACACCATCGAAGTCATAACGAGTGACCAGTTCACGCAGCACTTCGATTTTGTGTTCGCGCAAACCCGGAGACGCTAGATTCCACATGCCTTGCCACCACCAGGTGTCGGGGACGAGCCAATCAGGGTGAGCGGCTTTCAGTGGACTCATTTTTTCTTTCGCCAAACCGCCACCTGCCAAGCCGTCCACTTCACTGATGCGGTAGTTCCAGAAAGCTTCTAGTTTTCGTTTTCGGGATTCTTTCAACAGTTCCTTGATCCAATCAATGTCCACCTTATACCACACTTTTAACAAGGGGTTATCTACAGGGGGGAGGATCCCACTGGGGTAGACCGATCCTGGTGAGGCTCCATTGAGATCCCAGCAAATCGAGTCGATTTGGCTTTGGGGATCATCCATGTGAGAGAATACCGCTTCGCTAAAAGTATCAAAGGATGCTTGATCAGCGCCGAAGTGTTTGCGGCAATCCTGCATGACCACGTGGGCATCATGCTGAACCACTACGCGGATTTTGCGCTTAGACAGAGCTTCACGGTGATTGAGGTTTTGGCCAAATCCTGTGGAGCTATATCCCATGGTTGCAGCTCCGGCAAGGGTGCTGGTACGAATGAATTGGCGTCGGGATAAACCTGATTTCGTAGTGGTTTTTTTTGAGTTCATTGGTCAGAAATTGGAAATTGTTTGAAGAGCACGCACCAGTTCCACAGCGGGTAGTTTTGTCCGGCGCGATTTCCGTAGGTCTTGTCGGCGAATTGATAAATCGATTGTGCAGGATCAGAATCGCGCAGGTTGCCGTAGGCAAAAGGCCGGTGAGCGGTGAGCATTTGCTCGGAGCTGAACTTGACTTGACTACGCAGTTCGCGGTTTTCAAAACGTAGCACAGTGAAGCCGTTTTCGACGTAGAGATGACGGATGCTGGCCTGGGTGTATGGTCCTGCCGTGTTCGTATTTGAAACATTGAAGGCACCTTCCTTGCTCAAGGGCGACAGTTGTTGGCTCAGGTCACCTTTGATCAGAAGCTCCGTGGTTTTTTGTTCACCAAGCTTCGGCCCTTCACGGATGCTGGCGATTTCTCCAAATTGACCGGCATAAGATTGTCCATAGCTGACATGATAGTCAGTGTCATTTTTTAAGGGGGAGGCCAGACGAATGCGGAGTGCGGTAGGGGAGGCCACTTCGATGGAGCGGATCAATGAAACCGCCCTTGCCGAGTTGCGTATTTGCAATCCGTTGAGAGATGAAAAAGCCTCGCCGACTTTATAATGTTGTCGAGCGAGGAAGTCATGATCCAATACCAATGGCGGGCGGGGAACGTGGAAGTCAATCAACACGCTTTTACGGTCGTCAGCGATGGTTGCTTTGAGTGGTCGCAGTGGTTGCCATTTTTCGCCTGCGGTGAGAACGCGCTGCATCACTTTGGCAACTTGTTCTCCATACCAGCGTTCGCCGTCGGCTGACAGATGGATGGCAGCCCCGTATCGTTTTGCGTATTGACTGTTGAGACCGCTCGCCACCATGTAGTGAGGACCGACCATGGTGATGTGCGGATTCTGATCGGCTGCCATGAGCTGAGCTTCGCCTGCTACCCCTTGAGTCTGGTAGGTGAACAGGGGAAGCTCGCCACTTTGTCCGGTGATCGCCTGTAGGTCGTGCGACCACTGTTGGCGGTAAGCAATCAGTCGGTCACGGTACCATTGCAGTCCTCCCGGGCGTGGTAATTCTTCATCCCAGCGACTGGGATTGATGCCTCCGGTGGGTCCGCCATTGGCTTCTCCCTGCATCCAGACCAGCGCGCCGATGGAGAAAGTTTTACCCACGGTTTCAGCTTGTTGGCGAGCGCGGCGGGCATCGTCGAGACTGGTCCGGTAGTAGCCTCCACCGTGCTGCCTCGATTTGGGTGTGCGGGCATCGCTGCTTTGATCGGTTTGGGAAAGTTCATCGATCATACGCCCGCCCTGACCGGCGTAAGAGACCAAAAACGGGGCGCGGATAGGCTGCTTGGATGGGGCGTTTTTTGATTTTGCTAAACTAAAACTGAGATGGTCCGCCAGGCCGTTGGCGATGGTTTCTCCCAGGCCACCAAATAGGTGGGCAGTGAGTGAAGTGAAAACAAATTGCTCGTTGGCGCGTTGTTGCGGATCCTTGTTGTGATCGCCATAGCGCCAGGTGCGCACGCCGCGTTTGAAAGAGAAGTTGCCATGACCGGTATCGGCGGAGGTGACGATAGGTAAGGATTGTGCGCCCTCACACAAGGATTGTCCCATCAACCAGAGTCCGGTGATATGATTATTTTTGGCAGTGGGTTCGCTGTATCCATGAATGATGGATAGGGAAAGAGCAGCGGTAAATAGGTAGAAGGATCTCATGATGTGTTATTTGTTCGAGCCTAGTATCTGGAGTAGGAATTCCTGGATGTTGGCATTTCCCTTTTTGCCATCATTTAGATAACGCAGCTCGGATTTTACGCCGAATGATTGCAGTTTTTGATCGAGCATCAGACCGGACACGGCCGAGTGGGTGGGATCACTTTGTTTTTCTCCCGCAACAGGAGTTTTATCCTGTCGGGGGAATTCCATGAATATCGGGGGATCGTCTTTGCTGGCGTGTTCGATCGGGGAGTAGCGTTGAATGTCAGCGATGATAGAATCGCGGGCGGCGAGGAAGGGGATGAAGGAATCAGCGCGGCTGGCGCCTTTGAAACCAAAAGCCCGTCCGCCATACTCGCTGTTGGAAATCCATTCACGCAGCTGTTTGGGATCGAGCGAGGTTTGTGGAGATAGGACGGCGGCGGCAAAAAGTCGGGTGGATTCACGCTCAAGGGGATCGTCATTTTTTGCCTCTGCCATGTCATCGTGCAGGGCTAGCCATAAAGAAGCACAGCCTCCGGCACTGACTCCACTGGCGGCGATGCGTTTTTTGTCGATATTCCATTCACCGGCTTTCGAACGCAGGAACTGCAAGGCGCGTTTGCTGTCATTCAGCGGCCATTGCAGTGGAGGACTGACCTTTGCCGCATTGGCGTCCTGCAGTAGACGGTAGTTCACCGAAGCAACGGAAATACCTGCATCGAGCAAGGCTTTCACATCGAGGTGTTGGTGGATGTCTGTTTTGTCCTGAGCTGCCCAGCCACCGCCGTGGATGTAAAATACCAGTGGGGTGGGCTGTGTGGATTTCGCCAGCCACAAGTCTAGATTTTGGCGAAAATGTTTGCCGTAGGACAGGTCGGTGAAAGTTGCCGGAGTGGCTTCCGCTTTGGCGGTGGCGTTCTGTTTTTGCACTTCTGCAGGAGGCATCCATCCGATGGAGCGTTTTTGATCGGGGGTGTAAGAACAGGTGATAAAGTAAAGCTCGGTTTTTTGTGATTTGACGGCAGGCACGTTTACTTGGATCTGGGTGAACCCGTCGGCGAGCCAGCTTTCGTATCCGTCGTTGGCGCTGGTTTTCAAGGTCTGGCCATTGAGTTGGACTTTTAAATTGCTTGGTTTCTGATAAGGCAGACGCAGGCGAAAGCTGACGCCATTTTCGAATTTTAGATCATCGACTTCTTTTGCAGCGAGTAAATGGGTATTGGGTGTTCCCATCGCCAGTTTGATTTCCGGCCCCGCTTTGATGAAGCTTTCGATGTTCGCAGCATCAGTGGGGAATTGTTTGCGTAGATTGGCGTGCAAGTCATCAAGACCATGAACCGCGACGGCTTTTTTTGCCGCGGCCGTTGTCGCGCAAACCAGGCTCTCGCGACCGTCGGTCTGTGGATACATAAAACCCAAAGCAAGCTTGCCTTGTTTGGACCACAGTTCAACGCGGCTCTTTCTGCGCTCGCTGGCGCTGTTGCCATAAGCAGTGACAAAATGACCGACAAAGTGTTTCATTCGGTTGACCGGATAGCTGGCTTGACGTTGATCGCCCCAGACTTGATTGCCAATGCGCAGCAGACCTTTCATGCGTTCGATGACGCTTTGTTCCCAAGCCACTTCCTGGGTGATGATCAAGGTGTGGTATTTGGCGTAGGCGTAGTGGGCGGAATAAAATTGAGGTCGACCATGCCAGAGTTTTTGTCCCAAGGGAGCCAGCTCAGCGCCCCAGAAAGTGCGTTGTGCATCCGCTTCAAAACGATCGGAGGGAAAACCGGCGGCATTGCCGGATGCGATCATCGCTTCGGTCACGCGCCAGTCCCAGGGGCGCAGGGCGTAGTTGGAATAAGCACCGCCGGTGACCTCGGTCATGATCTGGCCGTGATAGGTTTGCCTGGTACCGAGTTGATCGGCAGCGTATTCCTGCAGGCCGGTACCATGGAAATCGGCGTGGACTTCGGGTTGGTATTGATCGACCACCGAAACAAAGGCCATCAACTCGGGTGCCAGTTCGGGCTGCTTGACGGTCAGTGTTTTGATGTCCCAGACTTTGCCTTTGGGGCCGGCTCCCGCATAAGGATCCACGCCATGTTCATTGCGAAAGCGGTCGGTGAAAAACATCGACTGCGGATTGATGATAGGCATAATCAGGATGATTTGACGACGGCGAGTTTCTGCGGCGAGCACATCATCGCTGAGCATCCACTCGGCGAAAGCAAGGGCGCCGGTGGTTCCGGTTCGCTCGGGCCCACTGTGCAGAGCAGTGACCAGGCAGACTTGTTTGTCGGTATCGGGCACCGATTTGTCGGTTATTTTGAGTAAATAGACCGGCATGTTTTTCCCGCTGATGCCACGGGATTCCACCGTGACCCATTGCGGGTGTTGTTTTTTCCACAAGCGCAGGGTGCCTTCGTATTCCGCCATGGTGAGACGGTGCTGGGGAGAATAGGGAGTGCTTTTCTTCTGTGCGCTTGCTGCGGCAAGTAGACAAAAAAAGGTGCTGAAAATGATAAGAAGTTTCATGTTAAGATCGGTTTGAGAGGGGTTTAGTCGATAAATTCCTGGGCACGTAGCCAGAAAAACAGGTCATCGAACCAAGGGTGTTCCGTGCCAATAAGTCCTGTGCCGTGATCGCCTTGCTGATAGAGATGCAATTCACATGGTACAGCAAATTTGTGTAAAGCAGTGGCAAAAAGCAGACTGTGATCGGGTGGGACCAACTTGTCTTCGTTGGTGTGCCAAACAAAACAGGGTGGCAGTCCTGTTTTTACCTGCAGTTCACTTGAAGTTTTGCGGATCAACTCATCACTAGGAGATTCGCCGATCAGGTTTTTGCGCGAATTTTTATGAGGCTTGGTGATCATGCTGATGACTGGATAACAGAGAATTGCTAAATCCGGCCGAGAGCTGATTTGACTGTTCTCATCTGTAGACTCAATATCACCGTCTTGCGGATTGGTGAGCAGCGACGATACCAAATGACCGCCCGCTGAAAATCCCATCACTGCTATTCGCTTGGCATCGATTTTCCATTTTGCAGAATGGCCGCGGATGTAACGCATCGCTTTCACGGCATCTTGTAGTTGGCTAGGATAACGATAACCCGCGCTGCCGAGGCGATAGCGTAATATAAAGGCTGTGATGCCTTGCTCGTTGAGCCAAAGGGCAAAGGGCTCTGCCTGTCCTTCATAAATGCCGGAATAACTGCCGCCTGGGATCAGTAGCATGGCGACGCCTTTGGGTTTGTCGGGAACATAAGGTGTAAGCGTTGGTATGTCCTTTTGCTGATTGCCAAGTGCACCCGGTGCGCCAAGTGGCCATAATGGGATAGGTGCTTCAGCGGCCTGAATTGCGTTGATACCTGAAAACATCAGGGCAGTTGTAGCTGCTAAGAAAAAAAGAAGGGACTTCATGCGGGTAGGGTGGTGGGGTTTGTAGAACAGGTGTTCTGCTTGTCGAGACCTAGGGAAAGCAAGCGCAGCGCTCGCCCACAAATATTACTCATTTAGATAGATTGCATATACTTTGGCTTTACTGTTGATGGGGTATTTTACTCTAAGAGCAAGTTTTCCGCTGGGTATTTTTTTTGACCAGGTGATTGGCAGGCGTGTACCGTTGTCTGTGATCTTGACCGCATCGGCTCCAGAGAATCCGGGCAGGGGTTTGGCAAGGTGGTTGAGCAGTTCGATTTCGAGTGGTGATTCGGTAGTCAGACCATCCACGTTCAGATGGATCTTTGTGTTTTTATCCGATTCAAAAAAGTCGGTGGCAAACTCCGATTCATTGTCATCCTCCTGCGCAGATAAATATCCAAAACCATCCCGGCGCAAAGTTGCCAGACCGATTTCCATAGGTTTGCCTTGGCCGCTGGTGTCCCAGTGGGAATACCAGATCATCGTTTTATCGCCGTCATTGACAAAGGCATGCCCCTGGAGCAACGCAACGTCATCCCATTCGCCTTTGTTGCCTACGGCGATGACTTTGTGGTTCGCCACCGGTTCGCGGAAATGAATGCCGTCATTGCTCACAATGAGTCCAAGGTCAATGTGAACCCCTTCGTTAAAACCATGGCCTTTGGCAGGCGGTTCGGCGGTGTCCTGCCATTGCCCGTAGAGCCCGAGCATGACCTTGCCGCGATTCCACAAGCCTGCTCCCATGTGGGTTTGTTGACCTCTAACGGGTGGGCTGGCAAGTTGTCCGGGACGGGCAAAGCTTAATGCGGTGGCTTGTGACCACGAGCTGAAATCCGAGGAACGATACACTCGCATCACGCGGTCGGGATCAGGGCGGTTAGGATCTTTGCGGAAGGATCCGTCCGTCTGCCACGACCAAGGGCCGATGATTTGACCAGTGGAATAATAGAAGTCACCAAAGCGATAGAGACCACTGACTTCAAAACGCTCGCCACTTGCATTTGCGGGGCTATCTCCGACAACTTTCCAAGTTAGTCCATCGGCACTGGTTGCGCAGATGGTGGAGCAGATGTTTTTTTCTTTCCTGCCTATGCTGCTCATGCCACCGGCGATTTCCTCGTAGGGCACATGAGCGATGTAGGCGACTTTGAAACGCTTGGCCGGATCGGGATCGCTGGGGTCGTGCATCACTGAGAGGAAATCATTGACGAGCGTCAGTGATTGCGGATTACCCTGGATGAGGCAGATGTTGTTGTTTTTATTGCCGTTGAATTCGACTAAACCTAAATTTGGCTTTTTCCAGCGAATGCCGTCCTTGCTCTCGGCGTAACACATGGGACGCCAGTTTTCTGGAGCTGGGGTCTTCAGTTGTTTTGCATCAAAGCTGCCGAGGTACCACATGCGAAACTTGTCCTTATCCTTGATGACTGTGCCGTAAAGAATGGCATGAGCATTATCGGGGGAGCCTTCCGGTCCACGCAGCAACACGGGGTTGTCAGGATGTTTGTCGGCTTGGACCAGTGTGAGTTTCAAGTTGTGTTGCCAGGGGATGCTGTGATCGTCGAAGGAGAAGAGAACCTGTTCTTCGGCTTGGGAAATAATCGCGCTGAATGACAGAGCAAGGATGGAGGTAAGGGTTTGCAGTTTCATTGTTATTAATCGAGTAGGGGTAGGTAGGTTTCGGGAACGACAGTTTTGAGGAGTTGTTTGAGATCAGCGCCAGGTTTTTTTGCGTCTTTCGGATTAGGGTGACCATTGATCAGGCAATTTTTGAACTCTGCTTTGCCGGTGACTTTGATATCTAGACCATCGAGGGTGAGTTTATTGGCATATAGACTGCAGTTGCTGGCGATCAAGGCGGCTTGTGGTTTTGCTAATCGCTTGATGAACAGGTTGTCGATTTTTAATTCACAAGAACCCTTGGCTGTTCCAGTTACGATCAAGGGCTTTTGCGCGGATGAAAGCACGACGGCATTGCTGATGGAGTAACGTCCGGTATCGAGGAAGTAGAGATCAACGCCAACGCAGTCAGCGATGAAAAGATGGTTGTAAGAGGTTTGACTGCTGCCGGTGTCACAGATGCCCGTGCCGTTGCCGATCGAGGCGAATCCATCGACGCTGTATTGCGCACTTTCATGGGCACTGATGCCGTCATCGCCGCATTCGAAGGCGCGGATGTTCTCAAAGAGCACATCGCGACAGTCTCCGTGGATATTAAAGCCGTCGTTGTAGGGATGGCTTGCGGTGAGATTGCGAATGACGAGGTGGGCATTGTCTCCGCTAAAAATAACGCCCGCGGGTCTCACTGGGTATCTGATGCTAGCTTCCGCCAAGCTTTGGCCCGATTTGATTTTGAGATAAAAAGTGCCAGGGGCTTTTTGCGAATCGCCGCTTGCGGAACTGGGTTCGCCTGCTGCTACAAAAGTCCATTCACCGATCTGTAAATCCTCGGGTTTTTTAAAGTCACCGCTTTTGCCTTTCATGACTCGACCCATGCGATTGATTTTGCCATCGAAGAGGAAAAACCAGCGCCACAAAATGGCGCGATTGAGTGTAGGCGTGAGGTGGTCGTTTTTGAAGAGCCCCGGGCTCACTTCTTGCCAGGTGGAAGGATCAATCGCATCAGAGCCTTCGAGCGTGGCTCCATGACCGTCGAGGGTGATAGGTTTTCCCGCTTCACCTCGTTTGTTGTGGAATCCCGCGTATTCGTAATAGATAACAGGTTTGAGGTGGATGGTATCACCGGGCTGCGCAATCCGGATAGCGCGCTTGATGGTTTTCAGAGGTTGCGAGGAACCATCGTTAGTATCATTGCCTTGAGCTGGATCAACGTGTAGATCGCGTGCTGCAGCTAAGCCGAAGCAGGATAAAGTGATCAAAGGAATGATGATGAGGTGTTTCACTAAAATGGAGAAGGTAACTAGGATAGAAATGTTTTCACCATTCGCCGGAGTTGTTGAATTTGTCTTTCAGATTGTTTCGGAACTGGATGATGGACTGTTCGACATGGTTTAACAAATCTGCGGCATTTTTATCCGCTGATGCCCGAATCGCTGGAATCACGGTTTTGCATTCATTTTCATCCATGAAGCGTGAGGCATCGAGCAAGCCTGCTTGATCTTCGGGGGCGATGCTCATGAAACCATGTTGATCCGCGTGGATCAGGTCGCCGGGGTTCACTGTGCGGCCGAAGACTTCTACTTCACAGCCCCAGCGCACCGGATGAACAAACGCGTGTCCGACACAGAGACGCTTGGCGATGGCTTTAAAACCTGCGTTGCACATTTCATCCACATCGCGGATCGCGCCGTCGGTGATGGTTCCGACGCATCCCAGCGCGCGATGCAGATTGGCGTTGACCTCTCCCCAATGGGATCCCAATACCCGGGGTTTGTCGAGATCCTGCACGACGACGATTTTGGGTCCGGGAATGCTGGCGATGTATTCACGATACTCGGCGCCCGCATTTGGGTTGCTTTGGCGGTGCTCCTCATTGCTGGGTTCGATCACCAGGGTGACAGCGTATCCGACCATCGGGCCCATCTGCGGCATGAAGTCGTGGCTTTCTTCTATGTTAAACGAATCTGCAGCGGGATTTTGTTTCGTTATTTGTTCCCAGCCGTTGTAAATGGTGGGAGTGTTCCAGCGTTTGAGTTGGTAGAGCTCGCTGAGGGGTAGGGTGGGTGGATTTTTAGAGGATGGGTTCATGGTAATGATTTTTTTCTATTGTGTGGTCATTTTTTAAACGGTCAATCCTGCTGCCTGATGCTGTTTTTGCGCCATCGATTGATAACGAGCAAAAGCTTCTTCGTCGCGCTCACAGGAAACGCCTTTGCAGACCATGGCGAGAGCTCGGCGGTGACGGGTTGACGACATGTTGGCATCCGCGCGGTGAACCGTCATTCCATGATGCGCGACGGCGTCACCGGGGTGGAGAGGGGCGGCGACTTCGCTACTGAAATCATCGGCAGAATAGCTGGTAATACCTTGTGAGAATCCCAGAATATTAGACTTGGAATGAGGACGGAAGCCCTGTTGGTGTGAACCTGCCAGATAACGCAGGCAACCGTTTTCTGCATCCACTTCGTCCAGTGCCAACCAGATGGTGACCACATTGGATGGTTTGAGACAGAAATAATAGTTGTCCTGGTGCGGCGGAGTGACGTGACGCGTGCCGGGCGGTTTGTTGAACCATTCCGGTTGTGAGTCGCTGATCGGTTCGCCGACCAGAGTCTCTGCCAGGGCTTTCCATTTGGGGTGCTGACCGTAGAGCAGAAAATACGGATCGGCACCCATGTGCTGCAATTGTTTCAGCGTCTCGGGTTGGTCACGACTTTCGTAAAAAGCATCTGAGTCCGGCAAAGTCGGAACGACTTCACGGATGTAACGATTCAGGTTTTCCTGCAGTTCGTTTAATTCTGAATCATTGAGGAATCCACGCACAATGGTGAAACCATGTTTGTGGTAAGCTTGTTTTTCTGCGGAGTAGGGGGCCATAGGGTTAATATAATCCTTTTTGCATTAGTGCTTTGCAAGCGGGCTATACTGGTTTTATAATAAAACCAGTGAAGGGGAAAAATTCAATGGATAGGGCATTGCCTCAACGTTGCTCGCTCATTGCCGGGACGGTGGAAAGTTTGCGCAGTGGAATTGAAGCGGGACAATGGGGGGAGATTCTACCTGGAGAGAGAGTTTTGAGCGAGCAATTGCAAGTCGGGCGCACGACGCTGCGCACGGCGCTTAAGGAATTGCAGCGGGAAGGTTTGCTGGAAGTCACCCAGGGCAAGAATAGATGGATCAAAAAGAAAAAGTCTGGTTTGAACGATGATGATAAAAAAAGGGTGGTCGGAGTTATTTCTTCGGCACCTCTAACTGGCTTGAACCCATCGATCTTGCTGTTATTGGATGTGCTGAGGAGGACCTTGGCGCGAGCGGGATTTTCCATGCGTATCCATCATGACAAAGCCTGTTATTCGGCAAAACCTTCACGCGCCCTGGAGAAACTGGTGAGCCGCAATGCCAGCAATGTGTGGATGTTACTTTATTCCAAGGAAACCACCGAACGTTGGTTTGTGCGCAAAAAAATACCTTGTCTGGTGATGGGATCCTCCAGGCCGAACATCATGCTGCCTTCCATAGATGCTGATCACCGGGCGGTGTGTCACCATGCGGGCGGGGTGCTGTTACGCAAGGGGCATAGCCGGATCGCGCTGGTCTTGCCCAAGGATGTTTTTGGTGGAGACGCGGATAGCGAGATGGGTTTAAAGGAACTAGTAGCAAGTTCAAAAAATGCCAGCATGCAGGTGCTGCGGCATGATGGCAGTGCTGAGCATTTGTGCAAACTGGTTGATGCTGCCCTGAAGCAGAAGAATGCACCCACCGCATTTGTGGTGGCGCGTGCTTTGCATACCTTGACGCTTGTTTTTCATCTCTTGAATAAGGGTAAACGTATTCCACAGGATGTGGCGGTCATATCCCGTGATGACGACATTTTCCTGGAAGCCCTGCGACCGGCGATCACGCGTTATTCCAATGATCCTGAGCGTTACGCCAAACGCGTTTCCGCCGCCGCGCGGCAACTGGCGGAGACGGGGATTTTGCCTGCTCATGCGATTCGCCTGATGCCGGAGTTTTTGCCGGGTGAGACGGTGTGAACCTCCTTCGCCGAGGCTTTGGCGGTCAAGGGGGGAAGGTAGGTAGGCTGTAGGGGTTTAGGCTGTAGGAAAGAAGAGGCGAGTCACCTACTTGTTTTGACCAATAGATTGGGTTTTGACCAGATCACTCTGGACACAAATAGGGCCCCTTTTGCTCCGCGCTGGCGGGCTTCGTCTTTGCGGAAGTGTTCACAAACGACGGCCCAGGATTCGGCTGCCGTGACGTTGGTGGCTCCAAAATTACCCATCATGGCTCCACGTTCGGGTACGAGGACTTGTTCGCTTTCACGCACCACCTGGAGTTTCGCAGGATCGACCTGGGCGATGAAGAGAGGGGCACGATGGCGGTTGATGTGATCGTTGTTGGCTCTACGGCGGGTGTAGAGTAGGAACAAGCCGTCGCTGTGTGCCATCCAGTGTTGCTGGGTATTGTAAGTAAGAGCCGAGTTCTTTGCCGTCATCAAAGGTCCAGGCTTTGGGGGTTTCATAGTTCAAGCCGTCACTGCCGGATGTCACGTAGGCCCGGGTGTTGCTGCGGATGGTTATAAGGTAGCGTCCTTGAAATTTGATCAGGGAAGGTTCGCCAAAACCCCGACCTGTTTTCAAAGGCATGACATTGCCGTGTTCGATATACTTGAGCTGTGTGCCATCGAATGAAAAACGGGCGACCGTGATGGACCAGGGCGTTTTAGCATCTTTACCGACGTAGAAGGGCAACAATAAACTGCCGTCTGGCTCAACCAGGAACTGGCCACAGGCACTGCGGGCGAAGTTGAACTGTTCGTCGTCAGGCATTTTGATCTGTTGCCATTTTGTCTACTTTTCGGACTTGGGATCAAGTACGGCGTAGGCGGTTTGATGGGCTCGCTTGATATCTTCGAGCTGGTGCCCATCAACACTGTAACGAACCTGGGCGCCTATCGTGAGAACCTTTGCAGGAGTTATTCAGTTCACCCAGTTTACTTTGCAGAAACATGGTGGGCTCGCCGATGCAGAGAAAGTTGTAACCTTGGGCGACGAGTTCGGAGCCGTCGCCGATCATCCACATGTTTTTTCCTGCAGCTTGTCCGGCGTTACGGATTTTTTTCAGGGCGTTTTGCAATTCGTCGGATTCTGGTTTCCAGCATACCCCTAGATTGGCGGACAGATCGTAGGGGCCGACAGCGATGGAGGTGGTCAATGGGTGCGCAGCAATAGCAGTGACATTTTCGAGACCACTGCGACTTTCGATTTGTGGCAGGATGATGAGTTGATCCTCAACTTCGTTTTTCCAGGTTTCGTAGTTCACATCCGAAACCCAGAGATTGCCTTGCCCGCCCGGGCGGCGGCGTCCACGGGGGGGCATGTATACCGCGTCTTGCACGGTTGCCATGGTATCGAGGGATTCGACGTAGGGGATCAATAAACCGCAAGGGCCGAGATCCAAGGCTAGCCGGACGGGGGTGAATTCTGCGGCGGGAGGCCGGATGAGGATGGGAAAGTCCTGTCGCCGACCGATGGCGCAGGCTTCGGCGACCATGGTGGCGTCAAAGGTGAGATGCTCGAGGTCGATGATCAGGTAGTCGAGTCCGGCTTTCATCGCTATTTCCACCAGGCCGGGCCAGAAGTGAAAGGTGCAGAGGGCGCCGGTGGTGATATGGTCTTGATTGGCGATTTTTTCACGCAGGATACGGGCAGCTTTCATAAGAGGGTGGGGCAGAAGGGTTTGGTTTTCGTGGGTAAATTGATTCTTCGAGAGCCAACAAGCAAGTTTTGCTTGCTGGTATCTTTATGGAACCAGAGCAAGCGCTTTGCTTTTTTTGCTTTTCTCCTGAAAATAAAGGGAAGGCTTGACCTGAAGGGGCAATGGTCTTTAGATTATCCACCTTATGAAATCAGAAAAATCCCCCTCTCTATCAGGCGCCTCACGCAGGCGGTTTCTTCAAGCAGGTGTTTCCGTCGGAGCGGCGTCCTTGGGTTTTCCTGCCATTGTTTCCTGTCAGTCGCCAGCCTCCAAAATGAACGTAGCGGTTATTGGGGTCGGAGGCCGGGGTGGCAGCAACCTCAAAAAAGTCAGCGAGGAGAACATTGTTGCTCTTTGTGATGTCAACGCGGTGAATCTTGGTAAAGCCAAACAGCAACATTCTAAAGCTAAGACTTTTAAGGATTTCCGTTCTCTTTATGACAATCTCAAGGAAGGGGAGTTTGATGCGGTGGTGGTGAGCACCACCGAGCACACCCATGCTTTTGCTACACTGCCGGCCTTGCAGCAGAAAAAACATGTTTATTGTGAAAAACCGATCACCCGTGATGTTCACGAAGCTCGGATCATCACTCAAGCGGCAGCCGATGCGGGCGTGGCCACGCAGATGGGAACCCAGATTCACGCAGGGGAGAACTACCGTAGGGTGGTTGAGCTGGTTCAGTCGGGAGCGATTGGCAAGGTGACGGAGGCGCACGTTTGGGTGTCACGGGCCTGGGGTTGGCAGTCGCCGGAGGATGCGAAGAAAAACAAGGACATCGTTTCGACCCAGGAACGACCTAAGGAGGCGATGACTCCACCGGATACTTTGGATTGGGATCTGTGGGTGGGGCCAGCTCCGTTCCGCCCTTATAACGATGTGTATTTCCCTGGACCCAAGTGGTATCGGTGGTGGGATTTTGGCAACGGCACGATGTCGGATTTGGGTAGTCACCGTAACGACCTGCCATTCTGGGCTTTGAACCTGGACGCGCCACTATCGATCGAAGCAGGAGGGCCACCCGCTCATGCGGAAATCGCGCCAGCATCGATGTGGGCCAAATATGAATATGGAGCCCGGGGCAACATGTCGCCGGTTTCATTGACTTGGCATCAGGGTTCTGAGAAACCTAAAATCTGGCATGAAAAGGGAATTCCCCAATGGGCCAACGGGACTCTGTTTATTGGCGATAAAGGAATGCTTCTGGCTGATTATAGCAAACACCTTTTATTGCCGGAGGCGGACTTTAAAGATTTCCAGTATCCTCCCCAAACGATTGCCAAATCGCCGGGTCATCATGAAGAGTGGATACTGGCTTGTAAGACCTGCTCACCAACGGGCTCACCTTTTTCTTATGCCGGCCCCTTGACTGAGGCTAACCATCTTGGCAATGTGGCATTCCGGGCGGGTAAAAAACTCGAATGGGATGCGAAAAATATGAAGTTTCCGAATGCACCGGATGCGGAGAAGTATCTGGGTAGGGAGTATCGTAAGGGATGGGTGTTGGGATAGGGGGAAGAATTCTATAAGAATTTTAACCACGGATTTCACGGATGAATACGGATAAGATGGATGTCTGTTTTGTGAAGAATAGATGGTTTTTTGCCGTCGTTTGCACTCTTGTGATTTAACAATAGAGGATGAAGAACCTATTTTATTCGCACCTATCCCGGTGATCAGCGGTCTGCTTTGTTGGTTTTTTGTCTTCAGGAGAGGGCCTGGAGGCATTAGCTTGCACACCGCGCTTGTCTTTGGCTGGTTTGGTGCTTTTTTGTTTTATTCAGTTCATTATTATGCCCCGTTCGTTTTTAAAATCAGCCCTTGCTTCGTTCGTTATTGTTTCCTTGATAGGAGTTGTCCAAGGCCAGGAGGCGACGCCGGTGGCGGAGTTGAAGGTGAAAGAAGGTTTCAAGGTGGAGCTGTTGTATTCGGTGCCGAAGGAGGAGCAGGGATCGTGGGTGAGCATGTGTTATGACAACCGCGGCAGGTTGATTACTTCTGACCAGTATGGCACTCTCTATCGAATGAATCCGCCCAAGCCGGGCGAGACTTTGTCTCAGGGGGATATCGAAAAAATCGATCTCGATATTGGCGAAGCGCAGGGGCTGCTGTTTGCTTTTGATAGCCTTTATGTGGTGGTGAATGGCAAGGTCAACCAGGGACGTGGTTTGTATCGGCTAAAAGATACCAATGGCGATGATCAATTCGACCAAGTGAAGTTGCTGCGCAAATTTGCCGATGCGGGGGGGGAGCATGGGCCGCATGCGGTTTTGCTCGGACCGGATGGCGCATCGCTCTACGTGGTGATTGGTGACCAGACGCCGGTGACCGATCTCAATGCCTCGCGGGTGCCGCAGGTGTGGGACGAAGACCAGTTGCTGCCGCGTCCTTATGGTAAGGGATTCATGAAAAATACCAAGGCTCCAGGTGGCTGGATCGCCAAGACCGACCCCGATGGTGAAAATTGGGAATTGATCGCCACTGGTTTTCGCAATCAATATGACGCGGCTTTTGACCGTAATGGGGAACTGTTCACTTATGACGCCGACATGGAGTGGGACATGAACACCCCTTGGTACCGGCCGACGAGGATCAATCATGTGACCAGTGGGGCGGAATTTGGCTGGCGTAATGGTGGTGGCAAATGGCCTGCATATTATCCCGACAGTTTGCCGGCAGTATTGGATATTGGCCCGGGATCCCCGACCGGAGTGGGTTTTGGCTTTGGAGCTAAATTCCCAAAGAAATATCAAGATGCTTTTTATGCCTGTGACTGGAGTTACGGCAAGCTGTATGCGGTGCATTTGAAACCCAGGGGGGCAAGTTATACGGCAGAGTTTGAAGAGTTCATCACTGGCCGACCACTGCCTCTGACCGATATTTTGATTCACCCGAACGATGGGGCGATGTATTTCACTGTGGGAGGGCGTCGGGTGCAATCGGGGTTGTATCGAGTGACTTATGTGGGCGATGAAAAGCAGGGAGAGAATCTTGGATTGCCTGCGAGCAAACTTGCTGATGTGAGAAAAAGTCTGGAAGCTTTTCATGGCAAAAAAGAGCCCCAGGCTCTGGCAAGAGCCTGGCCGTTTTTGGGGGATCCTGATCGTTTTCTGCGTTTTGCTGCGCGAATTGCAGTGGAGAGTCAGCCGGTGGTGACATGGCAGAAACGGGTATTGACGGAGAAAGATCCAGCGGCGGCGATCAACGGAGCGATTGCATTGGCACGGCACGGGGATCCGTCCTTGCAAGTTAAGTTGTTGGCGCGATTGCACCAGATCGATTGGAAAGCTTTGAGCGAAAAACGACGGGTGGATTTGGTCCGGGCCTACAGTTTGGTTTTTATCCGGATGGGCGCGCCGGATGATAAAATCCGGCAGGGAACCACTGCCCGCCTGGATGCTTTTTTGCCAGCGAACTCACCGGAACTGAATTCCGAGTTGTTGCAGTTGCTGGTTTATTTGCAAGCTCCGAACGCGGCAGCGAAAGGCATTGCGTTGTTAAAAGCTGCTCCTTCGCAGGAAGAGCAAATGGCTTATGCCAAGTCTCTGCGTCATTTGAAAACAGGTTGGGTAAGGCCGCTGCGGGAGGATTTCTTCAAATGGTTCACCTTGGCGGCAGGTTATAAAGGCGGGGCGAGTTTTGGTCTATTTGTGGCGAATATGAAGAAGGACGCCCTGGCTAACTTGCCGGAGGAAGAGAAAGTGGCTTTAAAGGCGCTGATCGCGGCCAAACCAGACAGCAAAACACCACAATTCACCTTTGAAGCACGCAGTTTTGTCAAAGCGTGGAAGGTGTCCGATTTTGATGATGTGATCAATGTGGGTTTGGAGAGTGGGCGCAGTTTCAGTAACGGTCGTCAGATGTTCGGTGCAGGCACTTGTTTTGCTTGTCATCGATTCAAACAGGAGGGCGGGGCGATCGGGCCGGATTTGACCAGTGCGGGAGGCAAGTTCAGCCCGCGTGATTTATTGGAGTCGATTATTGAGCCGAGTAAGGTCATCAGTGACCAATACGGGGCGACGGTTTTTACTAAAAAGGATGGATCTTCGATTGTCGGGCGGATCATGAATCTGAATGGGGATAAGATCCAGGTGAATGTGAATATGATTGACCCCAGTGATACGGTGAGCATCGATCGCAAGGATTTACAGGGGCAGAAGGAATCGGAAGTGTCGATGATGCCGCCGGGTTTGACTTATAGCTTGAGCAAGGATGATGTGTTGGATTTGTTGGCGTATTTGTTGTCACAGGGGAACCCGGATGACCCGATGTTTAAATGAATGAGATGGGCACAAAAAAACGCTCTCTGTTTCCAGAGAGCGTTTTTGTTTGATCGTTGAAACGAAGTAGTTCTAGCTGTCTTCGCTGAGATCATTTTCGTCTTCGGCGCCTGCGTGTGGCACGTCGACCCACTCGATGAAAGCCATCGGAGCGGAGTCACTCTGACGTTGACCGAGTTTGGTGATTCGGGTGTAACCTCCCTGGCGATCTGCTGATGCCGGGGCGATTTTTTCGAACAAGGTTTTGGTGGAGCGCTGTGCCAGTTGGTTGCTGCCAAGCAGGGAGATCGACCGGCGGCGAGTGTGCAAGGTATTGGTTTTACCCAGTGTCACCATGCGTTCGACGACCGGGCGCAGGGCTTTGGCTTTGGCCAAAGTCGTTTTGATGCGTCCGTGCTCGATCAGGCTACAGGTCAGGTTGGCAAGCAGGGACTTCCGGTGTGCGGTAGATCGCTGCAGTTTGACGGTTTTGCGTCTATGTCTCATGAGTCTGTTTTACTAAAGATTAAATGTTTTGATTGATAAGCGATGCGAGGCCCGGACCTTCGTCAGGTTTCGCTTCGGTGGCCAGCAGAGGAGCTCCAAAAGGAGTTTCCAGCAGAACTGGATCGAAAGCCATTCCCAGAGACAGTCCCAGCTCAGCCAGTTTGTCTTTGATTTCGTTAAGCGATTTTTTACCGAAGTTACGGTATTTGAGCATTTCTGCTTCGCTTTTCATTGCCAGTTGTCCAACCGATGTGATGTTGGCGTTGTTCAGGCAATTAGCGGCACGAACCGAAAGCTCGATTTCGTTGACGCTCATATTGAGCAGTTTCTTCAACTCGGCGTTTTCTTCGCTCTGTGATTCCGGTGCTTCCTCGAATTCCACCAGATCGTCGTCGTAGTCGACAAACACGTCCAAGTGACGACGCAGAATAGCAGAAGCCTGAAGCAGGGCATCCGGCGGATCCATGCGGCCGTCGGTGGTGACTTCGAGGATGACCTTGTCGTAGTCGGTGCGCTGACCCACACGAGTGTTTACCACTGCGTATTTGACCCGGCGAACGGGTGAGAAAATCGAATCAATGGCGATCACGCCGATTGGCATTTCCGGGTGTTTGTTGTCTTCACCGGTGTTAAAACCACGACCGACACGAACTTCCATTTCCATTTGAAATTTGGTTTTGCGGTCGAGGGTGCAGATAAGCTGCTTTTTGTTGACGATTTCGTATTGGGAAATCGCTTCGATGTCACCCGCAGTCACTTTGCCGTCTTTGGTGACATTGATGGAAAGAGTCGCAGGCTCTTTGTTTTCGAAATGTTTGAAGCGGATTTGCTTCAAGTTGAGAATGATCTCAGTCACATCTTCTTTCACGCCGGGAATCGAGGTGAATTCGTGCTGGGCACCGGTGATGCGCACGGAAGTGATGGCGGCTCCCTCTAGTGAGGAAAGCAAAACCCGGCGAAGTGAGTTGCCGATGGTGTGGCCGTATCCGGCTTCGAAAGGTTCTGCGGTGAACTTGGCGAAGGTATCGGTGGCGGTATCTTCGTCTTTAACAAGACGGTTTGGGATCTCGAAACGAGCTAATTTAACGGTGTCTGACATATTTTTTTTGGTTGCCGGGTTTCCCCTGGAGAGCAGTTGTTACTGGTTTTTGACCAGAACCCAGGGACCTACGGCGATTGATAGTGCTCTTGGAGCGCCGAATTTAAACGGTTTTATGGATTTGTAAACCGGAATTTTTGCTAGCGGAAGAAGATCTTTTGATGCCCGCTGAAGCTCTAGGGAGCAATCAAATGGGATAGCTTGATTTCGTCCGAGGACAGCCATTGCCAGTCGGGCATGACTTGATCGATGCGGAACTTGGTGCCGAAGGGGGCGTCGAGCAGGCTTTGCACTTTGATTTTGCCTTGCTGGATGTCGAGAGTGGGGATCTGCTCCGGCCCCGAGTGATAGAGGTCGGCGTGGTCGATCAGGATCTGATCCTGTAAGGTTGAAGGGAAGGCGCTGAGTCCGCGCATGTAGTGGTGGCCGTTGCGTTCCACGTGTTTGATTCCCAGTGCGTGCATGACGGTGAGATCCTGCAACAGGGCAACCGGCCCTACGTTGACCAGATCTTCACCGCTGAGAATGGGCAGTGGGCCGTCAGGGGCGTGTTGCGCCCGGTGTTTTAACAAACAGGCGTTGGCGATGCTTTTGAACACACCTTTGCAGCTTTTGTGACTGGTTCCGGCGTAACCGAGTTCCAGCGCGCGGGCGCAGGACTGCAAGCTGGCATCGGATTCGTCAATGATGAGCGGTGGCGCATCCGGCCAGGCTGCGAGACCGTCAGCCACATGCGGGGCCAGGGCTTCATCCCGATGCAGAGCCTGTTCGATGAACAGCAGGTGTGACGGCGAGAGGAACTCTTTCAGCCGTGGATCGGCGAGGCATTGCTGCCAATACTCGCGGAAGGATTCAATCGTGGTGAATTGTTCGTTGCCGTCGAGGGTGAAGTGGTAAGCGGGCACATGACGGGCAAAAAGATCGGCCAGGGCGGCCATGCGATTAAGATCGGTTTGCAGGTCACCGCACAGTTTGATTTTGAACCAGTTGACCCAGTAGGCCTCAATGCAATCCACGAGAGCCTGGGGCAAACCGTCATTGACACGTTCGTCGTCACTGATTTCGATGTCAGTAAGAGCGTCGGTCAGGCCAATGGTGTGACGGGCAATGAGGGTGGCCGTCTGCTTGCCGGGAGCTGGCAAAAAGTCAGCGGGGCTGCGACTGTCGAGTTCTGGGTGCAGCTCGTCGAGTTGGATGCCAAACAGATTTTGCGCGAGCGCATGGGCAAAGGGGGTTTCTTTGGCTCGGCAGAAGGCGTCAATCAGAGCACGTTCGACCAAGCTGACCCCAAACTGAGAGAGCAGAGGCGGCACTTGATGTTGTTTTGCCCATTCGCTTTGTTGATGATAAAGCTGTTTCCAAAAATCGAACAAGTTCACTTGTTGATCCATCGCTTCGGCCAGATCGGCTGCGCGGGTGATGCTTTCGAGCATAGCTTGCAGCTCGTCCTCGGCCGTGGCATCGGCAATTTTTGTAAACCACTTGGGTGGCAGGCCTTCGGCGCTGATACCGATGGAGGCCTGGCCATCGATTTCGACTTCGGCACGCAGGAAGATGTGGGGCACATCGGACATTGATGCGATGCCGTAACGAAACGGAAAACGCGTCCGCATGTGGACGACATGAAAATCGATGTTGATTAAGCGTAGGGTGCTAATCGTGGGGAGTTTTGTCTAGCGGGTGTCCATGTCTTTGCTCATCTCGGCGACGTGTTTTTGATCAAGGGCCGGGGTGAGTTTTGATACCAGGACAAAGACGATCACATTCACCGTGAAGCCGATCAGACCAAGGTCGAGATTACGGGTCAAGGGTTTGACTGTTTCTCCGATGGCGGCAGGGGCGAAGGGGGTGAAAAGAAAGACCGTGACCACTCCCGCGATCATGCCTGCGAGCACTCCGGCGCGGGTGCCTTTGCGAATGAAGAGCATGTCTACGGTGGCGGGCAGTAATTGGCAGGAGAAAGCGATCGCGGCAAACATCAGGCTGGCAATCATTTTCAAAGGCGCAAATTTTTCGTTGTCATGACCAGCGTTGACCAACCACAGGGCCAATAGGGTGGCAAGAACGATGACCGCCCGGCTGATCCAGGCACGCTCGTTTTGGGTAGCGCCGGGGCGCAGCATGCGATCATAGATATCACGGGTGAAAACGGCGGACAGCGCATGCAGGTTACTGTCAGCGGTGGACATGGAGGCGGCGAGCACCGCGACTAGCAGGACGGCGACCAGGATCAAGCCGATTCCGCCCATCATGGCGGGGAGTTGTTCCTTGATCATGACGATGACGATCTGGTCGAATTCTCCGACAAAAGAGTGCGCGACCAGTTCTCCATCGATCATTTCGGGTGGGTAGATGGCGCGTCCGACGAGGGCGACGAGCATGATGCCGAATAAAAAACACGAGGGCAGCACCACGGCGAAGATGAGGGCGCTTTTTTTGAGGATCTGGTCGTTTTTGGCGGCATACATGCGGATCCATTGTCCGGGTTGCACCAGAGATCCGATCGAGGCGAAGACCGCCACGCTCATAAGCTTCCATGCTGGCCAGGCACCGGTTGCGCTGGGGACAGACAAGGCTTCGGGGGGCAGTTCGGCTACTTTTGCAAAATAACCACTAAAACCACCCATGGAAATGATGGCGGCGACGGCAGCGAGGATCATGCCTCCCAAAAGTAATACGCCTTGCAAAACATCGGTCCAGGCCACGGAGCGCATGCCGCCGATCAGGACGTAAAACATGGTGACCAGAGAGAGGGTGGTGGCGCCCACTTGGAAAATAGGCATGGAGTAACCAAAGACGTTTAAGTCGGCAGCATTGGGGAACATGCCAAAAAACAGGCGACCCAGTAAGCGGCGGCGATCAGGAGAAGGGGTGGATAGATTCAAAATGATGGGGATGGTTTTTAAAGCAGCAAAAAACCCTTATCAGAAGGTAGCGGCAAATGCAAAGGATTCGATGCAAACAAGTGCATCCGCGGTTTTGCCAGGGATGCCTTACACTCGGGCGGGCATAGAGGTATTGAATTTTAGTGGAAAGCCGCCATCTTCTGTTATGAAGGCTTCACCCCACCCCAGTCGACGGCGTTTTTTATCCACCCTCAGCGGCGCTGCTGCAGCGGGGATCGCCGGACCGCTCCAAGTGAACGCGGCAGAGGATGTTGTGATCGGACACGGCTCACGTCGATTCAAGGTTTTGCCACAATGGGGCAAGCTGGATGCCGGCAAATACCCGATTGTGAATTGCCACGCAATGGTGCAGACCAAGGACGGCCTGTTGCACACACTGTGTGACGGAGTGAAGAACAACTTTTTGATTTACGCTAAGAGCGGGAAGTTGGTGCACTCGTGGGGGACGGAATATCCGGGAGCTCACGGTTTGGAGGTTTTTGATGAAAACGGCGAGGAGTTTTTTTATATCGCCGATGGCGGATGGATGGTGCGTGGGGATGATGGCAAAGCGAGCCGGGAGCAAGGGAGGGTTTCTAAAATTACAACTGAGGGGAAACATGTTTTTACTCTGGGGCATCCGGTGACGGTGGGGGCTTATGAACCTGGGGAGCCTTTTCAGCCCTGCGATATCGCGGTGGCACCAACGGGAGATGTGTATGTGGCAGATGGTTATGGCTCTAATTGGGTTTTGCAATACGATCATAACGGCAAATACATTCGTCGATTTGGGGGTGCGTTGGATCCAAACCCTCAAGCGAGATTAAAGAGTTCTCATGGTATCTCCATAGATATGAGAGATCCGAAAACTCCTAAATTGGTGGTGAGTTCTCGTTCGGAGCAAAAGTTGAAGTGGTTTACTCTGGCGGGGGAATATTTGTTCGAAGTTTCCCTTGCGGGAGCTTACGCGGGGCAGTGTGTTTTTCATCAAGGACACGGATATGCCGGAGTTTGCTGGTCGAAGGATCCGGATACGGGCAAGCGAAGCAAGTCATCTGGATTTGTGACCATCATTGATGACAATAACAAAGTGATCTCCAATCCCGGGGGCAGCGCGCCGGTGTATGACAAAGAAGATCAATTGCAGTCGATGTACCAAGTGGGCGACTGGTTTCAACATGTGCATGATGTGTGCGTGGATGACGAAGGATCGCTTTATGCGCTGCAATGGAACTCGAAGGGAGCGTATCCGATCAAAATGGTTCCAGTTTAAGTGCTGGGCAGAGGATGCTCGGGCAGCGCGGAGGCAATTCTCGTGACTTGGGGCTTGAAAAGAGGCCGAGCGTGGGTTCTTTTCACGCATTCCTGTTGTGGACTTCGCTTTGAAAGTTGCCTATGACAATATTGGATAAGTGTATTTCTCATCATCATGTGGCCTGCAAGCGATAAAATTTTAGACGATTATCAGACATCGGACAAAGCAGCGAGCTTGTTATCGAAGCTGTTTCCCAGTTTGGTTTATTATCCCAAAGCGTTTTTTGTGGTGCTCAAAGCCGCAAGAATGGCCGAAAAGGGGCTTTACGATCGCGCCGCTTGGGCCGAAAGCAGCCGCGGGATTGCCAGGGCATTGGAGTCCGCCGGGGTGCGCATGACGATAAAAAATGCCGATGTGCTCAAGCGGATCAAGTCGCCTTGTGTGTTTGTCGGGAATCACATGAGCACTTTGGAGACCTTTGTGCTGCCGGCTATTATCCAACCTCATCTGGATGTCACTTTTGTGGTCAAACAAAGTCTGATAGAATATCCGGTTTTCAAACATGTGATGGAGTCCTGTGATCCGGTGGTGGTGAACTACTCCAGTCCGCGGGAGGATTTGAAAAAAATGCTGACTGGTGGTGTTGAGCGCTTGGAAAAAGGGGTTTCGATGGTGGTATTTCCTCAAGGGAAAAGGACAACGGCATTTGTTCAAGATAAGTTCAATTCGATCGCGGTGAAAATCGCCAAACGGGCAGGGGTGCCGGTGGTGCCGATTGCACTGCGCACCGATGCCTGGGGCTCCGACGGTTGGAAAGTTAGGGACTTCGGTAAAATCCGCCCCGAGTGTCCGGTGCATTTTGAATTTGGTGAACCGATGGAAATCGAGGGCAATGGACGCGATAATCAAGCTCAATTGGCAGAGTTTATTGGTGAACGTTATCGGAAGTGGACGGTGGATCCACCGATTCCCCAACATTGGTGAATTCTAAGGACTTAGAAGTTAGGAAATAGAATGGAGAATGGGATTGATCAAGTCAGCGGGAAAACCGTCAGGAAAAGAGCACGCAAGCCTGAGTGGTTGAGGGTTAATTTACCGAGCAATCCGGCGTTCTGGTCGACCAAGGCGATGGTATCGGACTTGAAGCTGGTCACGGTTTGTGAGGAGGCGCAGTGCCCCAATCGCTGGGAATGCTGGGAACAGGGTACGGCGACTTTCATGATCGCGGGTGACCGCTGCACTCGGGCTTGTGGTTTTTGTGCTGTTAAAACGGCCAAACCTTTTGATCTTGAAATTGACGAACCTGAGCGGGTTGCTGAAGCTTGCCATCGACTGGGTTTAAAACATGTGGTGATCACCGCGGTGGCGCGGGATGATCTGGCGGATGGTGGGGCACAACATTTTGCCGATACGATAAGAGCGGTGAGGGCGAAGGGTTCCGAGGTGGTGATCGAGGTTTTGGTACCAGATTTTAATCTCAAAAACAACGCTATTCTGACGGTGATGGAAGCAGCTCCGGAGGTATTTAACCACAATTTGGAGACGGTTGAGAGACTGACCTCCTTGGTTCGTTCGCGGGCGAAATATGACCGTTCTTTGGAAGTGCTGCAGCAGGCTAAAAGAATGGCTGAATCATTGGAGCAAAAAACAACCACCAAAAGCGGGATGATGTTGGGACTGGGGGAGAGTGTGGATGAAGTATTGTTAGCGATGGATGATTTGCGTGAGCATGGGGTCGAGGTATTGACCCTGGGGCAATATTTGCAGCCGTCGGCTAATCATCTGCCGGTGGTGGAATACATTCACCCGGATGTTTTTGCCCAGTTGAAAGAACAGGCTTTGGAAAAAGGTTTTATTCATGTGTCCTCGGGGCCCTTGGTGAGAAGTTCGTATCATGCGGGGGACTTCAGCCCGAGTTCGTCACTTTCTTGAAGCTGGCGGGGAGGAAGCGCGAACCTCCTTCGCTGAGGCTTCGACGGTCAAGATTGCACGCTAATAAATGCGAATAGGGATGGGGGACTACAGCCAAAGGTCTGATTTAAGCTGTTCTTGACACGGGGCAAGCGGAGCGCTCGCCCTACAATGGCCGTTATGTGTTCGGGGTAGCTATCTGCGCTGATAACAAATTTGCAAGAAGCTTGCGGGTAGGGGGATTGCAGGTAAGACTATTTTTGTATGAATAACCGATGGACATTATTAATCGCATTGTTGAGCTTTTTACCCTTGGTGGCACAGGCACTTCCTGACAAAAAGGAGGTGGTCGAGGTCAATTTGCAGCAACCGTGGCAGCAGGCCTACAAGGGGCCAGACGCCAAAGGCGATCATGTGATCGCGCTGTGGTCTTTTGATGGAAAAGCGGCGCAGGAGTTGGCGGTGATTGAGGATGATTCGGGTAGAGGGTTGTTAGGTAAATTGAGCGGCGGCAAGATCAATGCCAAGGGCAAATTTGGCAAGTGTCTGGAATCTTTCGCTGGCTGGCCGGTGATCGATGAACGCCATGCGGTGATGGTTAAAAATCATCCATCCTTATCGCCGGAGGGAGCCTTTACGGTGGAAATGTGGATCAGTCCGGGAGAAAAAATGGAGGGTTATTCCGGTGCGGTGTTGTTGGATAAAAAATACGTTTCGGATACGGACTACAAACTTTCTTTTGGTCGTAGCAAAGAGGGTAGCATGAAGATCTTACGGCTTGACCTTGGTTTTGGTAGCAGATCGGTAACCTGGCAGTCTAAGCGGGTAAAAATGGAAACGGATCAATGGTATCACATTGCTTTTACTTATGACGGTGCGGGGTTGGTGCAGTTTTTTGTCGATGGTCAACTGGAGGGAGGAGAGAGCGTGGAAGGCTTGGGCAGCATCGCTGCAGGTAACAAGGATCTGTCGATAGGAGATCGTTATGGTAGCAATTATCACGGTTTCCCTGGTCGCATTGACCAGGTGCGCTTGTCGAATGGGGTATTGGAGTTTCGTCCGGTGCGTATCGAGCGAGTATCGGATCGCCAGACTTTTAGACGAATGGAAAAAGAGGTGGGCTTGCGTTTTCGAATGACCAATTTGCAACGCAAGCCTTTAAAAAAATCGAAATTTTCGCTCGCTATTGATACCCAGGAATTGCAGTCGGCAGAGATTCCAGAACTGGAACCGGGTAAGTTTCGTGAAATTTCTTTTCCGCTGGATACCCGCATGCGACCCGACAGCTACCAGGTGACGGCGGTATTCTCCAGTTCCAAAAAAGATAATTTTGAGGCAAGTGAATCTTTTCCAGTTAATATCGTGGCGCGGAAATTACCCAAGGAGTTTCCGATTTTGATGTGGGGAAGCGGTTTAAAGGAATTGGATCGGCTCAAGGAAATTGGTTTCACCCACGCGATGGGGCCACGCTCGAGTTATGGGGCGATCTGGCAGGCGGGAGAAGCGATCGCGCCGAATACGGAAGAACGCCTAGCTGAAACCCGTCAACAACTTGACCGGGCATTGGCGCAGGGATTGACTTTCACTTCGCAGTCGGCGCCGGCGACTTATTTGCGTAATGATAAAAAATATCAGCGGGTGGATCGTGAGGGCAAGCCCTTCGTCGGACGTGAAGATATTTGTGGGCTGTTTCCAGAGATTCAGAAGTTCTGTTATAATGTCGGGGTATCGATGGCTAATGGTTATGGCGACCTGCCGGCTTATGGCGGGGCTTTGTTGCATACGGAAGTGCGTGGCCACTCGCGGCCGTGTTTTCACAAACAGGACAGGGAAGCTTTCCGTGCTGCCAGTGGGCTTGATATACCGGCAGAAGTGATCACTCAACGGGGAGTGAAGTATTCCAAACTGAAGGACTTTCCTGCAAACCGGGTCATTGCCGATGATGATCCGATCTACACTTATTATCGCTGGTTTTGGAAAAAAGGGGATGGTTGGAACAACTTGAACAGTGAATTGAACCGCGGTTTAAAAACTTCCAAACGTTCGGATTTTTGGACCTGGTATGACCCGGCGGTTCGGGTGGCGACCACTTATGGATCCGGTGGGGATGTGGATGTGATTTCGCAGTGGACCTACTCTTATCCTGACCCAATCCGCATAGGTTTGGCGACAGACGAATTGTTGACGATGGCAGGTGGAGCGGCTCACCAACAGGATGTGATGAAGATGACCCAGATTATCTGGTATCGATCACAAACCGCTCCGATGACCAAAGCTGGGAAAAAAGGGCCTGATTGGCAAGCTGCCTGGGAGCGGGAGCAACCGGAGGCTCCTTTTATTACTATTCCGCCGATGCAGTTGCGAGAGGCTTTCTGGACTAAGATCGCACGTCCGATCAAAGGCATCATGTATCATGGCTGGGCATCGCTGGTGCCGACGGATTCTGATGGAGGTTACCGTTACACTCATGCGGAGACTCAACATGAGTTGGCTCGTTTGATCAAGGAGGTCGCCCAACCTTTGGGGCCGACTTTAAAAACCATACCAGGGGTCAAAAGCGATATTGCTTTTTATGAAAGTTTTGCGGCTCAGATGTATGCCGGACGTGGCACTTACGGTTGGAATGGGGGCTGGATAGGTGATGCTTATGAAGTGATGCAGTGGGCGGGTTTGCAGGCGGATGTTTTTTATGATGAAACCATTTTGGAGGAGGGCTTGCAGGGTTATAAAATTTTGGTGATGCCTGATTGTGATGTGATCACACAATCGGTTTTTGAAAAAATCCAAGCGTTTCAAAAGAAAGGTGGAATTGTGATCGCGGATGTCAATTTGAGCCCGGCTTTAAAAGCTGATATTTTGATAGAAAGTTATAAACGCACAGGAGTGGCGTTCAAGGATAAGGCGGAGTTGATGAAACGCGCTGAAGTCCTGCGCAAAGCTTTGCAGCAGGCCACCTACCAAGCTTACTTAGTGACTTCGAATCCTGAAGTGGTGCCTTATCGTCGACGTTATGAAAATACGGACTATGTTTTTCTGGTCAATGATCATAGGGAAGCCGGACGTTATGTGGGGCATCATGGACGGGTGATGGAGAATGGTTTGCCTTCGGATGCCCGGGTTAGCTTGCAGCGGGAATCAGGTTTTGGCTACGATTTGGTGAAACATCGACCGGTGCGTTTTCGCCAGGAAAAAGATGCGTTGGTTTTGGACGTGACCCTGGGGCCTGGCGAGGGAAAAATGCTGATGGTGACTGATGCTGAAATTGATTCCTTGAGCGTCCTTAGTCCAAAAACTGCGCTGAGGGGAGAGCGGAAAAACGTGGTGATTTCGGTTTTGGATCGTGATGGCAAAGCTGTGGATGCGGCCATTCCACTGGAGATTCGGATTGAGGATCCCGAGGGCAGGGTGGCCGAGGGTAGTGGTTATTGGTCGACGGAACATGGCAAAAGCACGGTGGTGCTCGATTTTGCGCCCAATGATGTTGAAGGGGTGTGGAAGATCAATGCCCGAGAATTGGCTTCCGGAAAATCTTCTGCCGGGTATTTCAGATTGGGCAAAAAGCCGGATCCTGCGAATCCAGGTAAATTGGAGAAAGGGGCAGGTAATGCGGTGCAGCCGAAAGGGTAGGGAATAGGAGGTTTTACCGCGGATTTCGCGGATAAACGCGGATGGGAGGAAGGGTTTCATAAAGGAGGGTGGACATTTTTGTCCGGCATTTCCCCTTAAGCGCGTCGGGTAGGAAAACCCGACCTCCTGTGGAGCGGGTGTAAGACAAAATGGTTAAGTTGCTGACCTCGCTATGCATTTCGCCCTTTGCAGGGCTGGGAAAATTGGGTTTTTTACCCAGTGCTTCGCACTGGGCT
>JAJRVS010000213.1 GCA_024277195.1 Verrucomicrobiota bacterium | reverse complement strand
TGTTGCTGGTATTATGGCTGGAATCGTGGGTGGCGGGACGGGTGGGGCGGCGGGTTATAGCGGAGGGTGTAGGATTGGAGAATTTGTGTTATGCTTGATTTTATGATCGGAGATAGTCTGCAGAAAAAATTGCAGCCGCTGAAAGAAGCGGAGGATTTGATCTTTCGTCGCTGGTTGGTATCGGCGGTGATGTTGTCGGGTGCAGGGGTGTTGGTGGTATTGGCTTGGTTGGCGGTGCAGCGCCAAGGGGGGGCGGCTGGGATGATTGTCTTTTTGGTATTGGCTGGGTTTATAGTGGTATGGGGAGGGATTAGTTGGAAAAAGCGGCAGATTTTAGATTTAAAAAAGTTGGCAGACCGGATTGAGGGGGAGTTTCCCGATCTGCAGCAGGTGTTGCTGACGGCGGTGGAGCAACAGCCCAGGGCGGATGGTAAATTGGGATTTTTACAAGAGCGGGTGGTTGAGGAGGCGGTGGATCACGCACTGGAGCATGATTGGCTGAATACGGTTTATCGACCGCAGTTGCTGGTGGCGGCCTGGGTGCAGGGTTTTGCGATTTTTAATGTAGTGATCATGTTGATGGGCCTGGGGTTTTATCTCAGTGGATTGGATGAGAAAACGGTGTTGGAGGAGGCTGGAGAAGAGGTGACCCTGGCGGCTTATCAACTGGCGGTGACACCGGGGGATGCGGAAGTGGAACGTGGACAGCGGCTGATTGTGGAGGCGCAGTTTGATGGCAGGATTCCGTCAGCTGTGAAGATCGTGGTGATGGATCCTGCAGGCAAGGGGCAGGAGCTGGCAAGAGTCGAGATGAAGCAGGGTTTGCAGGACGGTATGTTTTCGGGATTGATTCGTCGCATTGATCGGGATGTGCGTTACCGGCTTGAGTTCGATGATGAGCGGTCGGAGGATTATAAGATCACGACCTATGTGCATCCGGAACTACAGCGGGCGGATGTATGGATCACGCCGCCGGAATATGCTGGTTTGAAAAAAAAGCAGCTCAAAGATGTAAGGAAAGTGAGTGCTTTGCAGGGCTCGCAATTGCAGTTCAGCTTGAAGGTTAATAAAGCGGTGGCAGCTGCGGAACTGTATGGGGAAGATGAGAGTGTGATCCCCCTACTGCCGAGTGAGGCGGATGAGACGGTTCTTGAAGCGGCTTTTGTGCCGACAAAAAGTAAGCGTTATCGGGTGCATCTGGTGGATGCGGATGATCGGGCGAACAAGCAGCCGCCTTGGTTGAAGGTGAGTTTGAAAAAAAATGAACCGCCTCGGTTGGATTTGGTTTTCCCCAAACGGGACTTGGCGGTATCGCCGGTGCAGGAGATGCCGGTGGAGGCGCAGGTGTGGGATGACTTGGGGGTGACTGCGACGGGGGCAGTGTTTGTTGTCGGGGATGAGGAGAAGGAGGTGTCGTTGTCGCAACAGGTGTTGGCGGGTGGCAAAAAACATCCGCTCAAAACTTTGCTGGCGATCGAAGAACTGGGAGTGAAACCACGGGATTTAATTTCTTATTATCTGTGGGCAGAGGATCGTGATGCCAAGGGGCAGGTGCGGCGGGTGATGAGCGATATGTTTTTTGCCGAGGTCAGGCATTTTGAAGATATTTTCCGCGAGGCGGAAGCGATGAGTTCCAAGGGGCCGCCGAAGCAGGGTGAGTCGGACAAGTTGGTGGATTTGCAGAAAAAAGTGATCAATGCGACGTGGAAGGTGATGCGGCGCGCGGGAGCGGGGGAAGAGTTTGGTGAGATGGAGATTGATGTGACGGTGGTGAAGGATTCCCAGCAGATCGTGGCGGAGAAGGTGGATGCGGTGCTGGAGAAGATCAAGGATGCGCAGATTCGCACTTATCTGGAGAGTGCAAAAAGTAAGATGCTGCAGGCGGTGCTGGAGTTGGACGGGGTGTTGCAGTCGCAAAAGAGCGCGGGGCTGGCGAAGCCAATGAAGACCAGTCGTAGGGCGTATGAGGATTTGTTGCTGGCCCAGGGGCGTGAGCATCAGGTGACCCGGGCGCAGAGCCCCAAGCCGGGTGGCGGCGGTAAAAAGAAGATGGAGTCGCAGTTGATGCAGCTGGAGTTGAAGCAGCAGGAGAAACGATATGAAAAAGCCAGTGAGGCTAAGGATCAACCTGCCAAAACGGCAGAGCAGAAAGAGAATCTGGCGGTATTGAACCGATTGAATGAACTGGCGCGGCGGCAGGAGGCTTTGGCCAAGAAGATCAAGGAATTGGAAAACGCTTTGGCAAAGGCTGACTCTGATGCTGAGAAGGATGAGCTGAAAAAGCAGTTGAAGCGTTTGCAGGAACAACAGCAGCAGTTACTGCGTGATCTGGATGATGTGACGGAGCGGATGGAGAAGCCGGAGAACCGCGCGAATATGGCGGAGGAGAAAAAGAAATTGGAGCAGACTCGTGAGAAGGTGCGGGAGGCAGCGGGAAAGTTGAAAAAGGGAGAATTGGCGGATGCGGCCAATGCGGCGACCCGGGCTCAGCGGGATTTGGACAAGGTGAAGGAGGATTTTCGCCAGAAGACTTCACGGCGTTTTAGCGAGGAGATGCGAGGGATTCGTAATCAGGCGCGTGATCTGGCTAAAGCGCAGCAGGAGATTGGGGAGGAATTGGAAAAATCCGGGATGGAAGCGGCTGACAACCAGGATCCGTTTGGGAATCAGGAGTCGTTGTTGAAGAATCTGGAAATTGGGAGGGATTTGGATGCGCAGCGTAAGGCTTTGGCAGATTTGCTGGATAAAATGCGCAAGATGAGCGAAGCGGCGGAAGGTTCGGAAGCGCTGTTATCGACGGCTTTGTATGAGGGTGTGCGCAAGGCGCAGACGCAGGGTGTGGACGGAGCTCTGGAGGAGGCTCGTGATTTGGGGAGGTTGGGCAGGAGCGATTTGGCGCAGGAAGCGGAAGGGCGTGCGGCGCGTGGGATTGAGGAATTGAAGAAGAATGTGGAAAAAGCGGCGGGTAAGGTTTTGGGCAATGAAGGGGATGCACTGAGGATGGCGCGTGCGGAACTGGATGATCTGTTGCGCCAGGTGGAGCAGGAAAAAAATAAGATGTCAGGGGAAGGAGATAAAAAAAGCGCGGAGGGAGAGAAGATGGAGCTGGCTATGAATGACGCGGGTGGGAAAAAGGGTGGGGGGAAAATCCAGAAGAGTGGGGAACAAGGAGAGGCTAAGCCGACAGGGAAAGCGCAGGGAGGCAAAGAAGGCAAAGAAGGCAAAGAAGGCAAAGAAGGTGTGACGCAAGCAAAGGGCGAGGGAGGTGAAGCGAAAAAACAGGAGGGAGGCAAAGAGGGTGAAGGTAAAAGTCAGGTTGGGGCGGGTAAGGGCAAGGCTCGACTGGCCCGTTCGGAATCGTCTGATAGGTCGGACGGATCGAACAAGGCGGCTCGGTCAGGGCAGGGGCAGAGCTCCGGATCACAAGGGGCTGCTCCTTTGTTTTTCGAAGGTGCTGAAGAGGAAGCGGCTGGCGGGCCCCTGATGGGTAAAGATTATGAGAAATGGACGGATCGTTTGCGTGATGTGGAGGAGGCGCTTGATGATCCGAAATTGCGCAACGAAGTGGCCAAGGTTTTGGATAATGCCCGCGCGATGCGGATTGATCATCGGCGCAACAATCTTTCTCCGCAAGCCCATGCGATTGATCAAAAAATCATCGCTCCCCTAGTGGAGCTTCGGGATCGGGTGAGTGAACATTTATCAAGAATGGATAAGAAAAATCCACTGGCACCGATTGATCGAGATCCGGTGCCGCCGGAATACCGGGCTTTAGTGAAGAAATATTATCAGCAACTCGGTGCCGGGCGATGATGGCGGATTCGATCTATTTTGCCGCAGAGGAGGGAGCATGGCTGGTAGCAGCCTTTGTTCTGTTTTCGGTGGTTTTATTGTGGCAAAGCTATCGGCATTACCCTGTGTCTGGCTGGCCCCGGTGGTTGGCGATGCTGTTAAAATTGAGCGTTTTGTTGTTGTTGGCTTTGTGTTTGATGGAGCCAATGTGGAGTGGCACGTCGCCAAAAAAAGGGGCGAATGATTTTGTGGTGTTGGCTGATAACAGTAAACGTTATGCGGTGGAAAACAAAAGAGGTGTCAAGGTGGGGCTGGGCTTGGAGTCTTTACTGAAAGTAGAAGAAGGTGGCGGGGATGCCGAATTTTTACGTCAGGTTGCCAGTAACTTCCGCTTGCGCACCTATCAGTTGGACCGGGTGTTAAAGCGTGTTGGGGATTTTGAACATCTTAATTTCTCCAGTACAGAGGGAAAACTGATCTCTGCGCTCGATGGTTTGCAGGATCGTTTTGAAGGGCGGGCGTTGGCGGGAATGTTGGTGTTCAGCGATGGTAACGTGGCGGACGGGGAGTTGCTGCAAGCTTTTGAAAAACGGTGGGGTGGCGCTCCGGTGTTTCCGGTTATCATCAAGGGGGGCGAGGCTTTGCGCGATTTGTCATTACGGTCGGTGGCGGTGAAGCAGTCGACTTTCGAGGATGCGCCGGTGACTTTGACTGCCGGAGTGTCAGCCCAGGGCTTGGAGGGTGAGCAGGTGAAGGTGGTGGTGACGGACGGCGAGGGTAAGGTGGTGGCGACCGAGCTAAGACGTATAGGTGCGAAGGGGCAGGAGCAGATTCGCTTGCAGGTGCCGACTTCCAAGGCGGGCATTTCTTTTTATTCGGTCGAGCTGTCGTTGGTGGCGGGAAATAAAGATAAAACTGCGCATAAGGAGGCGACTTTGGGGAACAATGTGCGCTTGGTGGCGGTGGACCGGAAGCGTGGCCCGTACCGGATTCTTTATGTCAGCGGTCGGCCGAACTGGGATTATAAGTTTATGCGGCGTGCGGTGATCCGCGATGCAGAGATTGATTTGGTAGGTTTGGTGCGTGCGGCGCGCAGGGAGCCGAAGTTTGAGTGGCGTGGGAGGACGGGGGAAACGTCGAACCCGCTGTTTCGAGGTTTTAACAGTGATGTGCCGGAAGAGTCGCGGCGTTATGATCAACCGGTGTTGGTGAGACTGAACACCAGGGATGAAGATGAATTGCGCGAAGGGTTTCCCAAAACGGACGAAGCTTTGATGGGCGAATACCGGGCAATTATCCTGGATGATGTGGAGGCGGATTTTTTCACTCAGGAGCAGATGAACCTGGTGGAGCGTTTTGTGTCGAACCGAGGAGGAGCTTTGTTGATGTTGGGTGGAGCGGAATCTTTTCGTGAGGGGGCATATGCTAAAACGCCGATCGGGCAGATGCTGCCGGTTTATCTGGATCGATTGGATGTGGGAGAAGAGGGTAAGGCGTTGATGGATGCCCGCTTCAGTTTGACCCGGGAAGGTTGGTTGGAGCCATGGATGCGCTTGCGTAAGCAGCAAGAGCAAGAGGATGCCCGACTGGCTTTCATGCCGGCTTTCCATGCGGCCAATCGGGTGTCGGCAATCAAACCGGGGGCGAGTTTGTTGGCGGTATTGTCTGATGATGAGGAAAGGCGTTACTCTGCATTGGTGACGCAGCGTTATGGGCTGGGGCGGACGGCGGCGTATTTGTTGGCCGATGTGTGGCGTTGGGGAATGAAGGATCCGGACTTGCGTGAGGATATGGAAAAATCCTGGCGTCAGTTGTTGCGCTGGTTGGTGGTGGATACGCCGGACTTGATCGAGTTCAGTCAGCGGCAAAAGTCGGTAAAAGAGGGAGGGGGAGTTGATTTCTCGGTGCAGGTGCGGGACAAGGCTTTTCGAGGTGATACGGAGGTGGCGGTGAAAATCGAGGTGAGTCATGGACAGCAGGGTGGGGAAAAAGTGGCTGAGTTGTTTGCTGAAGTGGACTTGGAGCAGGAGGGGCGCTTTGCGGCGAATTTTTACCCACGTGAGCAAGGCGCGTATCGGGCCAAGCTGAGGGTGAATGGCAAGCAGGGTGAGAGCTTGGGGGAGCGTGAAGTGGCGTGGGTGAGAAATTCCAATGCGGATGAGTTGTCCCGATTGTCTCCGGATCGCGCGGTTCTGGAGCGTTTGGCCGCTGCCACCGGGGGCAGGGTTTTGGAGTTGGGCGAGGTGATGGCTTTTGTGAAGGATGAGCTGCCGCTGATGCAGACGCCCGTGACGGAGACTTGGTCCCGGCCGCTGTGGCATGCTCCGTGGTTTTTCATGGCTGCGTTGTTATTGCTTATGGGGGAGTGGGCGCTGAGAAGATGGAAGGGGGTGATTTGAAAATGATGATGAAAAGCTATTTTGCCGGCGTGTTGACCTTATTCATATGGTCGGTCTCAGTGCGGGTAGAAGCTGTTGAGCGTGATATGACGGTGGTGACGGTGGTGGGTGCGGCGGGGGCGGAACAGTATGAGCAGGAGTTTGTTAAGCTGGCAAAGAGCTGGAAGCAGGCCTGCGAGGATGCCGGGGTTCGTTTGATTGAAGTGGGGGGGGATCAAGCTGCGGATGGAAAAGGTGATCGGCAGCGCTTAAAGCAGGTGCTGGCGAGTGAAATAGAGCGAGGATCTTCGCGCTTGTGGTTGGTATTGATCGGTCACGGCACCTTTGATGGTCGTGAAACGAAGTTTAATGTGCGGGGGGCAGATTTCACTGAAAAGGATTTGGCGCAGTGGTTGCAAACTTACAAGGGGGAGTTGGTGGTGGTGAATACGGCATCTTCGAGCGCACCTTTTATAAAGGCGTTGTCGGGAAAGGATCGAGTGGTGATCACGGCGACCAAGAGCGCCCATGAAATTTTCTATCCTCGTTTTGGCGGATATTTTGTTAGGGCTATTGGGGGCTTGGCGGCGGCGGATTTGGATAATAATGAACAGGTCTCTTTGCTGGAAGCCTTTTTATATGCGGGGCATGAGGTGAAAGCGTTTTATGAGATAGAAGGGCGCATCGCTACGGAGCACGCTTTGCTGGATGATAATGGTGATCAGCAAGCAGTGAGAATGGAGGGTTTTGTTGGTGTATTGGCTACTCGTTCGAAAGATAGGACGGCGCGGGAGAATCCTGATGGAGAACGGGCGCATCAAATCCATCTGGTGCCCAATCCCTTGGAAGCCTTGATGCCGGAAGACTTGCGACGCAAACGAGATGTCTTGGAGCTCAAGGTGAAGGCTTTGCGACGGCAAAAGGATGGAATGGATGAGGAGCCTTATTACGAGGCGCTTGAAAAGCTGCTGTTGGAAATCGCGCGGATTTACCAGACGATTGAAGCTGCACAGGGTTAGTGTTTCAGAGCGTAACCAGAGGCGGCGCAAAATATGCGCAGTTTAAGGTGTTACTTGCGTGGTTGCTGATCAGATAAGGTTTAGTTTCTGTCAGGCAAGAGCTGTAAGTCATCTGGGTTGTTGCATTTTTATTGGTAATGGTGGTGAGGGTGGCGGGCTCAAGTCTGGATCAATCAAGCATAAGCAAAGATTACAAAATGAAAAAAAACGCTCTATTTCAAGTGTCAGCCAGTCTGGCAATCAGTTTCCTCCTTGTCGGGCAAGCTCAGGCGGGTCCGATTGCAAAAGAGGTGGTTGAACCTGCTGACCCTTTTGCCAATGTGCTGAGGCCGATCAGCAATCCAACTTTGTTTGATCTAGCTCTGCCGAGGACTACGATTCATCCGATTTTCATGTCCCAATCTTTACCAAACAAGATCAGTACGGCGCTTGGGGATTTGCCGGTAGGTGGGGATTTTCAGCTGTATGCTCTGCAGTTGGAATATGCTTTTAATAAGCGCTTGTCGTTTGTCGCGACCAAAGATGGCTACATCGATTTTAATCCTGACAGCACGCTCTCGGTTGATGACGGCTGGGCTAACTTGGCAGCAGGACTGAAATACGCAGTTTTGTATCAACCCGAAATCCAGCATGTAATGAGTGTTTCAGCTGTTGTCGAGGTGCCAACGGGTAATACGGGTGTATTTCAAGGAACTGGTGATGGAGCGCTTAATTTGATTCTTTCGGATGTGAAGCTTTGGGGGCGTTGGCAGTTTGCTGGCGGTATTGGCGCACACATCCCTTTTAACACGGGAGCGGAATCCACGACAGGGTTTGTTAGTGCTCACGCAAGTTATTGGCTCACTGAGTGACTGGCTCCTTTGGTAGAGGTCAATTGGTATCGTGTACTGAATGAGGGCAATGGAGGTAGCAGGTTTGCCAATCAAGTTGGAGGAGCGGTTCCGTCTGTTGCTCAATTTGAAGGGGGGGATTTGATTAATTTGGGAGCTTCCAATGCGGGAGCTAACCGTAATATCGTGACTGCAGCAGCAGGTTTTCGCTTGAAGTTGGCGGACAATATCCAGCTTGGTGCGGCGTATGAACTGCCGTTGACCAATTCAGGTGATAACTTGATGGAGAATCGAATCACAATTGATATGACGATCACTTTTTAGTTGAGTAATGGTAAAAAGAAGGGTGAATACCCTTTTCCGAAAGTGTCCGCTAGAGTCAATCGAGCGGGCATTTTTTTTGTAAGGGAGCGAGGAATCCGAGCGATAGCCATTGGGGTAAGATTGCAAAAGTAAAATGAAAGAGAAAAAGAGCCAAAAGCATTTGACGGATGGGGATATGGGCTTATAATCGACTCCCGACCGGAATAAGTCGGGCTCAGGCGACAGCGAGTCGATTGCGAACTGATCGTAATCGGCTTTTTAGTCCCCGGGTAGTG
>JAJRVS010000212.1 GCA_024277195.1 Verrucomicrobiota bacterium | reverse complement strand
CACATCCAAGTAGCCCTTGATATGCCCCCGCCCACGACTGAGCCCCGCTACCCCAACCCGCACCCGCTCATTAGCTCCCTTCACTTGCCCCAACACCAAATTCGGCTTGGCCAGCAAACCCACCGCCGCCGCACCCGCCGCCAAGGCCCCCGTGCTTTTTAAAAATTCCCGCCTGGAGTTCTGCTGATATTCGTTGTTATTCATATTTTTGGAGGTTGTTTCAGGAAACTCGTCATAGCAAAAATTCCCTTCCCCAACCCTTGCATGACAAGCCCTCCCAGCCAAGTCAAAATCCCCTGATTACCAGAGGCAATGGCAAAGGTTCCAGCATGCAAATGTCTTACCCTGATTTGAAGTTGGCACCCTTTTCTGCTTCACTTTGATTTCTTCTTATTCCAAAGTAAACATAGCATCCAACCCATCGGCAAAATCCACAGTTAAAAATTTCTCCCTTCCGCACGTTCAACGATTAAGCTGCCCGCACCCATGTTCTTAAAACTCCAAAATCTCAAAGTCCACTTCCCGGTTTCCAGTGGTTTTCTCATCAAAAAAGAAAACCCTGCGATCAAAGCCGTCGATGGAGTGAACCTCGAGATCAAAAAAGGCGAAATACTTGGCCTGGTCGGCGAATCCGGTTGTGGCAAATCCACCCTGTCCCGCAGCATCATGCAATTGATCCCTGTCACCAGTGGCAAAGTCTTGTTAGAAGACCAAGAACTAACAGCCCTTTCACAAAATCAAATCCGCCAGCACCGGGTCGACTTTCAAATGATCTTTCAAGATCCCTATGCCTCGCTCAACCCCCGCATGACTATCTTCACCACCCTTGCTGAAGCCATCCGTACCCGGCACCCCCAATGCCAGGGAAACGAGCTCACCCAGAGAGTTTCCGTACTGATGAAACGAGTTGGCTTGGAGCCCCGTTACATGCGCAAATACCCTCATGAATTTTCCGGAGGACAACGTCAACGCATCGCCATCGCACGTGCGCTAGCCCCCGAGCCCAAGCTCATCATCGCCGACGAACCGGTCTCCGCCCTCGACGTCTCGATCCAATCACAAATCCTCAACCTACTGAAAGCCCTGCGCCACGATCTGGACCTAACCATGATATTCATATCCCATGACCTCTCGGTCGTGCGCTACATCGCCGACCGCATCGCCGTCATGTATGAGGGTCAGTTGGTTGAAATAGGAGAAGCTCAAGCGCTATTTGAAAAACCCCAGCACCCCTATACCAAAAAACTACTGAGCGCCATTCCCCGTATAGCGTTCACCCAGACTGCCTACTGAAGCACAGGCGCACCCAGCCTACTACTGCTGCGCTCCTAGCACCCGGCGTTCAGGAATCCTTACCGCCCCCTGCTTAGGTCGCGTCGAAGGATAAAGCTGACCATTTACCGGTTGCTGCACATTATTGTTACCCCCGGTTCCTGAGGTTGCCGGAGCGCTCACGCCCGCTTGATTGCGATTGTTCGCCGCCGAATCAATCACCTTTGGAGTTGGCCCTTGGCGATTGATCCAAATGGTTCGCAACACCGATCCTGTCACTCCGGAAACATGCACCTTGCCCACCAGTCTCTGTTCCGCATCAACCAAAGCCAAAATCCACACCGGCTCGTTGGAATACTCACGCGCCCGCAAAACGTAATTCAAACTATCAAAACCCACCCGAGCCTTTCGTGCTTCTCCTTCAGCCACGGTAAAGGCCGCCACACTGTCGAGCTTCAACTTGGCAAAATCAATATAACCAATCGGCGCCTTATCAGGATAAAGCTTGTCATAAGGGCCTTCATTGACCGCCCGGCCATCTCCCACCCAGTATTCATTGAGCAAATAGATGCTGGCCGGATCATAAACCACCACACTCCACTCCTTGGGTTGAGGAACTCCATTAAAAGCCCGCATTTCCACAATCCACAGGAAATGATCCGCTCCGAACTTCTGCCCCAGAATATTCAACGCGTTTTTTCCCGACAAAGGAACACTCTGTTGTTGTTGGCCAATCGCTGTGCCAATCAACAAACCCGCTAATAACAATAATACCCATTTTCTCATCACGCCGCATTCTATACCTCTTTTTTAGAAATTTCGCGTGAAAAATACCAGATTTTGCCGACTTTTTGCTACAGACGCATTACTTCGAGTTTTTTACCGCTTTGTCCGAACACCGCTCCCTATCCTTAAGCACCGCTACCGCCATCGTCATCGCCAGCATGATCGGCACCGGTGTGTTCACCAGCCTTGGTTTCCAATTGGTCTCCATCGAATCTCCCTTTGCCATCATGTTACTTTGGATATTCGGAGGCATCATCGCCATTTCAGGAGCCCTGTGTTACGCCGAATTGTGCGCCATGATGCCACGTTCGGGTGGCGAATACCATTTATTGAGAGAAACCTGGCACCCCGCAGTGGGATTTTTAGCCGGTTGGGTTTCCATCACCGTAGGTTTTGCCGCGCCTGTAGCCATTGCGGCAAAAGCCCTCGGTCAATATGCCGGCCAAGCCCTTGGCATCGCCCATCCGGCCTGGATCTCCGTTCTGGCAGTCATCCTCATCACAATCATCCACCTCGGTCATCTGCGTCACATCAGTCGCTTCCAGATCGTTTTCACTTCCTTTAAAATTCTTCTGATCATAAGTCTGATAGCCGCCAGCTTTTTTTCTGCCCAAAGCACAAAACTCTCCCTCTCTCCCCAACCCGGCGACCTGCAAACCCTCTTCGGCGCTGACTTTGCCGTATCCCTGCTCTACGTCACCTACTCCTACACCGGTTGGAACGCCGCCGCATACATCGCCGGGGAAATCCGCAACCCGCAGCGCAATCTACCCCTCGCCATGTTGCTGGGCACCTGCATCGTCACCGTGCTGTATGTGCTGCTCAACCTGGCCTTTCTCAAGGCGGCTCCTATTGACGCCCTGAAAGGACAACAAGACGTCGGACGCATCGCCGCCATCCATTTGTTCGGCACCCGGGGAGGCAACTTGATGGGGCTTTTGATCGCCCTCGGCTTGCTCTCATCCATCAGT
>JAJRVS010000211.1 GCA_024277195.1 Verrucomicrobiota bacterium | reverse complement strand
TGGGGTATCTGTCAGTGCGGGGTCACCGGCGATGGCGGCGACGGCAAGCGCGCTGAGTGCAGGCTGATCGGTTTCGCTCCAGGCACCACTCTCTGGGTTCTGGTGTTGTTTCAGCCATTTTACGCCTTTGTAGATGGCGTGCTCGATCTCCAAGCGGAGTGAGAGATTTCCTTGAGCTCCCGGTTTGGAGGTAATCTTTTTTTGTGCCGATGACCAATCCGGGCTGAGGGAGATGACCACGCAAAGGGTCAATGTATAAAAGGGGCGGATAAAAGAGGGGCTAGGAAAGGTGTCGGTTTTCATAGTGCGGGGCGATTATTTGCTTGTCGGTTGCGGTTCCTTGTTGGGGCTCAAAATAAGTGTGATGGGGGTTCCCATGGAGGGCGCGATTTCGGCATTGGTGACCCAACGCTCGTCATCGTCCGATCCGGGGCGGAAGCTGTTGATGAGTGAACCGTTGTCGATGTAAACCGCGATCAGGGTGCCTTCCGATTCGGCGATGAAGGTGCCTTCGTAAATGATGGAGCCGCTATAAATCCACTGGTCTGGGGACATTTCTGTCTGGGTTTTTAAATCACGGATAAGTTCATTGATTTGGAAGCGCCGTGGTTTTTCTACTCCGTCGCTTTTTTCCGTCCATTCCGCAGCGATGCGCAAGGCACTGCCGCGATCAGCTCTACCTGCCGCGCCCTTTTTCTCATCTTCGGGGTAGAGTGCATCGAAGATGTCGCCAACACCTTCGGTGTAGTGGCAAAGTTTGAGTGCGATTTGTAATTGGGCAGGTCTGACTTTGGTGCTGAGCAGGCTTTCGTGGATTTTCCCTTCATCGGTGACCAGCACATATTCCAGTAGTCCTTTTTCCAGATTCATGGTGACAGGAAAGCGTATTTCCCGGGTTTTGCCGTTGAAGGTGATGTCTCCCAGTTGGTAGAGATTCTCGCCGATTTTTTTGACGCTGGCTTTTGCGTTCTTAGGATCGGCTTTGTCTTCAGCGTGAAGATCGGAGGAAAGGGGGGCGAGGATCCATGAACTCAGGAATGCTATCAGACAGAGGTATAGCTGGACGGGCTTCCGTGGGGTGGGTGGTATGTTGGTCAATCTCACAATCAAATGATAGCTGGCTCTGTGTAAGGATGCCAGCAAACTTTTCTCTGTTCCAGTACTTGCCATGTTTATAAAAATCAGTTAGATCATTGCCATGCCTACTACGTATCAGTCAACTATTGTTAAAGCCTCTTTGCAAGATGTCTGGGATAGGATCAGTGATTTCCATGATTTATCATGGGCTCCTGAAGTGATCACCAAGTGTGAAAAAGTGGGTGATGTCGATGGTCATGAAGTCGGGGCAAAAAGAGTATTGAATGACGCTTTCCATGAAACGGTGACCCGTATAGATGCCGGGCAGCATGTGTTTGAGTACTCGATTGACGACGGCCCGAGTCCGGTGTCGCCGAATGATGTGAGTAATTATCTAGGCGTGATCCGGCTCAAACCGGTGACGATGAGTGCGGGCGACGAAACTTTTGTTGAATGGTCATCATCGTGGGATTCCGACAGCTGTGAAGCGGTTGATTTCTGCTGTGGTATCTACGTGGCTTTGTTAGGCGGATTGAAGGCTTCGTTCGAAACCGCTTAGTGGAACGCTGCAGATGATGTTTTTTCGCTTTGCCTGGCAGGATAGAGGGTTGCGAGTGCTGGCGCTTGTTGTGCTGTCACTGTTAGGCAGCTGTCTGCAAGGGCTCGCCGTTGATATCGAGATTCCCCGTGAACCACCGCCGAGCTGGGTGGAGCCTTTGCCAGTGGATGTCCACGCCAAGTCTTCCCAGAATTCGGGTGACGGGGGCATTTGGTATTTGTTGGCTGATATGCAGACCGATGTGGCGAGTCAAACCCGGTATTATCATTACGCCTATCGTTTCCTTTCAGAATCGGGGGTGCAGGAATACTCAGAGCGCAGTTTTGCCTTTGACCCAAGGTATCAGAAGCTGGTTTTGCATCGCTTGCAGATTCACCGCGATGGGAAAGTGATAGACCGCTTGTTGGATCAGAGCATCAAGACACTGGAGCGTGAGTCGGGTTACGAGGAGCAATTGTATGATGGCAAGCTGACCAGTGTGGCTTTGTTGAAAGATATCCGGGTGGGCGATGTGTTGGATTACGCTTATTCGATAGAAGGGCGCAATCCTATTTTTGCCGGGCATTTTTCCACCACCCAGCAATGGAGTTGGGGCTCGACCTTGCACCGGGCTCGTTACCGTTTGCTGTGGGATAAAGAGGAGGAGTTGTCTTTTCGAATGGAGAATAGCGATGCCGAACCAGTGGTCACTGCACGAGGCAAAGGGCAGGAGTATGTGTGGGAGCAATGGGATAGCAAGCCGGTTCACGAGGAATCGGGTGTGCCGGGTGACTACAGTGCGTATTCGTGGATAGAGCTGAGTGACTATCGTTCTTGGGATGAGGTAAGGACGTGGGCGCGGGCTTTGTATCATTACCCCGAGGTTTTTCCAGCTGAATTGCAGCAGCACATGGAGATGATTAGACTTTTGCCTAATGATGAACAAAAGGTTTTGGCTGCTTTGGGTTTTGTTCAGGATAATATTCGTTATGTGGGCAGTTTTATGGGTGAGCATTCACACAAGCCCTATGACCTGGATACGATTATGAGCCGTCGTTTTGGTGACTGTAAAGACAAGACCCTGATCCTGGTGGCGGTGTTGCGGCAGTTGGGCTTGCAAGCCGCTCCGGCATTGCTGGATACGGATTTTCGTGGAAAAATCGTCGACTGGTTGCCAAGTCCGTTTGCTTTTGATCATGTGGTGACCCGGCTGGAGCTAGGTGGCAAGGTGTATTGGTTGGATCCGACAAGAAGTTTCCAGCGTGGAGACTCTTTGGATAAGATTTATTTTCCTGATTACCGCAAGGCTCTGGTATTGGATGACAGCAAGGGAGGGTTGGAGGAAATCAAGTCTCCGGGTTTCCTGGGTGCAAAAACAGAGTTGGAGGAAGTATTCACCTTTGATGATTATAAAGGAGGGGCACGATTGCAGGTGGTGACTGATTATTACGGCCGTGATGCCGATCAAATAAGGGCTTATTTTTCGAGGAGCGGCGAAGAGTCGATCAAGCAGGATTATATTGAATATTACGCTAACGACTATTCAAGTATCGAAATTGTCGGAACGATCAAGAGTGAGGATGATGAAGGCGCCAATCATTTCAAGGTGAGCGAAAATTATCAGATCAACGATTTTTGGGAGAAGAATGACGGGGGGGAATACTGGGGGGGGACTTTTTTTCCGAGGATGCTCAATAATGAACTGTATTCTCCAACCCGTAAGAATAGAAAGATGCCTTACGGCATCAGTCATTTTCGAGATGTGACGCACAAACTTAAAATTGTGCTGCCGTCAAAATGGGAGGATGAGGTCAGTGAGAGTGACGTCGATAACCCCGCATTTACTTTTGACTATGCGGTGGAGGCAGAGGGCAATGTGACGGAAATCAGTTATCGTTATGTGAGTAAAAAAGATACGGTTCCGACAAAAGATGTCACTGCGTATGTAGAGGCGATCGACAAGGTGAAGGACGTGATGGGTTATGAAATCACCATTCCGGAATCCTACCGGGCTCTCGCGGAGCAGGATTTGAGTGTGGAGGTGAACTTGGATGAAAATACGGAGGAGGAAGATTATCAACCCAATTGGCTGGCGATCATTATTGCCTTGGGAGCGCTGTTTGTAGGATTACTGGCGTCGGTAGGTTTTTATTTTTGGAATCCTGCAGCTGTTCCCCCAGGCTTGGCGAGCAAGCTGGGTGATAAAGAGTTGTTTGGTTTGGGCGGCTGGTTGGTGGTCGTGGCTTTGGGACTTTTTATCCGGCTTTTGTTGCGGGCGGTCAGTTTGATCGGCGATTTTGGCGATCTTGATCTGAGTGTATGGAATAATGTGACTACGGCGGGCAACGAATACTACCACTGGATGTGGGCACCTGCGATTTTAGGTAAAGTGATCTGGGATTTGTTTGTGCTGCCTTTGGAGCTGCTACAGATTGTGTTGTATTTTCAGAAACGGACTTCTTTTCCAAAGCTGTTAATGGTGGAGATGTTTTTCCTAGTCGTTCAAGCAGCTGTTTTTGGAGTGGTCTATCAGAGCTTGCCAGGTATAGAAGAAGGAGCCACAGAGGAGTCACTTGGCAATTTTCGTTCTGCTCTTATCGCGGCTTGCATTTGGATTCCGTACCTACTGGTGTCCAAAAGAGTTCGCAATACCTTTGTTGAGCGGAGAGGCAGGCAGGTCACTCCACCACCACTGATCGTCAGCGCTACTGTTTAGCGGTCAGCTTGGCAAGGGCTGCCGCCATGCGTCGTCCTAGATCGGCGCAGCCTTTGAGTGCGAAGTGAACATTGGCTTTGCCTTCACGGTCGGCTTCGAACTGCAGATCGTTGGACGGCACGACGATGAAGAGGGGATCTTGTTTGGCAATTTGATCTAATGTGAGGTTGATGTTTTTGCGCCCGTCATTGAGCTCGCGGATGTGGGCAGCGACGATCGGCAGATCGGCTTTGATGTCGTGGCGGAAACGCCAGAACAGCTTGGGCAAACTGTCGGCGTATTTTTCAGCGGGGAATTTGGAGTCGCTTTCGCCTTGATGCCAGATCAGGCCTTTCACGTTCCAAGTGAGGCCGTGATCTTTTTCTGCGGACTGTTTGGCGTGAGCGAGGTATTTGAGGAATTTGCCATAAAGTCCACTGTTGTGGACTTTGCCATTGGCGGGATCGTCGCCGGGGTACCAGCCCTTGCCGCTTTTGTCCCAAACTCCAGCTCCGCAACGACAGTATTGGATGAAAATGATGTCGTCGTCCGAAAGTTTGCGCAGCGAGTCGGCGAGTCCGTAACCCATGCGTCCTTTGGAGAGAGATTTGAGTAAGGTGAATTCCGATTGCTGGGGTTCGGAGACACATTGCATGCCGTAATAATACACTTGGTGTTTGTCGGCTTTGGCCGGGTCGCCGGCTGCGAGATTGCTGAGTCGCCAACCGTTGGATTGACCGGCGACAATGTAAACATCGATCGCTGATGCTTTTTGGTGGGGCATCAAAATGAAAGCGAGCGTAGCGGCGAAGAAAAATAGTTGGAGCTTTGAGATATTCATTGCTGAAGTTTGCTAGGGTTTGCGTAGGCTTAAACATGAAACCTGCTCGAAGAAGCTTTCAAATACAAATGTTCATCTGTGTTGCCTGTGCGTTGCAGGTAACAGTGGCTTGGGTGCATGCTGATACATGGTATGTGAATAATGTGAAGGGGGATGATGGCCATGATGGCCGGACGGCAGGAAAAGGCTTTCGCACTCTGGCGAAAGCGGTGAAAACAGCCCAGCTCTCTGATATGATTTCGATTGCCAATACGGGAGAGGTGTATCAGGAACCGCTGGTTTTGTCCCATCTCGGAGGGACTCCGGCGAAGCCGATGATTATAGAAGGCAATGGTGCGGTGATCAGCGGTTTGCGGGACATTGAAGTGGGGCAATGGGTAAAAAAAGGAAAGTTGTATGAAATCGTGGGGCCGCAGCCTTATGGTTGGCCGATGCTGATTATAGACGGTAAACGCAGCCCGGCAGGGGATGCGGAGGCGTTACAGCCTGGCGAGTGGTCGTGGTTGAGAATAAAAGGGGACGACAAAAACGGAGTGTTGAGATTTCGGCCGGCAGCGGGCAAGGCTCCGGCGGACTATCGGCTGCAGGGAGGTTTTGAGAGCTCTGGAGTGAGGGTGGCTTCTTCGAGTTACTTGGTGATCAGGAACTTGGTTACGGAATTTCATTCGAATGATGGTTTTAATATTCACGGGGATTGCCGCAGCAATGTGTTCGAAAGCATTGAGGGGCGCTTTAATGGGGATGACGGTTTCAGCATTCACGAAGCGGTGGAGGCAGTGGTTCGCAATGGGTATTTTCATCACAATGGCTCGGGTATCGAGGATGTGAATTTGTCGCGGTCGTTTTATTCAGGGATTCGGGTGCATGATAACAGTCGGCTGGGTATATTATTCATCGGCGCTTTTCACAGCGCAGTGGATGTGGAGGTTTATAATAATCCGAGTAATTTCAGGATCACGCCGGGAGTTACCAAACATTTGTTGAGTGGAGAGTTCAGCCCGATTCAAGGCACTTCGGTTTATTTGCAGAATGTGATTTCTCATGGTGGCGGCTCGGGAGCGGTGATCACGGATCGGGCGAGGGTGATGATTACCAGCTCGATTTTCAGTGGCTCTAAAATTGGTATCGATGCAGGAAAAGGAAGCCGGGTGCATTTGACAAAAAGTGTGGTGGCCAACTGTGGGCAGTTGGAGTTGCGCTTGAAAGGGCAGGGTTTTTTCGGAGAGGCTAATGTGTATTTTCCCGGGCGTTATGAGCTGGGCAGTGAAAAATTTACGCCTGAGCAATGGGCTGATTTTAAAAAAGCGGTGGGGCATCATGAACAGGCCTTGCAGCAGGATCCGGTTTTGGACGAAAATTTTGTGATCGGAGAAAAGTCTTTGCAGAAAATCGGTAAATACAAGATCGGACCGACGGCTTTGTATAAGTGAGTCAGGGTGGAGATAGGCGGTATCCAATGCCTGCTGCGCGTGCTATGGTGGGGAAAGCGAAACATGGATGTTCCAGAGATTATAACTTGTGTCGATTGCGGTCAGAAAGCGCACCGCCTGTCTTATCCGCCCGAAGAGGGCTGGCAGGATGGCGATATCGTGGCGTATCGCTGTTCGGGTTGCATGGATCGCTGGGATCTGGTGATCGGTGACGGCGATGATGGGGGGCGTGATCCAGAGGCAATCTTTGATTTCCGGCAGTGGTTGCAGGATCGCAATTCTTGATTTTATAATATGGGCACTGAGAATAACAGCAGCGAAGTGATCTGGGTTCTCTATGACAGTGATTGCCCGCTGTGCACTTTTCAGATGAAGTCACTGACCTGGTTGGATTGGCTCAACCGGATCAAGTTTTTGCCGATCAAGGATCCGCAATCGGCAAAGGTGGCGCCTGGTTTGACCCGTGAGGATTTGTTGGAAGCAATTCATTGTGTGACGGCGGATGGGAAGATTTACCGTGGAGCGAGGTGCATTCGATTTTTGGGCATGCGACTACCTTTGTTAGTGCCGCTGTCATTGTTTTTGTGGATTCCTGGTGTGATTTGGATCGCCGAAAAGTTTTACATGTGGATCAGTGATAACCGTTTGTTGTTGAGCAAGCTGTTTGGCTGCAAGGGAGCTTGTGTGATCATGCCGGAGCGCAAACGCGATCAGGCGGACTCGTAGGTTGAAGGGGTAGATAAGTGATTTGTATGAATCGATTATATAAAAAAGCATTAGTGTGTTTCAGCGTGGGCGGCTTGCTGGTTTTTTCCCAGCTGCCGTGTTTGGCAAAAGATACGATCAAGCTGTTAACGGTGGGCAATAGTTTCGCGGGCAATGCAACCCAGTATCTACCGGATCTGGTGAAAAGCTTTCCAGATTGCGATTTGGTTTTGGTAGCGGCGAATATAGGTGGAGCGCCTTTGGATAAACACTACAAACTGGCGATCGAGTCGGAGACGGATGAAAATATCAAACCCTATCGGTACCGTAAAACCGGGAGTAAGGAGAAGTCCAGCAAGGTTAATCTGAAGGAAATCCTCACAGCGGAAAAATGGGATGTGGTTACGATTCAGCAATACAGTGCCTACAGTTTCAAGCGGGAGAAGTTCGTTCCTTATTTCAAAGATCTGCATGACTACATCAAGAAAATAGCTCCCCAGGCTCGCATCATGGTGCATCAGACCTGGGCTTATCGTGCGGATGATGCGAGGTTCCGTAAGCAGGAATTCAAGCAGGCGGACATGTATCGTTTGTTGACTGAGAATTATCGCTTTTTTGCTAAAGAATCTCAATGTGTCATCCTGCCTTCGGGAGCGGCCTTTGACTTGTGTCGCAAAAAGCAGCAACTGGCGTTTTCTTTTCCCGATCCGGATTTTGATTATGCTCATCCAGCAAAAAGCAGTCTGCCAAAACAGGCGGGATCGTTGAATGTCGGTTGGCGCTGGAGCAAAGGAAAGTTTGGTTTGGATGCACACCACGCCAATGATCGCGGGTGTTATCTGGCGGCGTGTGTTTGGTTTGAGAAGTTATTTGGTAAGGACGTGAGGCAGACAGATTTTGTTCCTGATGTTTTACAAAAAGCGGACGCAAAATTTTTGCAGCAAATCGCACATGAGACAGTGACGTCTTTTGAGTAGCCCGCCTTAAAGCTAAAACTGGCAGTGGAAGCGGGGCGTTTTCTATGTTAGCGGTTGAAGCTTATGAAAATCACCCGCCCCCTTTTTGTGTTGCTTGCCTTTGTATTGCTGTGGTCGCCGGCATTAGTTCACTCGGCTGAAAAGCTTCCTATATTATTAAAAGAGGATTTTAAACGGGGCTCTGCACGTTGGGATACGACGGATGATGCTGCCTGGAGGGTACGTGAACTTGGTAAACCGAGCAGTCGGGTGCTCGAATTGTATGGCGCTTCCAAATACAAACCACCCTTTCGCAGTCCGGCGAATATTGCTTTGTTAAAATATTATACAGTGGGGGATTTTGAGCTGACGGCTAAGGTCCGGACGACCAAGAAGAGTTACGGTCACCGTGATATGTGCCTGTTTTTTGGTTATCAGGATCCCGCCAATTTTTATTACGTGCATCTGGGCCAGAAAGCGGATGATCACGCTAATCAAATTTTCATCGTCAAGGAAGCTCCGAGGACGAAGATTTCTGAAAAGAGTAGTGCGGGAACGCCGTGGAAAGATGACACTTGGCATCAGGTCAAAATCGTGCGTGAGGTTAAGAGCGGGTTGATCGAGGTTTATTTCGATGACATGAAAAAGCCGATGATGGTGGCTCATGATAAGACTTTTGCTTGGGGTAGTATTGGGCTTGGCTCTTTTGATGATACGGGGATGTGGGATGATGTGGAGCTGCGCGGGATCAAGGTCAAAGCAAAAGGCAGTGCGGTGCATGCAGATCCGAAGACTTTGAAATACGATAAATGGACGTCGGATTTTCAGATTCACAATGCGATCGCGTTGAGCTTCGATGAAAAAGGCGTGGCTTATGTGACCGGAGCTCGCCGCCGAGTGGCGCAGGATCTGGCGATTCGGCAGGAGTGGATGGTGGAGGATTTGAAGTTGCGTTCGGTGGACGACAAACGGGCTTTTTATCATCGTGAGTTATCACCGGAAAAAGGGCAGAGTGAAAACAGCAAAAAGCAGGTAGTGGATTACAATAAGGACGGTAGTCATGATTGGCGAGATCTGACGGTGTTGAGTGATACTATCTATCGCCTAGAGGATAGCAATGGTGATGGCAAGGCGGATAAAAAAACGGCATATGCTACAGATGTGAAAACGGAGATCACGGGTAGCATGGCGGGGGTGTTGTACTATGATGGCGATGTGTATGCGACGGCTTCGCCGGAGTTGATGAAATTTCGTGATACGGATGGAGATGGGGTGGCTGACAAACGTGAGTCCATCGCGCACGGCTTTGGGGTGCATGTGGCCTATGCGGGGCACTACATGCACGGATTGAATATCGGTCCGGACGGGCGTATCTATTGGACGATTGGCGACAAGGGTATCAACGTGACTTCGAAAGAGGGCAAAAAATACGAGTATCCGCATGAAGGCAGCATGATGCGTTGCGAGCCGGACGGTTCGAATTTTGAAGTGTTTGTGCGTGGTTTGCGTAATCTGCAAGAGCCGCGTTTTGATGCTTATGGCAATTGGTTTGGAGTGGATAATGATGGCGACAGCCCAGGGGAGATGGAGCGTCTGGTGTATTTGGTGCAGCACATGGATGTGGGCTGGAGGATCAATTGGCAGTATTTCAAGGGGGATTATAATTTTTGGACCAGTGAGGATATGTATAAACCTTACTTCAATGGTCAGCCGGGGCATATCGTACCGACGATCAAAAACTATGTCAATGGGCCTTCGGGTTTTGCGTGGAATCCGGGCACGGCTCTCAGCCCGGAGTATAAGGATTATTTTTTCATCACTCAGTTTTCATCGGGGTATCAGAATGCCTTTCAAGTGAAGTCCAAAGGGGCTTCTTTTGAGATGATCAATGATCACATTATTGGTAACGGCGTTCCTTTGGTGGGGCTGAACTGGGCTCCGGATGGAGGTCTGTATGGAACGGACTGGGGCGGCGGTTATACCTTGAATGATGAAGGGGGGGTGTGGAAAATCGATGTGCCAGAGTATGCTAACTCGAAGCAGCGTAAAGAAACGGCGCAGTTATTGAGTGAAGGAATGGGCGAGCGTAAGATTGAGGGCTTGGCGGAGTTGTGCGGTCATGCGGATCAACGGGTGAGGCTGGCGGCGCAGTTTGAATTGGTCAAGCGGGGACAGGGTGAGTTATTGGAGAAAATGGCTTTGAATGAAAATCAGTCACAGATGGCGAGGATTCACGGCCTGTGGGGTTGGGCGCAGTTGCAGCGTAAGGCAAAGGTGCGCAAGCCGAGAGCGATCCTTGATTTGGCGACAGACAAGGATGCTGAAATGCGGGCGCAATTTGCCCGCACGATTGGAGATATGGGAGCGATCGAGGGCGATGCGACGGCTGAGAAATTAGGTCGTTTGCTGCAAGATGAGAGCGATCGGGTGGTTGGTTTTGCTGCGATTGCCCTAGGTAATTTGAAGGCGAAAAAAGCCTTTCCAGAACTGTTGACCTTTGTTGAGGGGATTCAACGCAATCAAACTTATCTCAGGCATGCGGCGGTAAGCGCTTTGCAGTTTTGTGCGACACCTGATGAGTTAGCAATTTTGATCAAGGATGAGAATCCCGTGGTGCGACACGTGGCGGTTTTGGCTTTGCGACGAGTGGGCGGAGCAGGTGCAGCGGAGTTTTTAGCGGATAAAGAAGAATATGTCGCGACTGATGCAGCGCGGGCGATTCACGATGACGATTCGATCACAGAGGCTATGCCTGCATTGGCAGCGTCTTTGACCTCGACGGAACATCAGAATGAAGCTTTCATTCGCCGTGCGGTGAATGCCAATTTTCGGCTAGGGGATCCCAAATCGGCACAGCGCTTGGCGCAGTATGCTTTGAAAGAAGGCGCACCGCTTGAAATGCGTTTGGATGCTTTGCAAGCCTTGTCATTGTGGGCTCAGTTGCCGGAGATTGATCGTATTGAAGGGCGTTATCGTAAATTAGCTAAGCGTGATCTCGCCGCGGCAGCTAAACTGGTGGAGCCGCGTTTGGCCGAGTTGCTTTCTGACGAGCAAACAAAAATCAGAGAATTGGCGATGCGAGTGGCGACAACCTTGCAGGTGCCGATCGACGCTGAGGTTTTACTGACGGTGGTAAAAGGCAAAGACAATGCATCAGCTTTACGATTGGAGGCGCTCAATGCTTTGCAGAAACAAAAATCAAAACAGGTGGCTGAGGCGGTAGATATTGCTCTGGTTTCTTCTTCGCGGAGATTGCGGATTCGCTCGCTACGAATTTTGGCGGAGATCAATCCTGAAAAGGCGATTAAAAAGGCAGCGGCTATCTTGAAAAAAGATGGAGATACTTTTGAGCGTCAGCAAGTTTTCGCGGTATTGGCAAATTTGGCTCAAAAGAAAGCGGATGAAATCCTTATAGATTGGACTCGAAAATTGGCTAACGGAGGAGTGAAGCCGGAGCTGTTGCTCGACGTGATCACTGCGGCGCAAGCGAGGCAAGAAGCTGTGCCAAAGATCAAAGCGGCTTTGGTGGAGTTTGGCAAGATTCGTAAACCTGGAGATTTGGTGGCTTCGTATTACGAATGTCTGGAAGGCGGCGATGCGGAAAAGGGTAAGGACATTTTCATGAATCACATCGCGGCGCAGTGTGTGCGTTGTCATAAATATAACAATGGCAAAGGCAGCACTATAGGTCCGAATTTGAAGTCGATCGGCAAAGAAAAGGATCGTCGTTACATTTTGGAATCCGTGTTGAATCCGCAAGCGGTGATCGCTCCGGGTTACGGCACGATTTCAGTGACTTTGGAAAATGGAGACACCGTGGCAGGGCAGTTTCGCAAAGAGACCAAAAAGGAGCTTGAAATCCGTGATGCCGACAACAAAACGATCAAAGTGCCGCTAGATCAGATCAAGGAACGCAGTCCGGTGATCTCGACCATGCCACCGATGATCGCTCTGCTTAAAAAATACGAGATTCGGGATGTGGTGGCTTATTTGGCTACTTTGAAAGCTAAGTGAATAGGGGAACTGCCAATGGACACGAATAAGAAAGAAAGAGGGGGAATGGGTGACACACATCTGCTCCACGCAATGCCATTGCGCGCCACATTCAACATTCGCTTTCGCTGTTCATCGTGGCACGGATTGGCAATCCTGGTAATTTTCGAACACGGACGGCCATGAATAAGCCAGTGCTATTACGTTTATCTTCTCAATACTGCGTAAGTGGTCATGCTCTACCGTTGAGGAGTCTTTCGAGTGGTATCATTTGAAGGATGCCCAAGCGATAGATGCAGAATGTGTTGTGATGGAAATGGAGGATTTGTTGTTATTCCTGATTGACGGGGGTGCTTCTCTTCTGCACCTTTCTGGCGAGTATTTATCGAATCAAAAAATATCATGAAAATCACACGCAAACATTTCTTTCTTATCGCGGCGACGGCATTGCTGGCGGGCATTTCTTCTTTGTCGGCTCAGGATAAAAAATTGCCTCGGGTTTATTTTGACATCGAAGCTGACGGCGAAAAGCTGGGTCGGATCGTGATGGAGTTACGCTCTGATGTGGTTCCAAAAACGGCAGAAAACTTTCGTGCTTTGTGCACTGGTGAAAAAGGTTTTGGTTATAAAGGCAGCAGTTTTCACCGGGTGATCCAGAACTTCATGGCTCAGGGAGGAGACTTTACTAATCACAACGGCACAGGCGGGAAATCGATTTACGGCACGAAGTTTGCCGATGAAAACTTTGACCTCAAGCACACTGGAGCGGGAATTTTGAGTATGGCGAATGCTGGACCCGATACCAATGGCTCGCAGTTTTTTCTTTGCACCGTGAGAACCGAATGGCTTGACGGCAAACACGTGGTATTCGGCCAAGTGGTCGAGGGCTTGGATGTGGTGAAAAAAGTGGAAGCTCTGGGTTCACGTTCGGGCGCGACCAGTAAGAAGATCATCATCAAGGATTGTGGCGAACTGAAAGCTAAGTAGTTCGTTAACAAAATGGGCGGTAGCTTTTCAGCTGCCGCCTTATGAAAAGGGCACCTGAACGGGTGCCTTTTTTGTTTAGTCTGTCAGTGGGGTGGTATTCGCACTAAGGCGTTGGGTTCATAGCGCATGTTCTTGTGCAAATGGACTGGAAAGAACGTGGACGATGAGTTACACTGTGGGCATGACCATTACCTATCAAACTCTAGTTGATGAGAACGGCAAGCCTACGGCGGCACAAATCCCGTGGGAGCAGTTCGAGCTGATCCAGCGTAAACTCGGCGAAGATGGTGATGATACAGCGATCAATGAGGAGTGGTGCGATGAGCTGAATCGCCGCGCTAAAGACATTGACGAAGGTCGTGTGGACTTGGTTGATGGAGAAGATTTTTTGCGCCGCTTACGTGCTGTGTGAGGCGATGCTTACCCTGCGCTTACATCCAGAAGCGGATGCCGAAGGCATGGACGCAGCGGAATGGATCAAAGCCGACGATCCACTTCAGGGTGCGCTGTTCGTTGAAGCTTTGGAGGATGCCCTGACCGAGGCGAGAACTAGACCTGAGATTTACCGGATTTTCGATGGTGAATTTAGAAAGGTGAGAATGGGTAAGTTTAGCTATGCAGTGGTCTTTCGAGTAAAAAACAACGAAGCACAAGTGCTGGCCGTGATGCATTTGCATCGTCGTCCGGGGTATTGGAAGGATCGGGTAAAAGGCTGAGTTTTTTAGTCTGTCAGCGGGGTGACCTTCACGTCGTCGATGAAGTAGCTGCCTACTGAATCGACACTAGACCAGATCATGACTTTTATCGACGCCATGCCTGGGGGGATAGTGAAGGTTCCTGACAGGGTTTCCGAGCGCCCGACTGAGTTGGATGAGGCTTTGATGTGATGGATCATTCCTTTGCCGGTAGCTGAAATATTGGGGTAAGCGCTGATGTAAAGGGCGATGCCTCCCTTAGTCTGGCTTTTGCAAAGCACTTTGCTCTCGATGCGATAGCTTTGCTCTTCGCTAACGGGAATGGTAGGCGAATAGGCGCGGCGATGGTCTTTGCCTACTGTTTTCATTTCAAAAAGAATACTGGAACCGGATTTGTGGTTAGCCAAGGAGACTTCGTTGCGAGAGAGCGTCCATCCGGTGATTCCGTTGTCAAAACTCCAACTGTAGGCTTTGCCGGGTTTGGCTTTGGGCTTAGCTTTTGCTTTGGGTCTGGGAGTGGTGATGCCGGCGGATTTCACCAGAAAGGAGGCTAGTTCGTCAGCGATGAACTGATGGCCTTTGACGTTGGGGTGAGCTTGATCGACGAAGTAGTTTTCTATTTTTGCTCGACCGATTTTTTTCATGATTCGGTTGAGATCAAAAACGGGCAGCTTACGTGCAGCGGAGATTTCACGAATCGTATCAGCGTAGTCATCCATCATCACAAAGCGCGGGCCGGTGCCGGGTGTGGTGGCAAAAGGCAGGATGGCACTTTTGCCTTGAGTTTGATTGATGGCACCTTGGATGTAATCGTCCATCGACTGCTTGAAATAAGCTTTTGTGTAGATATTGCTTTTGTCGTTGTAACCATACATAACGGTGATCAGGTCGGGGGCATCGCCGACAAAGTCACGAGCCAGCCAGGCTCGACCATCGGTGGATTTGGCACCGCCGACTGCCCGGCTTTCGACGATGATGTCATCGTAGCCCAGCCATTCGCGCAGAATGTTTTGGGTGAGCACGGCGTAGCGTTGGCTAGCCTTATTCGGCAACCCCGAGCCGGCGGTGATGGAGTCACCGATGCAGACGATGTGAACGGGTTGGCGGTTTTTGAGGAGTTGCATCACGTCGGCAAAGGGGCGAGCCGATTGCTTGGCGTTGCTTTGTTCGACTTGCTCTTCGATCTGAACTTGATCGATGCTGTAGCTGTGCGCTGGAATTTTATCGTTATTAAAGTGGATCGACCAGCGACTGCCAAAACGCAGGGCTTTGATGCCGCTGGGCGGGAGGGCTCCAGGAGTGTTGATGGCATTGTATTGGCCGTTGGGGATGAAATCCGACCAGCTCACGGAGACTTTGTGCCAATCGGTATTTTTGAGAGGAAAATAATAGATGTAAGAATAAGCACCGCTGGCGCGATCTCCGACGGAGATGCAGCCGAACAAATCCGAGCCATCGCCCTTGACCATGAAAGATAGCCCTTGGTATTGATCCCAAGCAGGACTGCCTTCGAGCGGGCGGGAGCTGAGCTGTTTAAATACCATGCCGGGCAGCGATAGGTGGATAGCTCCTTCACCGACTGCCGCCGAGTCTGCTTTTTTGAAAAGCGTAGTTTTGGTGGTGACTTGCCAACCTGCCAGCTTTTCAAAATCCTCTAAAACCACTGGCGCGCCGTAGCTGGGTAGGGAAGTGAGAAGAATGGATAAAAGGCTGAGAGACGGGATGAGGCGGTTCATGGCTTGGATCGAGAAGGGTGAGTAGGTGAATTTTGCGGGTTTAGGGTTCATGGATGGTGGGCAAATGTCAAACGCAACCATATAATTGCGAAGGGTCTGACCCCATGATTGACCCTAGCTGGTTGTGAATCGTAGCTTGCAGGGTGGGTTGGATTGTCTATGGTTTGCAGCATCCAAGAGAAAAACATTATGACTATTTTATCACGAACAGGATTCTGGCTAGTAATGGCGGCGGCGCTTTTGATTTCGACGGGAACTTCTTTTGCTCAGGAGGCTGCTGAAGTGGTGGAAGCTGCGGCGACTCTGGATACTGGCGATACGGCTTGGATGATTGTGGCTACGGTATTGGTTTTGTTAATGACCTTGCCAGGCTTGGCGTTGTTTTACGGTGGCTTGGTGAGATCGAAAAACATCCTTAGTGTGCTGGTGCAATGCATGGTGCTCGCAGCGGTGATGTCGATTGTGTGGGTGGTTTATGGTTATACTTTTGCGGCTGGGGCGGGCAATAGCTTTTTTGGAGATGGCAGCATGATGATGCTGAAACACCTGAGTAAAAACCCTGATGGTGCTTTGCATGGCACGATTCCGGAAAGTGTCTGGATCACGTTTCAGATGACTTTTATCATGATCACTCCCGCTTTGATCGTCGGGGCTTTTGCTGAGCGGATGAAATTTTCCGCTATTTTGATTTTCACTCTTATATGGACCACTTTTTCCTATATCCCGGTGTGGCACATGGCTTGGGCTGAGGGTGGTTTGTTTTATGAATGGGGAGTGCTGGATTTTGCTGGCGGCACGGTGGTGCATATCAATGCGGGGATCGCTGGTTTGGTGGCTTGCGTCATGGTGGGCAAGCGCAAGGGTTACGGCAAGTTGCAGATGATGCCGCACAATGTGCCTTTCACCGTCATTGGAGCTTGTTTGTTGTGGGTGGGTTGGTTTGGTTTTAATGCGGGTAGTGCGGGTGCCGCTAATGGTTCGGCGGGCATGGCGATGTTGACCACGCAAATCGCGACGGCTGCTGCGGTGCTGTCCTGGTTGTTGGTGGAAACTCTGGTGACTAAAAAAACCACCGCGGTGGGTGCGGCTACTGGTGCGGTTGCTGGATTGGTGGCGATCACACCGGCGTGTGGATCAACCGGGGTGGGTGGAGCGCTCGTTATCGGAGCTCTTTCGGGAGCGGTGTGTTATTTCTGCGCGACGACGATGAAGCGTAAACTGGGTTACGATGACAGTCTCGACGTATTTGGGGTGCATTGTGTTGGGGGGATTTTGGGAGCTGTGCTGACGGGCGTGTTTATTCGTGAAGGTATTGAGCCGAAGGATAATCAATTGATGATCCAGATTAAAAGTGTCGCGGTGACGGCAATCTGGTCGGGAGTGGTGGCGACGATAGCGTTGTTGATCGCTAAATTTACGGTGGGTCTCAGAGTTCCTGAACAGGAAGAGTCGGAAGGGCTCGATACTCATACGCATGGTGAGGCTGGGTATAACTTGTAAGTGTGACGGGGGCTGTTGCTGTTTATTTGCGCTATTCGCGGTTAGGACTGGAAGAGTTTTTAACCACGGATGGCCCGGATAGCGCAGCCGAGTGTAGCGAGACAGCCGGAGAAAAACGGATTGCCAATCCATTCCACATGCTGATGCTGATACGCAAAGTTTTAATATTCTGTGGGCGTCAGTTCAGAGTGGTATCAGAATAAGGTCGTCCCATGTCCGGAGTTTTGAAATTACTCGAAGGCAAACGGCACAGCCGAGCGTAGCGAGACAGCTGGAGGAAACTACCCGAAGGCAAGTGAACACGGATAAGGAAGGGTGATTTATTTTGGGGTTCATTGGGTTGGCGGGGGGAGCTTCCAATTGCTGCTAGATCACAGTCAGCGGGTGAGGGCACCCACTCTACACCAATCTTTCGAAGGGTGAACTTGCTTAGACGGACGTTTATCAACTTTTATCGAAGGATCAGTCAATTCCGCTGGTAACTGAACCGTTGCAAAATTCATTTATTCTTGGCGGGAGTTTTGGGATTTGCGGGTTGGTGGAATTCTGACCAGGCTTGCCAGCCGTGGGGCTTTTTGCCGACGTAGTCGATGGTGTCGAAGAAGGCGGCGTTGCCGTTGAAGCGGGGGTCGCCTTCGGCTTTGAGCATGCTTTCCATTTGGCTGCGCAGTTTTTTGACTTCATTTTTGTATTCGTCATTAGTGGCGAGATTTTCCATGCATCGAGGGTCGGAGCCTATGCGGTAAAGTTCTTCTGCGGGGCGTTTGCCGAACGACATACGATAGTATTTATCAAATCGGCTGAGGATGGTGCTTTTGGTCGGGCTGTCATCGACGTTGCGGTAGCCGGTTTCCGGATTGCCGGCTGGCCAGCGGTCGGGTTCGTAGTTGTGGATGTAGAGAAACTCGCGGGTGCGGATGGCGCGCACGGGGTAACCGACATCATTGGGACGTCCGATGTCGTGACGTTCCTTGCCGATGAGTTGAACATTTCGTGAGGGGTCGATCAGCCCCTCTTTGTCCGATAGCAGCAGATCCAGGAAACTTTTTCCGGTCATCTGTGGGTGGGGTTTGAGGCCTGCGGCTTCCATGATGGTGGGGGCGTAGTCGCGCACGTTGATGAAGTCGTGGATGACTCGCCCGGGTTTGATTTTTTTGCCCCAGCGCACTGCCAGTGGTAGGTGGAAGCCGTCTTCGAGGATCTGCCCTTTCACTCGTGGAAAGGGCATGCCGTGATCCGAGGTCACGATGATGAGGGTATTTTCTAGCTCGCCGATTTCTTCCAAATGATCGACGATGCGTCCCAGGTGGGTGTCGAACCACTCGACTTCGACGGCGTAATCGAGTAGGTCGCTGCGCACGGTGCGATTGTCTGGGAAGTAGGGCGGCACTTCGACATCCTTGAGATTCTTTCCCTCTTTGAGTCCGGCTCCATCTTCGTAAGTGCGGTGCGGTTCGTAGGCGCCATACCAAAAACAAAAGGGCTGGTCTTTTTTTCTGTCCTTGAGGAATTCTTCGAAGTTCGCTGCGTAGTTCAAGTTGGAAATGCCACGGTGTGGAGCGGGTTCCCTGATTTTTTGGTATTCCTTGCCGGCTGGGTTGTGCTGGTACCCGGACACTTTGTAATCACCCGGCCCCCAACCTTTACCGGTCAGCCCAACATGATAACCGGCTTTTTCCATCAGTGCGGGGTAAACCTTGAACTCCTTGGGAAAAATGGTCATGTGGTTGACCGCCTCTTTGAGTTGCCAAGAGTTGCGACCGGTCAGAATGCTGGCGCGACAGGGGCTGCATTTGGGATTGGAGGTGAAGGTATTAGTGAAGCGCACGCCTTCGTTGGCAATGCGGTCGAAGGAGGGAGTTTTGACCCAGTCGCAGCCGTTGACTCCGGCGTGTTCGCCCGACCAGTCATCGGCGATGGCGAAGATGATGTTGGGTCTTGGTTCCTTTTTGTTTTGCGCGTGCCCGGTTAAGGCTAGGAAAAAGAGCAGGACAAAGAGGGGGGCGATACGCAAATGGACATTCATGGTGAAAAGGTAGGCGATGGCTTTAGTAGCGCAATGCTTTTGCTTCGTTGTGGCGAAAATGCGTTATGCTTCTACATTGCGGGATGAAGCAGGAATCCCCCCAATCAATCAAGCGGCGACTTTTTATGGTAGGCTCCGTAGCAAGTGTGGTGAGCGCAGCTGGCCGCCCTTCCTTACGAGCTGCTGAAGCGGAGAAAAAAATGAGGGTGGCGGTGATCGGACACACGGGGCGCGGGGATTACGGGCACGGGATTGACAAGGTGTGGTTGCGGGTGCCACAGGCAGAGATTGTGGCGGTGGCGGATCCTGATGACGCTGGACGCAGCAAGGCTCTCAAGCGTTTGCATATAGCTAAGTCGGGCGGATTCTCCAACTATCAAAAAATGCTCAATGTGGTCAAGCCGGACATCGTCGCTATAGGCCCGCGTCACGTGGATCAGCATCGCGACATGGCGGTGGCGGCAGCGGAATCCGGAGCGCTGGGGATCTATATCGAAAAGCCTTTTTGCCGAGATCTTGCTGAGGCGGATGCGGTGGTGCAGGCTTGTGAAAAGAGTGGAACTCGCTTGGCAATAGCTCATCGCAATCGTTATCATCCGGTTTTACCCGTGATCAAAGCTCTACTAAAAGACGGTGCGATCGGGCGTTTCCTTGAAATTCGGGTACGCGGCAAGGAAGATCAACGCGGAGGGGCGCTTGATTTGTGGGTATTGGGTTCGCACTTGCTTAATCTGGCCGATTATTTTGCCGGACCGGCAGTGGCGTGTTCGGCGGTTTTGATGCAGGACGGTCGTCTAGCAAAAAAAGAAGATGTGCTTGAGGGCGCGGAGGGCATCGGCTTGTTGGCTGGCAACGAAGCGCACGCGCGTTTTGAGACAGAAAGGGGGGTGCAGGTCTTTTTTGATTCAGTAAAAGGTGCAGGGTCTCGCGAGGCGGGCTTTGGCCTGCAATTGATAGGTAATACAGGGGTGATTGATATTCGAGCGGACAAGGAGCCTTTGGCTCATATCCGCAAGGGCAACCCGTTTGAACCTGAATCCGCTGCCCGGCCGTGGGTGGCGATCACCAGTGCGGGCATAGGAAAAAAAGAGCCAATCACCGATATTCGGGCGCAGGTCGCTGGGCATTTGGCACCCGCTGAGGACTTGTTGGCGGCGATTCGGGAAAAACGCGCTCCGCTTTGCAGTGCCAAGGATGGACAGGTGTTGGTGGAAATGATCATGGCGGTGTTTGAGTCCCACCGTCTTGCAGGTCAACGAGTTGCCCTGCCATTAAAAAACCGGGCACAAAACCCCCTGGCCGATTTGACTTGAGCGCCCTTGCAGCCAAGCACAGGACCAGTCTCGCTGGCGCAAATGCGTTATCTTTTGCATTCCCCTTTGCTTGCGCTGAGGCTATGCTTTGTATCTGAAATGATTTTCACCAACCCCCGAGTTCTGTTGCCATCCTTCTGCCGCGGTTTATTGCGGTTGTGTTTGGTTTTTTGTGTTTTATTGGCCGGGCAATCCCAGCTCAAAGCTGCAGAAGAAAAAAAGCTTAATTTCCTCTTTTTACTGGCAGATGATCTTGGTTATATGGATGTGGGCTTTAATAATCCCAATACATTTTACGAAACCCAACATCTGGATCGCCTGGCGCGATCGGGCATGATCTTTACTGATTTTTATGCCGCATCCCAGGTGTGTTCGCCGACTAGAGCAAGTATCATGACCGGCAAATACCCCGCGCGCACGGATACAACCAACTATTTCTGTGGTCAGCGAGTGGAAAGGTTTTTGCCGGCAAAGTATAATTGTCAGATGGAGCGGGAAGAGCTGACTTTTGCCGAGGTATTGAAGGAGAACGGCTACAAAACTTTTTTTGCAGGCAAGTGGCACCTTGGTCCGAATGAGGGGCACTCGCCCACCGATCAGGGTTTTGATATCAATAAAGGAGGAGGTGAAAACGGGCTTCCGAGCAGTTATTTTTCACCCTATAAGAATGTGACCAACCTGCCCCCTGGTCCGGAGGGGGAATTCCTTACCAATCGATTAGCGAAAGAGGCCGTGATTTTCCTCGAATCCTCAGCCAAATCAGATGATCCGTTTTTACTCTACTTGTCTTTTTACTCGGTTCACAATCCGTTGATGGCACCGAAGGAACTGATAGAGAAGTATAAATCTAAAGCAGAGCGCATGGGCTTGACCGAAGAAACCGGCAGGTGGGGAAGTGAGCGGCAAGTGTTTTTGAATCAGAAAGAGGATGTGAGAAAGGTCCGTATTCGTCAGGATCATGCGACTTACGCAGCCATGGTAGAGAGTCTGGACACAGCGGTGGGCAAGGTGCTGGACAAGTTGGAGGCTTTGGACATGAGAGACAATACCGTGGTGATTTTCATGTCGGATAACGGCGGCACAGCGACTTCCGAAGGGTGGCCAACTTCGAACCGTCCGCTTCGCGGCGGCAAGGGGTGGATGTATGAGGGCGGCATTCGCGAGCCGGTGATTGTTCGCTGGCCCCAAGTGACTACGCCTCAGTCTCGTTGTGAGGTTCCTTTGATCAGCACGGATTTTTACCCGACGATTTTAGAAATGGCAGGCTTGCAGCCGCAGCCGCAACAGCATGTGGACGGCAAGAGTTTTGTGAAATTGTTGCGCGATCCTTTTGGGCATTTTGATCGTCCGCCGCTGTTCTGGCACTATCCACATTATAGTGTCCAGGGAGGATTTCCCGCTAGCGCGGTTCGAGTAGGGGACTTTAAATTGATCGAGGATCTTGAGGACGGGGAGTTGGAACTTTACAATTTGAGGGATGATATGTCGGAGCATAATAATCTGATTCAGTTATATCCGCAGCGAGCAGAAAAGATGTATCGTATGCTGAGCGACTGGAGGAAGAAAGTGGATGCCAAATCTTTGCGAGCCAACCCGAAGACAGGCAATGTCAAGCCGGGCAGGGGGGCTAAAGCGATGAAGGAGCTTTGAGATAGAAGATAGAAGTTAGAATATAGGAGGTAGTATGATTCGATGGTTGATAGTTGTTAGTTTTTTTTGGTTTCAGTGGGGTGGGTTTGCATGGGCCCAACCGAACGTGTTGTTCATTGCGGTGGATGATTTGCGGCCTGAGTTGGCTTGTTATGGCAAAACGCACATTAAGTCGCCTAATATTGATAAGCTGGCGGCAACGGGCTTTCTTTTTGAGCGAGCTTATTGCATGGTGCCGACTTGCGGGGCATCGCGAGCTAGTTTGATGACGGGGGTTCGCCCGGCGCGTGGGCGTTTTATGTCTTATCTCGCGTCGGCTCAGAAAGAGGTGCCGGATGTCATGACTCTGAACACCCATTTCAAAAATAACGGTTATCATACGGTGTCCAATGGCAAAATTTTTCATCACCGTGAGGACAATGCTCGAGGCTGGTCGGAGGAGGTCTGGCGTCCAAAAGGGAACGGGCTCGGGTATCATTTGGAAGAGAATCAGAAGATCGCCAAAGAACGCAAAGCAATGAAGGGTAGGAGGCGGCGGGGCCCACCCTATGAATCAGCGGATGCCCCTGATCTGGATTATCCAGATGGTCAGATTGCAGAAAAGGCGATGGCCGATCTACGGCGGTTGAAAGATAAAGAAGAGCCTTTTTTCTTGGCGGTAGGTTTTCTCAAACCTCACTTGCCTTTTGTCGCACCTAAAAAATATTGGGATTTGTATGATCATGACAGTATCCAATTGCCGGAAAATTATTATCCGCCGAAAGGGGCTCCTAAAGAAGCGGTGCACTCTTCAGGTGAATTGAGAGCTTATGCAGGGGTTCCTGCCAAGGGGCTGGTTTCAGATGAGATGGCGCGTAATATGATTCATGGCTATTACGCCTGTGTGAGTTTCACTGATGCCCAGGTGGGCAAAGTTCTAGATGAGCTGGAGAAGCTGGGATTGGCCGAGGATACCATTGTGATCCTCTGGGGAGACCACGGTTGGAATTTGGCGGAGCATACGATGTGGTGCAAACACAGTTGTTTTGAAACTTCGATGCATGCGCCATTGATCGTACGTGCGCCGGGAGTGGGGAAACCTGGGCAGCGCACCCGGGCGCTCACTGAATTCATTGATATCTACCCGTCACTGAGTGAGCTCGCCGGTTTGCCTTTGCCTGAGCATTTACAGGGCAAGAGTTTTGTTCCCTTGCTAAAAAATCCTAACATGCCATGGAAATCGTCAGCGATCGGGCGTTTTGTGAATGGCGATACGATCCGCACTGACCAGTTTCGCTTCAGTGAATACACCAATAAAAACGGAAAATTCAGTGCCAGGATGCTTTATGATCATCAGCAGGATCCGGATGAAAACGTCAACATTTCAGAACAAAAGCAGCAGGAGGAAACGGTGAAGCAGCTGACGACTGATTTGCATAAGGGCATGGGGAAGAGGGAAATATCGAGCAAGAAGTGAAAAAAACAGGGTCACTCGCTGGTTTTGGATGACTTCTGGAAGTGTCCGTTACGCAGGAAGGCTAGCGTTTGCAAGCCGACCGTTTTGTTATTCATGATGTAAGGGTGGTTGGTTTTGACCACAATATGGTCTGTCATGCCTTGGACTTTGGTGTGCTGTATGGACACTTTGCCGTCATCTCTGCCTTTGATCATCAGACTATTGATCCAGTTGATCGAACAATTACCAGCGATCACTCCGAGGTGGAAATTTACTTCTCCTAATGAGCTGGGAGTGGAGTTTTTGCCGGTGCCTAGTTCACCTCCGGCCGGGCCGTGGATGTATTGAAACAAGCGCCAATGGCCTAGGCGGTCGACGACCTCACTGCCCTGGTTCGGTGGCGCCAGCATGACCACTTTACCGAGATGCGCTACCTTGTGCGATTTCAGGTAGGCACGGATCAAGATCCCTCCCATCGAGTGGGTCACAAAATGGATGCGGGTGCTGCCTTGTTTTTCGCATTGTTCCACAGCCTTGCCAATGTATTTATCACTGAGCTGTTTTACCGAACCCGAACGGGAGGGGTAAGCCATGTTAAGAACCTGATAACCCGCATCGGTGAGTTTGCGTTCCATGGTTTTCATCGAACGGGGCCCGCGGCATAGGCCGTGCAAAAGGATCACATGTTCACTGGCATTGGAACTCACGGTAAACAGGGTGCAAAGATAAAAAATGGCAATGAAACGGGAAAACATAGTTAAGCGAGGAACTATAACGAGAGATTGGGATCGATGTCTTCGTCCAGTACGGAGGGAGGCACCCCGATGGCGAGTTTGGCGGCGGCGGTGTAGGCGATCATTGCGGCGTTGTCGGTACACAGAGCGCCTTCCGCCAGTTGCAGCTCATAGTTCTCATTGGAGCAGGCTTGTTGAAAAGCTGCCCGCAGGCCACGGTTGCAACTGACACCTCCACTGACGCAGATTAAATTTTCTCCGCAATGGGCGGCGGCCTTGAGGGTTTTTTTCACCAGAACGTCGGTTACTGCTTTTTGGAAAGAAGCGCAAATGTCTGGCAGTTGGGTTTCCAGGGGGGCGGATAGTTTGGGCAAGAGGTAGCGCACGCTGGTTTTCAGTCCGCTGAAACTGAAAGCAAAATCGCCACTGCCGATCATGCTACGTGGGAAGTCAAAGGCCTGGCAGTTGCCATCCGCAGCAAGGCGGTCGATTTCGGGTCCGCCGGGGTAGGGCAGTCCGAGCATTTTGCCTACTTTGTCAAAGGCCTCGCCCGCCGCGTCATCGCGGGTGCGGCCGAGCAGCTGGTAGTCGCCGATGCCACGGAGGTGGACCAGCATGGTGTGGCCGCCGCTGACAATCAGGGCGACACAAGTGCGCGGCCCGTCCTCGCTACCGATGAAGGGCGAGAGCAGGTGGCCTTCAAGGTGGTTGATGGAATAAAAGGGGCGTTGCAGGGCCAACGCCAGCGCCTTGCCGGTGGTATTGCCGATCAGCAGGGAACTGGCTAATCCGGGGCCTGCTGTGGCCGCCACGGCGTCGATTTGGGTGATGTTTAAATTGGCCGACTTCAACGCGGTGCGGATCAGTGCAGGCAAAGTCAGGTTGTGATTGCGAGACGCCACTTCGGGAACCACACCGCCATAAGGTTGATGCAATTTTATTTGCGAGGCGACTTCAGATGCCAGAATTTGTTGGGTGCCGCGGGCAATGGCAACAGCGGTCTCATCGCAGGAGGTCTCGATGGCCAGAACAAGTGGCAGAGGTTCCGCCGTTTGTTTATTGTGAAGTTTTGTCACCTTTTTTCTCTTCAGGCTTGGGTTGGGCGGGGGGAACCGAGTTGGTTTTTTTTGGCGTAGCGGTGCTAGCAGGTTTTTTTTGAGTCTTTGGATGAGCCGGTGTTTTGCTGGGGGTGGGCGGGCTCTTTTTTACGGCTTTTGGCTCAGGCTTTTTAGTGACAGCGGGGAGGGCGGTTTTCTTAGCATCCTTAGCTACAGATTTTTTAGTTGTTTCAGTTTTGCGTTGGGCATAAATCAAAGCACCTTTCATCGCATCAACGGCACGATCCAATTGGCGGTCGTGGAAGTTTTCTGCTTTTTTGCGTTCTGCAGGAGAGAGCGAGTCCCGTTGCCACCAACGCATTAATTGTTGCTCTTCTTCGGAGGTCAGAGTTGAGACAATGTTGGGGAATACTCCGTTTTCATGAATGGTGCGGCGGCTCGGGGTGTAGTATTTGGCTGTGGTCAGGCGCACCGCGGTGCCATTGTCCACCGGCATGATGGACTGCACCGAGCCTTTGCCAAAACTGGTTTCGCCGACGATGATGGCCCGGTTCAGGTCTTGCAAAGCTCCGGCGACCACTTCAGATCCGCTGGCACTGGAATGATTGACCAATATTGCGACGGGGTAGGTGCGTTGGCGGCGTTTGCTGCCTGGTGTGCGGTAGGGTTTGATGATGCCTAGCCCTTTGCGGCCTTCAGTGGTAAGAACCAAAGTCCCGGGGGCAACAAATTCGCCGCTGACAGAGATAGCGCTGTGCAACAGTCCTCCGGGGTTGTTGCGCAGATCTAAAATGAAGGCTTCCATGCCCTGGTTTTCCAGTTTGTCGAGTGCGGTAGAAAATTCTTCAGCGGTGGGTTCACTGAATTGCAGGATGCGGGCGTATCCGATTTTATGTTTCCCCGTTAGCGTTTTGGCAAGAATGCGAACGTCCTTCACCGTTTTTTGTTTGATGATTTCACGAACCATTTCGACTTCAAAAACCTTCTTGGTGCTGGGGCGACGCAGCGTGAGCTTGAGGCTCTCTCCCGGTTTGCCTTTGAGCAGTGCCACCGCTTCCGACAAGCCGACGTCTTTGATCAGAAAGGAATTGATTTTGATAATCTGATCCCCGGGAAGCACATTGGCCCGAGCCGCCGGGCCGTCTTCACGAACGGTGACGATGGACAGCACTTCGTTGCGAAAAGAAATAGTGATGCCGACCCCTTCGTAGGTGCTGCCGGTGTTTTTTTTGAGCTGCTCAAATACTTTGGCGTGCATGAACTGGCTGTGTGGATCCAGGTCGGCCAGCATGCCTTCGAGCGCACTGCTGATCAGTTTTTTATAAGTAGTTTTATCGGGATCGACATAAGATTGTCTTACCAATTCCAGCACCCGGGTGAACAATTGGATCTGTTCAAAAGCATCGTCTTCGTCGGGAAGAGTTTTCTTAACTGTTTTTGCAGCTTTGGATTTGGCGGGAATCGGCTTGTCCGTTTTTGCCGGTGCATCAGCTGCAGGAGCAGTTGTTTCGGCTGGGCTGACCTTTTTGGGAGCGGGTTCTGCAGGAGCTTCTGTTGCCGGTGTTTTATCCGTAGCCGTCTGACTGAATCCCGGCGAGGGGTAGGTGAGTATGACCAGACCGAGGGTCAGGGCAAAAAAAATCGCCATTTTTGTCATCCAAGAGCTGCAGGCATTCGACCGTTTCATGGGAAACTAATCGGTCAGGCTGCGCCAAATTACAAGGCTTGGCCTCGATGAATTTCAAATCACTTATCAAGCAAAGCTGATGAGGCCTTGCCAGATCAAAATCACGTAGATCACTTTGGTGCCAATGTGCAGCCATTGGTCAAACTCAAAACCCGTTCCTCCTTCACATTTCACAAAGTCGATCAGCCAGTGGACGATGAATTCGATGAATGCCAGCAGCGGGCTGGTGGTGACCACCCACACGGCGCCGGCCTGAATCAGGCAGTGAACACTGAGGCAGTAAATCCACAAACGCGGGGTGACGGGGTATTTGCCGCCTGCCGGAGGTTGGAATCTGCGGTTTTTGGTGATCGAGAGAAATTCGCCCTGCAAGGGAAAGTCCGCCAGGACATGACCGATCATGAGTGCAAAAAACACCACCACTGCGGATAGCGGTGACCAGGATTCTGCGCCGGCTTGCGGCAACCATTCAGACAACATAGGGCAAAAGGGGTGGTGGTGGGTTCGGGTATAATAAAAAAGCGAGGCTAAAAGTGTTCCATCAACTCACCCCAACGTCAAGTGGCTGTGAAGATGGCTTTGCGGTGAGCACAGCTTGGAGGAGGTAATCGGAAAATCATTCACTTGATAGTCCATGGGATAAGTCGAAAAATTTTGTAGCGGTTTCGCTGGAACTGGATTTTGAATTAAACGACCCTTATCGATTAAGGCGAGATTCTTTAGCTAGGACCCTATTTTCTTACACATGCTGGAGAGTATTGTCGAAAAACTTTGGCATAGTGAGGGATCTCTTCACTTCGGTATGAGTTTGGACGCCAGGCGAACCCAATGGTTCGCTTAGGGGTGTTTTTTGTCAGGGGTAGAATTTGAACTGTCTTTCGGATCTGAGCATCCATTTCTACAGCGATGCTCGGGAGCAGAGTGATTCCGCTTCCGGCTGCAACCATGCCAATCAGTGTGCTTAAACTACTGGCACGAAAATCAGGAGCCTCGCGGGCTTGTGAGAATTCACAGATATCCAAGGCATGATCCCTCATGCAATGACCGTCTTCGAGAAGAAGAAGTTCTTGATCCTTGAGATCTTTTTTTAAAATGACCGACTTCGTATTCAGTTTATGTCCGAACGGAGTGGCGAGTAAAAACGGGTCATCATACAAGGCTAAGGAGCAGAGCCCCTTCAATTCGACATTCAGATCCAGTAATAAAAGATCGAGTTTATTGTCGAGAATCATTTCTATTAGCCGGTCGGTTCGATGTTCATGTAAAAATAGCCGAAGGTCTGGATAGGAATGACTCAAGGCAGGAATCACTGAGGGCAGTATGTAGGGGGCAATGGTTGGAATAACACCAATCCTCAATTCGCCGGAGAAGGGTTTTTGCAAATTACATGCTTCACCTTCCATGTCGTTTACTGCTGATAGAATATGACGAGCACGTTCTGCCATGCGATGACCTTGGGACGTTAGGGTAACATTTTGTTTATTTCTTTCAAACAGGAGGAGACCAAGGTTTTCCTCTAATAATTTAATCTGACTGCTGAGCGCGGGCTGTGTAATGAAGCAGGATTCTGCTGCAATTCTAAAATTCAATTTGCTACTCAATATTAAAAAGTATTCCAATTGGCGTAATGTCATGCTCATAAGAAAAATTTATTAAATAGATAAATATAATCAATTGGAGGGTTTTATCAATTTCTGGGATTGTGCTGCATACGGAAAGAGCAATCAGCTCACCGATTCAATCAAACACAAACTATTAAGTTAATGAAAACCAAATCTACCAATCAGTATAATCGAATTAAATCCCTTGTGGCAGAAAAATATTTTAGTGCGGCCATCACAGTTAGTCTGCTGGCTCTTCCTAGTTTTGCACAGAAACATGAGCATGAGCGGGGAGCCAATAGTTATGCCCCTGTGGCGATCACAGAAAGCTTTGAAAGTGTAGTGAAGCGAATGAAAGCAGCGAAGGGGGGGATTGAGGATAAACACCAGATATTGCTTGAGAATCGCTACGATTTGTCTGACCGACCCTCAGCTGATTTTAAAATGTCGAGAGGTAAACCAGTGCAATCCGGAGTGAGGGTTAAACTCTCAGACGGTTTGACCTGGGAGGAATTATCAGGATTAAAACCTGATGAAATTCGGAAGCAGCAGCTATGGCCGAAAGGCTTTCTTCCTCTGCCTCATCCTAATCATGCTGAAGGTGGGATGCTCTTTCCGAAGTATCATATCACCGAACTAAAGAAACAAACGGGTCGTGATCTCGAGCGCTTTGATTTGGACTTTGTCATGCCGGATAGATTTCTCCCGGAATACCCTCCGGCGATCTATCTCACCACACGCCCGGATTTAGGTGATGTGTCACAGGGCGAAGTAGTGACCACCGATAATTACTTTCGGCTTTTCAACGGGCTCTTGAACCCTAAGCAACTTGATGGATTGAGATTGTTGGTCTCGCCGGTTGCGCAACAACAGTTTAACCTCACAGGTGATCGTCGTAGTATCAGGCCGAGTTTGGGAGTGACGTGTTTTGATTGCCATGTGAACGGCCACACCAACGCGACCACTCATTTGGCAGGAGACGCTAGACCTCAATTGTTCCGGCATCGGATCGACACTCCGAGTCTTCGTGGAGTGAACGTGCAACAGATATTCGGCTCGCAACGTGCTTTGAAGAGTATTGAGGATTTTACAGAATTCGAACAGCGTTCAGCCTATTTTGACGGAGACCCTGTGATAGCCACTAAAAAAGGGGTGAGTATATTAGAACGGGGAAGTGAGGTTCACTTCATGGCTGAGCTGCAATCAATTCTAGATTTTCCACCAGCTCCGAAACTGAGTTGGGATGGCAAGCTTGATCCCGATAAAGCTACCAAGCAGGAGATGCGTGGTAAGAAAATATTTTTCGGCAAAGCGAAATGTGCTAGCTGCCATCAAGCTCCTTATTACACTGATGGACTGATGCATAATCTGCAAACAGAGCGTTTTTTTGAACCCGTGCTCATCAACGGACGGATGGCTAATGCCGACGGGGCGATTAAAACTTTTCCGTTGCGCGGCATTAAAGACTCACCGCCTTATTTGCATGATGGTCGTTTGCTGACCTTGGAAGATACCATAGAGTTTTTTAATTTAACTCTTGGGATTGCACTAACGGGTGAGGAAAAGGCAGATCTGCTCTCTTTTTTGAAATGTCTGTAAGGTTACCTCGATAATCGTAGTGCCAGCCAATCTCCGATTGAATTATCTTTGAATGAGAAAATTCAATCGGTTGCAGGCAATTCGTTTAAATCCTGCTCCATTTTCCATTCTTTTAATGGGGACAAAAGCAGCCTTATTGTTGGAAGTCATTTTTCGAATTAAGGATGCTCAGGTTTACGCTTGTGGATGCCTACAGAATTGCCGTCAGGATCACGGACAAATGCCATGTGACAAACAGGGGTCTCTATTGGTCCGAAGTTAAATTCCACCTTGGCGGCTTGCAGTTCGGCGATCGCTTCGTCAAAATTATCGACCTCCAGGGAGACACTGCAGCCCTCCATGCTTGGATTCATTCCGGGGGCAACACCAATGGCGAGAGTCCCAGAGCCTATATCATATTCCACCCAATGGAGGTTTTCCGCTTGGTGGTCCATCGTTACAGTTAGCCCCAGCACCCCTTCGTAAAATGAACGTGCTCGGGCCATATCTGTCACTGGGTAGCATGAGAATGCTATTTCGCTTATTTTCATGAAATTGTGTTTTGTTGTTTTCTTGGGTATAAGTTTTAACACTCAGACGCAAAATTCGCAATGGTGATTATTTGGGCGCCAGTTAAAGTGAATGCGCTCTATTATGCTTGCGTATCACAGCGAGTAGAAGAGATTGCTAAACGATGAAAACCCTCCTCTACCTATTGTTACTGGCTCTGTGCACATCCACTGGTGTTCGAGCTCAATCAGGCCTCCGTGCAGGGACTGCTGCGGTTGATATTTCGCCTACCGTTTTTCCGATGCAACTGCGCTCGGGAAAATCCAAATACGTGCATGATCCGCTGCATGTGCGCGCGCTTGCTTTTGAAAATGACGAAGGGCGGGTGGTTATTGCCTTGATAGATGCTATTGGAGTCGGCCGCGAGATGGCGGATGAAGCCAAGTTGATAGCAGCAAAGAAGACCGGGTGGAAGCCGGAGCAAATGTTGGTCAGCGCAACTCATACCCACACCGCGCCCAAAGGGGGCGACACTTCTGCGGGGCGGATCGCGTATGAAAAAACTCGTCGCGAGGGATTGGCTCAGGCACTTATACAAGCCATTGAATCGCTTGAGCCGGCAAAGGTGGG